>CAZYLF010000002.1:0-222593 GCA_964648765.1 uncultured Candidatus Saccharibacteria bacterium
GTCTTGATGGTGAGACAAATGTTCGGCGGTGGCATCAGAGATGGTGGTGAGGCCATCAAGAGAAAGAGGGCCTTGATGGCGAGAAAGATGTTCGGCGGCGATGTCGGAGATGATGGTGAGCCTGTTGAGATAGAGATCGCCCTGACGATGAGACAAGTGTTCGGCGGCAGCGTCAGGTATGGTGGTGAGGCCACCAAGAGAGAGATAGCCTCGATGACCACTCAACTGACGAGCAATTTGAGGAGTGAGGTAGGTGAGATTATCGCAATGGCTAATATCCCTAGCTTTAATCTCCTCCCAGATTTTTGCATTTTTTTCCAAATCTGGAATCTGACGCATCTCTCCGATTGTCATTTCATCACCACCAACCACTACCTTCATTGAGTCTAGGGACTTCTCAACTTCTAGAATTTGCTCAACGCTGACGGGTGTATCATGGGAAAGTGCTGACTCAAGTTGCTGTAATTTACCTACAACATCCCCATTTTCTTGACCCTTCACAATCTCCACACCATAACCACCCTCCCCCTCCTTTTTCTCCGGAGAATCGGTATCTTTAATTGTTTCAGCAATTAAGGGTGTCTCTTTCGACATAGATTCTATTTCTGTTCTTGTTAAGAATTATTTAAGGTCTTGTTTAATAGTTGCCCCAGAGACATATAAACAGTGTCGAGACCGTCTATCGGATTTTTCTTAAAATCGTCCATAACCTTCAGGTAAGCCTTGCGCACATCTCTATTATTCTTATACGCCCTCATCACCGATATCGTGTCTCTCATACTTAAACCAATGATATCAAAGCCACTCTTTTTGAGTTCATAATTTTTTCTCCAGGCATCTGCAACTCTCAAGATGTCCCGCATATCGATCAGCGTTTTTTTGATATGTTCACCCGTAAAGCCCTCAACGAGACCGCTCAATTTGGGATTAGCCTGAAGTTCGGAAACGCGCGCCCCTTGGGTCTTCTCATTTACCACCACATCCCACAATAGTTCAAACTCTTTGTCGGTAAGTCCAGAAAATTCATTGAGTTGAGAATACAGTACCATCGCCTCATCGCAAGCAAAGTCCTGCAGAGTATTATCTTCCTGTTCTTTCTTTTCCAATTCACCCTGTGGTAGTCTCTCCTTCCTCTGTTTTAAAGCCCCCTTGGTTAGCGACGGGTATTCCATCACCATTGATTGACCTCTAGTACGACTAAGCAACGCTTGACCTAGATTACCGGCCGAACCATAAGTTGCTGGGTTACCGGCGATAATTATGAGTGCGTCTGGCGCAACTGGGATCTTAATTCCATCATAATTCAAAGAACGATTACTGTCTCCCAAACCGTGCAAAATCGCCTGCACCTCGGGTTTAAGGGCGTTAACCTCGTCAATCATAATAATGGCTCCGGGGGTTTGGATACCTTCGGCCAGGTCGGTTAAAAATCTCTTGGTCCCTTCCTTGGAATCGAATTCATAATGAGTAACAAGGTCAATCGCTTCCATACCTCTGCCGCAAGGAAACCAGTAAAAAGGCCGATGTGTTTTAGCAGCCAAGTATTCCACCGCTTCATTTTTTCCTGTACCGGCTTCACCAATCATCAAGGTCATACCTTTATGAGATTCGGTTTGAGTGTCAAGACATTCAGACAACAACCCGAGACTTTCTTTAAAGGAGGGAATTTCTTTTATGCCTTCTTTAACCACGGGTACCCTATCCTTGCCATCGCCACGAGTCCTATTCAAAACAAAAATCTGGCTAAGCAACTCCGCCACAGTTTGAGTTAATTTTTCAACCTCGATCGACTCTTTTTTAAATCCTCTTTTTTTCTTGGTAATGTCTTCAATTGTCGCTGCAATCTCCTCCTTCAAGAGGTGGGCCTCGGCATTGCCTTTCCGTTGCTTATTCTCATCCCTGGCAATATCTAGCATTTTACGACGAGCCTCATTTTTCTCATCTTCATCGTCTCCATTCAGCTTTTCTTCCAAGCTCGTATATTTTTCAAATATCCGCTTAACAACCTGCCACTCCTCGGGACTAAAATTATGATCAACAGTCTCCAGTTCAACTACTTGTTCCGCACTGCCTCTTCCGGGCTTAAGTTGTTTACCCTTACGTTCATAAAAAGCGACAATTTTACTGTCATATTCACGTCCATCAAGTTCCCAAAGTGGATTTTCGTAACCTCCGCGATACATTAAATTCTCGTGGCCAACCAGCCACTCGGGAATTTGTTCGGTCTCGGTTTCATCCGATTCGATTTCGGCCGCTGATTCTTCTTGCACAATTGGTGGTTCATAGGACTCAAGTGACGATTTAAGCCACTGAAAAACTTCTTCGAGAGATTGCCCCGACACATCCCTTTCACCAATTTTTGTGCCCTCAGGAAACTTAATATTTATTCCGCTCTTTTCCCGAAGACCAGCACCAAATTTATCCTGCAACCTCTGCAGGTGCTCTTTGATTTCTTCTGGCTTAAGCTGACGATTTATATCCTCATTTAAATCCGGTTGTTCTTTTTGTTCTGTCATACCCCCAGTATACCAAGCCAAGGTATAGAAGTTAAGATTTTAGCTCGCTTAGACATACTGACTTCAAATCTAGACGGCACCAGCAAATGTTCAGTTACGTTCAAACCATGCCGATGGATAGAGACATAAATTTAGGTTATAGGTGATAGCTTATAGACCCAAAAATCAATTTATGGTTGACAAGTCTGTATATAATACGCTAAGATAGTCGTAGGAAAATGTTCGGCAAAATCGTAGTTCGGTAACTGCGATTAAGTTGATTTAAAGGAGGGAGTGAAAGATGCCCAAACCAAACTTCGCCCTAACTGACGGAAACTTAGAGGTGAGAATGGCCGTTGCGCAAAAAATTCGGGCACTGAGAGGAAAGTCGGGTGTCTCCCAGAAAGCCGTCGCTGCTCATTTTGGTATCGACAAAGGCCGGATGTGTAAGTATGAGACCGGACTTCTCCTATTCCCCAAGAGCTGGGTAATTGAATTGGCAACACTATTAAATGTTCGCCCAATTCGCATTGCCGAATTATATTTTGGTGAGGAGGGCTGCCTGCGAACAAGAAGAAGCCGTTAGGCCGTCAACACCGAGTGTTAACGAAACAACCTAGCCGACCAACGCGTCGGCTTTTTTCTTGCCCAAATTTCAATTTTATGGTAGTTATTGATTGGAGTTCTAAATTAAATGCGATCTTTGTTAAGGAGCAGAGGGCATGGATAAACAAAGTTGTAGTGTATGTAAGAAGAGATTTGACCTCGACAAAACGGGATTGGTGGGACCAGGAGGCGTGGTGGTCTGTAGTGCTAAGTGCGCAGAAAAATCAGCAAAAAGTCGGGGAAATAGTTGTACGGTACATAATAAAGTGGGTAAAGTTGTTAAGACAAATGCCGACGGAACAGAGCGGAGACATCTTTTCCCTTGATTAAATTTGATAACCCTCAAGAGAGTGTAGTGGATCTTTTACAGAAGGAGCAAAGTCATGAACGGCTTCAAACATGCAGCAGAAGAGGTAGGTATGGGTCACCAATTACGCGACACATACAAACTCCGGGGTTTCGATACCTTCTCAAGTGAGTGGTACGATCTCGAGGGAGAATACGACAATGAGGCTGCGGCTAAAGCGGCGGCGAAGCACCGCTTAGCCAACCTGGAGAGGACTCAACCAGCCAGGACCTCAGGCGGACAGAACGGAATCCAGGATCGAGTCTTCATCGTCCGTCCCGACGGAAGTCAGTATCGATACTCTGAATGACAAGAGACTGTCGCAAGCCGCCATGTACCTTATGGTACAAGGCGGTTTTTTTGTTGCCGAAAATGCCCCTTGACAAGTGTGTGTATAATATGCTAAAATAGCCACGGAAATGTTCGGTAAGGTTGTGATTTGATAATCACGATTAAGCCGTAAAAAGGAGGTAAAAAAATGGGCGGACTGATTATCGCTGCCAAATTTATTGTGGGGCTCTGTGTGGGGCTCTTCATTGGGTACGTGACAGAAAAATACATGGAGTCTGAATCTGGGGTAAATAAGTGCCACTGTGGTTGGGACGCAGACGGTCGTACGTGGGGGTTCTGCGGCCAATGTGGCAAAAAAAGAGGAGAGCATATGCAAATCAAATCCCACTGTTAACCGAAGAGTTTGGGAGGTCTCACTAAAACCTCCCCCGATACTCAAGTGTGTACTTGGGCTGATGATCCTAAAAAGGTGAAATCAGGAAATTGATCTTTGGAAAAACGAAGGGAGAAATTAATGATCTGCGGTACGATTTCAGTTGAAAAGAAGCGTTTGCTTCTCTGCCATTTGATGGCTTTGGTCGGTGGCGTAATTGTTCAGATTGCGTTCCTTGGTTTTGCGAATGAAGTCAGTATCTGGGCCGGAAATGATGTGGACGGAACAGTCTTGCCATTCTTTTTAGCCGGCATACTGCTATCCATCTTCTACATTCCAGCTCGACCAATCCTCAAAACAAAGGATGCTTGGCTGTGGACGATCCTTATTTCATCCTTTGCTGGAATGGTGATTGTCTTGCAAGTATTGGGCATCATGAGTAAAGGGTTGCTTCTTTATTCAGGCGGAATCCTACTCGTGGCAACACTTATGACAACATTTATCGTAGATCCAGAAGGTAATGTATAGCAATAACCTTACCTGATCACAATTCTAACCATCGCCGACGCACCCAATGCGTCGGCTTTTTTCTTTTTAATTTTCCTGCATCAACTTCGTAATCTCCGCTTGGTGCAATTGCATTACTTGCTGAGCGGCGGTTTGTTGGTCGAGGCCGGTTTTGGTTTTGGCTTCAATTTCGCCAGCGATTTTTTTAAAAAGTTCGGGATTCTTATTCACCATTTTTAAAACCATATCCACCTGCCCCTCCGGCACCCCCTGCGCCTTCAACATCTTCTTCAAAAAAAAATCTTTAAACATGTTGCCGAGTGTACCAAATTTATGCTATTTTTACCAAATCGGTTTGTGAAGAAAGGGCCCTTAGCTCATTTGGTAGAGCGCATCCATGGCATGGATGAGGCGACCGGTTCGATCCCGGTAGGGTCCACCACATTGTGCAATCAATCACGCAAATTGAGAAAGATAAATTAGAATGGCGAGAAAGAATATTTTCCGCTCCTTTACTGCGTCTTTTAATCAGCTTCACCGTCCCCTCTTTTATCTCTATTGCCGCGGTTTTTCTTTTTGGTGTTGTAGACACTTACTTCGCCTCCAAGCTTGGCACCACCGCGCTAGCCGCCATGGGGGCAAGCTTTCCTGTGCTCTTTATGATTACCACTATTGGTCTCGGACTTGGGGTAGGAACATTAAGCTACATTGCCCCAAAAATTGGAAGGAGCGAGTTTAACCAAGCAGCTCTAGCCACAGGTCACGGCATAATTTTTATCTTAATCGTCTCGGCAATTATTGCCGTTATTGGATTTTTTGCCTCTGACATCTATCTTCAAAGTCTGGGAGTTGAGGCGGGTGTTTTTGATCTTGCAAAAACTTACAACAACATTGTTATCTATGGCGCTTTTTTATACATTCTCCCAATCGTGCTCGCGGCCATGATCCGAGCCAGTGGCAATGCCAACATGCCAGCTATAATCATGGGAATTGGCTGTTTACTTAATATAATTTTAGATCCCATTTTGATGTTTGGTTTAGGACCAGCTCCACGTCTTGAGTTAGCCGGCGCTGCATATGCCACTGTGGCCTCGGCAGCGGTTGCAGGGATAATTGGACTCATCTATATGATTCGAGAGCGGATGATCCGCTTTGATTGGACAGGCTTAACAAATTCACTGAAGCACATTTCTTACGTCGGCGGGTTATCAACATTTAGTAACTTATTATTACCATTCGCTTTTTCCCTCATTACTATGAAGTTAGCTGGTTTTGGTACTGGGGTGATAGGGGGCGCCGGTTTAGGCATGAAGCTTGAACCACTATTACTAGCTCTACCTATTGCCATGACCGCTTCAGTGCCGCCAATTGTGGGGATCACCTGGGGCGCAAACAATATTGTCCGCACTCGGCAAACTATCAAACTAGCTAATAAAATTGTTTTTGTTTGGCAATTAATAGTTGCGGCAATAATCTGGATTTTAGCCGGATCAATAGTGTCTTTATTCACGCAGGAAGCGTCAGTGGCAGAAAGTGCTATTTTATATTTACGATTAATTAGTTTAACTTACGGATTCGAGGGTATGTTATTTGTAATTTCATCTTCACTTAATGCCATCGGCAAACCCATCCCCTCTTTTTTAATCAACAGCATACGTCTCTTAATTTTAGTTTCTCTGTTATATATTTTTTCCACAGGCTTTTCAATGCTTTGGGTTTATGGCACAATAATGGCAAGTAATATTACTGCTGGCATACTCGCATTATGGATACAAAAATACATTATAAAATAATTGCCGATTGCGTCGCGACAATTCATGCTGCTTATAACATCTACCTACTTGCTGGGTCGATAATTTCAATTGCGATACCAGGATATGCCCCCTTCCACATTGCGGTTGTATTCATCAACGTTACCATCAACCATTTCATTGGTGGCTGTCCGCTTACTCAACTTGAACGTTTTTACCGATTCCAACATGACGAAAATTGCCTATTTGGAGAAACATTTTACGGGCATTATTTTTTTGACAAGATTCTTGGTATTGAAGCCACTAAACGCCAAGTCACGCTCTTTCTCTTTTTTACTAAGGTCTTACCGGTAGTTATTCCGATCTCGGTAGTTATAAAGACTATTCTGAAATAGATTGTTGGGATCATACTGCTGTTTGAGTGCAAAGAATTTTTCTGCTTGTGGGTAAGATTTATTAAACTGGGCTTTAGTGGCGTGAAGTTCATAAGCGAGATAAAATTTTCCTCCACAGCTGATCGCCAAGTCTATTAACTCACCTACCATCTGCGAGGCATCCGCATAACTCTCAATATCTCTTCCGCGATTACAGTAAAACATCAGTGAAAAGCAGTCTTCACTCGCGTAAGTAAGGAGGACTTTACTGTCTCCGGCAATAAAGCGCACCGTTGCTCCAATCACATTGGCATCGTGACGAGTGAGGATAGCTCGGGCTTGAGTCACAAAAGTTTGGAACTTATCAAGCGGAATAAAATATTCCTGCACATAATCTACGTTGTAATGGGAATAACGATCAAGAAATTTAAGTGGCGTGGCTGGCGGCCGCTTAGCATTGTTGGTTGTTAATAATACCTTTTTTCCAAATTGAGAGGCGAGACCCCTTTCTAAACGCCAACAAGCGCTTTTCAACTTAGGAAAATTTCGAGAAAATCCTAAGAAAAATTTATCTCTTAAAACATTCCTTTCGTCTGTAAGAGCTATTGGTGAAGCTGTTTGGGTTTTTTTGTGGGTGACGATAGACGCCTCAAGAAGTAAGTTAGTGGGCACAATAGACAATCGCGCCGCAAATAGTCGCAAGTCGGGGTCTGATTTTCTTAAATCAAAAAAGTACTTGGGGAGATCTTCAACTGGCATAATAGCCATGGTTTGTTCTAAAAATTCATTATCAATTAGCTGTAGAGTGACCTCAAGCACAAGTCCAAGGAGGCCGTAGCCTCCAATTACACCGTAGAATAATTCAGGAGATTCCGTAGGTGATACGGTTTTAATAGTGCCATCTGCAAAAAGCACACGTAGTGAGAGTATGGTGGTGCTGATAGTGCAAGTGGCAATTTGCCGCCCATGGATATTAGCGGCGATTGATCCTCCCACAGTAAAATCTATAGACGATTGCATCGCAGCCACCGCTAAGCCCGCTGGATTAATAATGCGATGAACCTCGTCCCAAGTAGTACCGCTACGTACGGTGATTATTTTTTTACTAGGATCAAAAGAAACAACACCTCGATATTCTCTCAAATTAATTAGGTGAGAAAGTGGTGCAAATTGTTGCCCTCCCTGACTTTGGCTAGCACCACAAATCGCTACCGTTTGATGCTTTTCTGTTTTCTTAACAATATCAACAATCTCCTCTTCTTTAGTTGGAGTACTAACTTTATTTACATACCATTTTCTTACATGATGCTTATCAGTAACGCCGACATGTGTAGGTTTAAGTTCAAAAAATTTATCGCCCTGGCCGCTATTAAAAAATTTAGGGTAACAAGGGAAAAAGCATAAATGTTCTGCAATATATTCTAGCGAGGACGGCGCCACGCCCTCACGATTAGGCACGGGGGTGAGTGACGTGGTGCCACCACGCGCCGCATCAATCCCCAACTTCCGCTGCCCTCTCACAAACACTGCTGGATCATCAACCAAAATTGGGTATAGCCAGTAGGTTAACTCAGAACATTCCATGCCAATTCTCTTATATTGAGTTGGCAAATATTTATCATAGAGCTTGCCAATTGCTTGGCACTCCTTAAAGCGGTCAATGTTGTAAGTTCGAAATCGTCGAGCCAAAAGTTTACGAAGTGGGAGGCTTGGACGCTTTCTGATTTGATCAAGTAAATCCTGGGATTTAAACGCGCGAGTCGATGACCCAATCACCTGGTCAATATCTTTTGATAGTAGCGTACAAAGTTGATAAAAAATTCTGTATATAAGTGGGATGGAGAGAACTTTAATCGAAGTATGCTTAATAATTGTACGAAGATAAGAAAAACGACTTTGAACTGGATAACTATTTTGAAGGTTTCGCCACTTTTTTTCGAGTTCCGGATCACGGAAAGAAAAAATCGCACCACCCAAAGCGGTCGCAAATTTAAGCGGTCCAAAACTTACCATCGTGACATCCGCCACGCTGTTATTAAAAGTATCAAATC
Organism: uncultured Candidatus Saccharibacteria bacterium; assembly: GCA_964648765.1. GTDB lineage: Bacteria > Patescibacteriota > Minisyncoccia > Phycocordibacterales > JACOZG01 > JBBTTN01. The sequence continues at coordinate 8,795 of CAZYLF010000002.1, forward strand.
CAGTAAATACTTGAGCGCTATCTTCAATTAAAAATAATGAATGCTTTTTAGCCCAATCAGCAATTTCCCCCAGATCATTTCGGCAACCAAACATATGCGTTATCACCACCGCTTTTATTTTAGGAGTTACAGCGCTCTCTAAATCAGCGAGTGACGGCAATAGTGTGTCGGGTGAGACATCGCAACCGATAGGGATAATCTTGTGCGCCCGCACAATCTCAAGCATGCTCGGTATTGTCATCCCGGGCATAATAATCTCACTTTGTTCAGGAAAGTTTAAAGTAGACAGCAAAGCGTCAAAGCCGGTCCGAACTGAGAAACAAGGTTGGTATTTTTCTCCAAACACTCCTCGAGGGCTGAAAAGATAGAGCGTCCCAAACGCTAAATCACGCCACCTAATATCAAGTAACTTTCTTGGATACATCGCTCGATCCTAGCATATTACATAAAAGAGAAAACAATTGAATTAATCCCACCTCCACATCCGATCAATTCCCCAAAAGCGCCCAGCTTGAGTGGCGGCAAAAAATAACAAAACTAGTGCGTAAATAATATGCTCATCTACAATATACGCATGAGCGTTCGGATGTGGGTAATCAAGAATTACCAAATAGTAGAGAATCATCATACCTGCACCTAAGAGTGAACTTAGGCGCACAAAGGCTCCAAGAATTAAAGCGAGGCCAAGTAAAGTTAAACCCCACTCGTTTAAAAAGTTAGTGATGGGAAGAATGCTCTCACTGGCAAGCCAAGAGTAAAACCCGGTGAAGTTTTTCGCACCAGCCAAATAACCTGCAGCCGACCACTCGCTATCAAGTACTTTAGTAATACCTGCGTAGAAAAATAACCATCCCATTGCTACCCGAAGTAAGAGTAATATAAGTTTTGGGGTTTTATATAATTCCATATTATTATTTTATTTTGATAAAACCTTCCCCTGCTCACGAATCATAATCTCTTTTACCATATCCGGACTACGCAAACCCCTGACCACAAACTCGTTCAATTCTCCCGCCGACTGAATACTTAAGTCACCATAGTGAAGCAAAGTCGGTAAGATTCCGTGTGAATTTATCGTAATATCTTGTACTGTTTCAAGTCTAATAGTTGCAATGTTACGCGAAAAAAATCCCCGCTGGTCTATATCAATAATACGCTTATTGGTGATTTTAACCACATCAAGTGTGTAATCCGTAATCACGGCAAATCCCATAATCCAAATTACCAAAAACCATAACGAGCCAAAAAAGACCACATGGCCAAGAGAGATTTTGCCAGCAAAACTCCCAACCGTAACAGGTAAACTATTAATAATTAGCAAGATGATAAGCGGCAAGAGGATTGCCAACGCAAGCGAAAGCAATTCTACCAAAATTAAAAACCAATGCTTACGCGCATCATGCACCACCAGCTCTCCCTCCTCTAAAATAATTGGGTTTGAGTATTTCATATAATCTGAAAGTAACTCCAAATCATCGCGCCCAAAGCCGCAAGCGACCCGAGATAATACACCGGTCGCGCTAATTTAATGGCTCTAACATCTCGACCATATCTCCCCCAGTGAAATGAGAGTACGATTGTGGCCACCAAAAATGCCAAAACTGCCGCCAACAGAAATAAGAAATATATTTGATCAACTAAAAATGTTTTGGTCATAAAAGTTGCCAAGCTTTAATGGCTGCCACCGGGTAAATGAGCATTATAATATTAATAATTAAATTATCTTTTATCCACAGCGCAAGCAACACTTCAAGCAAAACAAAAAACAGTAGTGACTTTTTAACCGAGAGTTTGGCTGCAATTAGGAAGCCCATGATCATGGCTATCATGTCGCCAACGGAGTTTAAAATACTGTCGCCATAATAATCAAGAGATATTGTGGCTTCACGATATTTATTTATCACCATGTCGGTGTTCTCCAAAATCTCCCAGCCGCCCTCAAGCGCTACAGCGATTATTAATCTCGGACCCACCGGCAAACCACGCGCCACCAAATGAAGAAGCGCGTAAAAGCCTAAACCGTGCGTAACATGCGTAAGAGAGTAGTGGTCAGCGAGGCGTTGAGAGTTTTGTTGACTCCAGATATCTCCCGACCAAAGTCCGGGAACACCGCTTGGTCCCCAAGCAGTGCGGCCCATTTGGCCTAAGATTAGAGCAGTTGCAATAATTAATACCGTGCAGAAAAGAAAAGTTTTAACATATCTATTCGTCACTGTTGTCATCTTCACCTTCACCACGAGTCTTGAATAACTTTATTGGACTTTGAGAAATTTTGCCGTCTACGTCTTTAGACACCGCGCGGTAAAAATACTGAGTCCCGCTTTCTAGATCATCAAGAGTAAACGAATGGGTGAGAGATAGATCATCCTCAGAAACCTTAGACGCATCGCCCATCTCAATCTCAGTGCGAGTTTTGGTGTACCACACCATACCGTCAGCTTCTTTATTTGTCTTCCAGCTGATCATCACAGAATCTGTGCCACGCTCAGTAACTTTGAGCATTTCCACACCTGGTTTTTTGTTCTCAAACTTTAAAATTTTCCGACAACGAGCTGTTGGCTTTTCATATCCTTTTTTAATACAAAGTGGCTTTTTAACTTCTCTTCCGTCGGCTTGTCTCTGCGGCTTAATTTCAGTTCGCCCTGTCAACTCCTGAAGTTTGGCCCTTAATGCGTTAATCTGCTTAAAAATCTCTTCAATTTGCGCTTTTTTATTACTGTCAGAAATTGTCTCTTCTGCTTGAACATTTTGTGCTCCAGCAAAAAATACTACAGCCAAAAACAAAAAGGTTAATGTTATTTTTTTCATAACACTAATTATCTCACTTCTCAAACTTTTGTCTACAAAACTAGTCGAATATTACAATTAGATACTTATCAATCTCGCGTTGTTCCACATCATAAAAATGGGCATCATCTTTGTGTAATTTAGCTGCCAGCTCCTCACCCACAAAACGCCAATGCCAAGGTTCAAACTGGTAATACGCATTATTTTCAGGATACGAAAGTACAAAGCCATAACGATAGGCGTTATCGAGTAACCATTTATATGCCTCGGTTTTATCAATCCCCTCAAAAGCATTGCCTAGTAAAGCGGTAGTGAGGTCCACAGTTGTGCCAAGTTGGTGCTCTGAGTAACCTTGATCGGCCGAGAATTGATTGGCTGTGCCAGCGCCATAAATAAATTTGTAACCATTTTTTACTGCGGTTTGCTCGCTAAAAGAGCGATATGCAGAGATGATTTTAAGATCATGACCGTCACGTTTAGCTCGACTTAATAAACGCTCAAGAAAAGGCAGTACCTTGGCGTGAATTTGCTCTTTATCGCCAACGGGGAAAATATAATCAGAATCAATTTGTACCAAACGATCAGGCACATAATGCTCGTTTAAAAAGTAAACTTTAGAATATTTTTGTAAAAGTTCCTTATCGGTTTTACTTAATTTATCTAGATTGGTAACGGTTTTTGAAATGTCTTTAATTTGATCCTCAAAATCATCATTGCGCTCGCGCTCTTCATCAAGTTCGTCATTTAATTCATCATTAAACTCCTTTTCTTTTTCGAGATCCTGTTCAAGTTTAGCCACTTTAGCAGTAAAATCTTCAGTACTTGAAGCGAATTGCATTTTAGTTGCCTCGAGTTCAGCATTTGCCTTTTTGCCCTGAACATAGCTAAAACCCAAGCCCACGCCAAGGCCAATTGCCACGATCGTTAAGATTGAAAGATATACCTTTTCCTTACCTGCCATAGAGTCCGATTCTAGCATAGTTTCCAAAATAAGTTAAAACAAAAAGCTCCAGGGGCAATAAATAACCACGGGAGCTTAAGAGCGTCGGTGCAAACCGATCAAAAAAAGAATAAACAAACCGAAAATGACGATATATAGAGAAAGACCTCCCGGTGGCATACTCGCCTCCTTTCTACATTCAATTTTAGCACCACTTAACTACAAAAGAAAAAAGCGCGCGATTGTAACAATCGCGCGCTCGTACTTCAAAACACCAAATTACGCAAACCTCACTCCATGAGCCTTTAGCCATTTCTTAAACTCTGGCACTCGACTCTTGTGAATAAAGATCCGATCGTTAAGATGGGTAATTGTCTTGCCCGCAAAAACCATTTTTTTGGTAGCTCTAATGTGGCGAGAGAAGAAAATCTCATATGACACAAACCCGAGCTTTTCAGAAATCCCTAGCACGGGGGTGTAATCCCATGGATACTCACGATCCGACTTGAGAATTATCGCCCCAACCTCTTGCTTCCAAAGTTTGGCAAAAGTAATGCCAATACTTCCGCCGCAAACATTGGTATCCTTGAAAAGTCCAGAGCTATCTCGAGCCATCGTTCTCACAAGTGGGTCCAATTTTTCGGGCATGTCTCGAAGCAGAAGATACTGATCTTTGAGCGGCTTCTTGACGTCAATCACCAAACCCTCAGCGTCATCGAGTAATGTCATCCGATGAACATTCTTAGAGTCTGGGCGAAAATAATAAATCTCTTGGGTCATTACATCGCCCACAAAGGCAGCCACCACCTCACCATTAATCACAAGTGAAAGCATGGTGCCAATGCCATCTGATTGCCGACGAATAAAAGCCTTAGTACCATCAAGTGGATCAACAGTGAAAAAAGCGTTCACACCTTTGATTGTGCACGGAATTGATAGGCCTCTCTCTTCTGCGATCACGCCATATCCTGGGAAGTTCTCACGAATAAAGCGGAGATACATTTCCTGAGCCGCAAGATCCGCACTGGTAAGATAATCTGCTTTACCATTCTTCTTCGGCTTCTCGGTAACATCAAACTTGAACTTTACTCGTCTGATCACCTTAATTGCTCGCCGCACAGCCTCTTTACCCAAAACTCCTACCGCACTGGGGGTTAACAACCCCGGCATTCGCAAAGTCTTCTTTGCCATGTCAAATCCTCCTTCTAAAGTTAAGGTTCTGTCTACCTCTTATCTACCACAAAACAACTAAAAAATCAATAGAGAACTAGATCGGGAAATGTTTAGAGAATTGACCCACCACTGGGAGCTCCTTCTCTTTACCATTGAGAGCATTAATGATGCCAATAACTGCCAGAATCAATACCGCCAAATTGACGATATTTAAAATTGACCAGAAAGCATACGAGTATACTGCCATTCTTAAGAACCAACAAATGATGCTGATTGCAAAAAGCACTAAACCTTGCTTGATGTGAAATTTAACAAATGAGTTTTTGTTAGCGACTAAATAAGACACAATCACCAACGGTCCAATGTAAGCAAGCACACTCATCAACTTATTTTGATCGTGACTTGTTACTGGCGTCGACTGCGAATTTATTGGTTGTTCCATAATTATTATTTATTTTTTTTAATATCCTCCCACACACCCACCACATTACCCTCCGTGTCTTTAACATAGGCATAATATCCCATGCCAGCGATCTCCTTTTTAGCCATTACTATTGTACCACCAGCGGCGGTAACTTTGCCAAGTGACTCATCAAGGTTTTGCACCACCACGGCCACGGTGGGTGTGGTGATAGGGAATTGGCCACCGCGCTTAAACATTCCGCCATTTATAAATCCTGGCTCCTTCCACATATTTTTTTCATCCACTGGACCGGTGTGAAGACCGACGTAATTAGATCCATCGGGCATTGGCCAATCCATAGTGTTCCAACCGAAAGTGGATTCATAAAACTTTTTCGCCCTTTCCAAATCATCAGCCGGAATCTCAAAATGTTGAACTTTATCCATAAAATTTAAATTAGGTTTGTAACAGGATAATTTTAGCATAAAAATACCGCCCGGATCACTAGGACCCAGGCGGCGAAATATCTTACACGACTTGTTTACTTCCCTAGACTATAGTCTGGGACAAGACATTCCTTATCAGTCCTGACTTCACGGACCGGCACGTAGCCACGAGGAACATCCAAAAAATTTGCCTGAAGTACCCACACTTCACCAAGCATAGAGTGCCGAACAATTTGCCCAGCATTGAAGCCCGACCAAGTTCGGCACTTGGTCTTAGCCATACTGGGATATCGACCCGTAACTGCGTCACTGAAAGAATTATGGTTGATCAGCCACGGTTCGCCAACAACACCGCATGAGGCATCTACTCGGCATCCCTGCGGGATGAAAAACTTTATCTGGTTACCATCTGTGGTAGTGTGAGCAACAACTCCAGAATCCACATCTCCCCAGAGAAGTGAGAAACTCCCATGTTTCTTGTAAAACACAGTATCACCAACACCGCTAAGTATGAGGTGACCTCCCATGTTTACTTCCAACATTCCATGGACAACAATAAATGATGGTGGAGTAACCCGGAACAACGTGGTGGCCGACATAAGTCTAACCTCCTATTTTAAGGAACCCTTCGTGGCCCGGCCATCAACCGTAACCACTAACCAACTACTACAATTCGTTGGCTTACTTAACTGCTTACATACTAGCAAATATATTAATAAATGTCAAGCGCTGATTTAATAAGCAAAAAACCCATAAAACAGAACGTTTTATGGGTTCTCGCTTGCACAAAGTTTAAAAACTAAGCGCGGGTGACGTTGGTGGCGGCTGGGCCCTTCTCGCCATCGACTACTTCGAAAGAGAGAGTATCGCCAACCTTTAACTCATCGTAAGTCACGCCTTGTAACTCCTTTGAATGAAAGAAGAGGTCCTTAGTCTCGCCATCGCGAGCGATAAAGCCAAATCCTTTTGGAGTTAAAGTCTTGATTGTTCCTGTTGCCATTTGATTTTTTTATAACTTTTTAAATATCCGCGGAAGTCGACTTTGCTGCTACTTCTTAGATTGCCGTATCATAACATAAAAACCCCGTAAAAGCACACTGTGCTTTTACGGGGCCCTAATTTCTCCTTTTTATTTAATTGCGGTTTGGAGAGTTACGCTTGCGCTCAATGCTCCGTCAATATCAAACGCACTATTGCAAACATCAAGAAAGCTCCAACCCACATGCCAAGATAAGTGCCAATGTCCAGGCCAATTCAGCGGAATTTCCCCCGTTAGTCCTGGCGTGATGCCGTAACCCCAAAGATTATCTTTGATTTGATACTTCACTAAACCCTTAAATGTGTCTTCAATTGCGTAACTGACGTGGAAGACTTCGCCCACAATATCCACGCCAACTCGCCGACCAACTTTAGGATTATCCTCAAATGGATACCACCGCGCACCAAAACCCAAACTCTGTGCGCTACCAAATGGCTTGTCTACATCCACCGCGCCAGATTGCGCCAAAAGTTGAGCAAACTGGAGTCTAGTGTACACATCCACACCAGGCAGAACCTTGTCGTTCTCAAAACGTAACTCACTAAGCGGGAGCAAAATGCGCACATTTTTTCCGGCCACATTGGCCTTTACCTGTCGCACGCCACCTCCCAAGGCTGCACGGTTGCACCCTCCCACCAGGAGGATCAGACTTGGCAACATTGCCATTAAAATCATCACCCAATTCATCCGACCCTCCTTTCGTTATAATAAAGGTCTCACTAAGAATTAAGCATGTGCTTGTTTTGATATTTAGTCAAATAAAAAACCGCGCTGGCAAATGCACCAGCGCGGCGATAATCAAAACCACATAACTAACAACTAACTAGCGTCTATGGCCGGAGAAGGCTCCGAAAATGTCTTCTAGCGTAGGAAACATTGGTCGCTCTCGCTCAAGAACAATTTGCCAGTTCTCCCTGATGCCAAGCCGCCCACTCTCCTCGTCAATCTTGCTCCGGGCTTCGTCCGAAAGTTCAAAATGAACGCAAGTAGCAGCGAGCGAATCCACCGCGTCCAGCATCAACCCCACCTTCTCCAACGCAGCAGTAGAAGTACAAGCTGCGCACTCACAAGGAGTAGGATCTTCTGGCTTAGTTTGATCGGGTGAGGCTTTCACGCCAAGATTGTCAATGACGGTGTGCATTCTCTTCTTCATATGCTCCAGCGCAGCATCATTTCGAGCCTTTTTGATGGCATCTCGATCATCAATGAGACGATTTCGGAGAAAAACAAGCTTCCGAGTATAGGGATCCTCAATCACTCCGAGAACCTTTTCTCCACGCTTAAGCTTGTCATCAATGCTCTTAACCTCCTCATCGGGAATGCCCTCTAGTGCCTTTTTCAGATCATCCATAAACTTCGACATGTCCATCTCCTTCAAAGACCGCTACCTGTGAGCCTACGCGACTCACTCTGCCCATACATCTAGCATCCACCCCGATTTTTGTCAACACAAATCTAATATTGACAAAATGCAACTTTCCTACTAGTTTACGGTTAGGTTCATTTACATGAAAGGAGGAACCTAATGATTCCGAAAAAAGTACACGTAGTAGGCGGCGGGACAATTTCCCACGTCAGGTCACATTTGGGACTTTGCGCTCCAGCATACGGTTCGACGGCTCGTTTTATCGCCACTCTGGCTCAACTTGAGTCAGAGGCAATGCAGATTGAACTCCATCTCACCAGGATGGCTGACCCAACGAGTCATATTGAAACCAGCGAAGACTTAAAAGAATTGGTTTTGGAATTGGTTGATGATCCGCGGACCAGAATCATTTTCTGGAATCCGGCCATCGTTGATTTTGATGGCACAATTGGTAAAGTTACGTCTGACAAATATGCCACACGTCTCCACACTTCGGATGAAGGCGGCAAACCCCTTAGCTACGAGATGCACCTCACACCTGCCGATAAATTGGTGGGGATGATAAGGAATGGTAGTGAGGGGCGCAGACCACGCAAGGATATCTTCCTCGTGAGTTTTAAAACCACAGCTGGAGCCACACCTGAAGAACAGTATCTGGCCGGGCTTCATCTGCTTAAAAGCTCGAGTTCAAACTTGGTGTTGGCTAATGACGTGGTGACCCGGCACAATATGATTATTGTGCCTGAAGAAGCGGTTTACCATGAGACCAAAAGTCGCACAGATGCCATTATGGCCTTGGTGCAGATGACCTATTTGCGCTCTCACCTCACCTTCACCAGAAGCACCGTGGTGGCTGGCGAACCTGTGGCTTGGGATTCTGAATTGGTCCCGCCGGTACTCCGCAAAGTTGTGGACTTCTGCATTGACCGCGGCGCGTACAAAAAGTTCCGCGGTGTTACAGCCGGGCACTTTGCGGTGAAGATTGATGACACCACCTTTCTCACCTCACGTCGCAAAACTGACTTTAATGATATGAAGACAGTGGGCCTCGTGATGGTAAAAACGGATGGGCCGGACTCAATCATCGCCTACGGCTCCAAGCCGTCGGTGGGTGGGCAATCACAAAGGATTGTTTTCACTGATCACCCTGGCACTGATTGCATTGTGCACTTCCATTGCCCAATTAAACCGGGCTCAATGGTACCAACGGTGTCACAGCGCGAATATGAGTGTGGTAGCCACGAGTGCGGTAAAAACACTTCTCGAGGGCTTGCTCAGTTTGGTAATTTGAAAGCGGTGTATCTGGATCAACATGGTCCGAATATCGTTTTCTCCAAGGATATCAACCCACAAGAAGTGATCGACTTTATCGAGGCCAACTTTGACCTCGAGAAAAAGACGGGTGGCTACAGCGTCACCTGATCAACAAAGTTCTTTCTTCAAAAAAGCAATCCCGCGTTTGGAGTAATCCAAACGCGGGATTTTATTTTGCATATATAAAAAAACCGCACCACCAGCCGAAGCTGTTGGTGCGGTATGACTACTTGTTTCTAAACTACAAATGGTTTGGCCTAGTTGCCGCGAACCTTTGTAAAGATCAAAACCTGGTCTCCTTCGTTCAGGGCGATGTCAAAGCTTGAAACTCTTTGTCCATTGAGCCGAACGTCCGAGGATGCATCAACCTTGCTCTCATACCCACTTGCCTTGAAAGCATCAACGATAGTGCTGCCCTCGGCAAGCTTGTACGCCTTCACCTGACCACCCGGAAATGCTCCCAACTTCATCTCAAACTTCTTCGCCGGAGCTTCTTTCTTCGCAACTTTCTTTCCGGTAACGCTACCACCCGCACTCTTCCGATTAGATGTCTTTGCCGTTGTCATAACTTAATCCTTTCCTCTAGAGTGTTCCCTACTTATACATTTGACCTACGACCATCGTAGGCTGTAACGAAAAGACCAATTCATTTTCAAGCTCGTCAGTGAGAGGTTTCCCCTCCTTGAGCTTGCTCTGAATTTGCTGCCACCGAATCAACTGCCAAACCGCCAAACCTGAGACAATTTCGGCAGTAGATCCAACTGTAATCGACGCTCCACACGCTGACACGGGTGCAACATCGTCACCGTAAAGAGTACTTTCCCACCCTTTGACCTGGGTGGGGGCATTGGGGTTTATGGTATAAACCCGCCCACTATTTGCCCCCATTCTGGTCTCAATCATAAGTTTGACCGAGGGTTTCAAACGGATGCCTCTTTCCCAGATTTCCTTTCGAGATGCCATCGTGTCAGTCAACAGAAAGACAACATCTCCCAATCTTTGTGAGCCATCTACTCGTTCTGGGTGAACAGTAACCTGAGTACCTGTTTGCTCCAGAATAATCTCCGCCAAGGCCTCTGTTTTTAACCGGCCAACATGATTGTTGCCAAAAGCTTGGTTAGGAATATTGTGCGCCTCAATCTTATCGGGATCCCAAATATCAATCTTGGATATCCCGAGTTTTGCCAACCCGATCGCAATTCGCGACCCCGTGGCTCCCACTCCGATCACACTAACTCTTTGCTCTCCAAATTGCTCTGGAGCAAAGACCTCGAGATGGCGTATGGTATCAAGCATCTTTTTCCTTTCATCATTAATCGTCCGTCTGCTGATTAGGACTCATCCACGAAAAAGGTGTCCAGTATTTTTGCGGCTGCGGGGCGACAGTGATAAATGAATAAGCCTTCACTTTCTCCCGCATCTCCGCACGTAATTCAAACCACAGAGCACGCAACTCATCCAATGAAGGCAAAGCTGGGCCCCTTAAACGCCAGGGCACGTCATGAATTGCATATCCTCGTCGCCAGTCAAACAAAGACAGATTAACCTCTCCACGCCGATTAAAAATTCCTCGTAAGAAGAACTCCGAACCTCGGTCACGAAAGACGTCCATCTGTTCATCATCCTGAGTAGAAGGATAAACCGATCCATTAACATGAGAATGGCCCCAAAACCTGATATTGTTGAAGGCTTCTTCTCCCTTGGGTTTTCTGAGCAACTCCGAAGCAAAATTAAACAAACTATCAGTGGTGATTTCAGTATGTCCACCACTAACCCCCTGGTTGAAAAGATAAACATCATTGACGATAGTTTGTCTTTTCTCCCGAACGGCGGTGCCCAACCAACCTACTTCGTACCCAATACCGCTCACGAACGCATGCATCTTAAACATTGCAAGCGGTGTGACTTCCACCAAAGCTGAAATCTTGCGAGGCACCCGTAGTCTCTCAACCACGGTGGAAAATTGCTCAGGCTCATTAAACGTCACTCCTGTTTCCTCAGGATGTGTCCACCTGATCTGACGCAATTCTCGTTTAGGTTTTAACTTCCCTCCCTTTCCGACCACTCCTCTGTAATTCCTCATAGCAAACTCTCCCTAGTAAGAGACAAAACAATATCTAAGCGGCTTTTTCAGCAACTCGCAATTTCCCCATTGACTCAAGTATTGATGGATTCACTTTCTTACCATCAAACTCCTTGAGAAAATTTAGAGTCACAATAACCGCTGACTCAATTTCCAGACTTCCCAACAATTCAGGAACCACCAAACTTAACTGACCGATACCTACTGCATCCTTTTCCGTTGCTCCCAATTGGGGAACATGTACCGCGCCAAATCTGTCGTGGTAAATTGGAAACGGATTAATGACCCTTACTGCATCATCTCGAGTATTAAACTGGAGATGAAGAGGGCCAACTGAATATACTTGGTCAGTGCTTATGTCGGTGACCTCAAGTTGTGAGAAAACTACATGTAGGGTAGAACCCAACAAATTAATCTCTCGCACCTCTTTGAGTTTCCATAGCTTCTCCAGCTCATTATGAACTTTACTTGCCACTTCTTGGGGTTTTAAAACTCCCAGCGTATTAGCAAGCGCAGCATAGAAAACTGACCGACGATTGGCATCAATTTGGTTTAAAAGCTCAACTACTCTAGCTTTCAAACCATGCTCCCTCGTTTGACGATTTTGAGAATACAATACCTGAAACGCTCTGAGCGTTTCAGGTGATAGCGGCGCTCTTTCCTTCGGGTACTCCATCCTTGCTACAGCCCTAGGAAAAATTTGAAGGATTCTCTGATACGCATCATCCTCATTTACAGAATCAATAGCTTTCAGAGCAAAAAGAGTTGCTGCTTCAAACTCAAAATTCTGCAAAAGTTTAATGATCCAAGCGCCTTCACCCTGGCACCAATGTCCTTTAGATCGATCCACATGGGGATGACCGTACTCAGCTGCATAACGTTCATCACGGTGGAAAGGCCTACGAGTTAGATTAGAAAATGACGCATCAGCCTTGTCTCCAAAACTTAACGTCACCTTAAACTCACCTAACTCATAGAGTTGTTTACCGTCTCCACTTAACGCATACATTACATGGGTAAACAATATAAGTTTGTCCCCCTGAACCTCAACTTTTTTTATCTCAGGAATATTAGCCAAGAGTTTGATAGCCCTGTCTGACTCACTGGTGTTATTGGTTATGTCAGCAAATTGCCGATCCAATTCTCCCCGCTGAGCCATGTGTTGCTCTAACTCTGCGCGATGTGCGTGCATGGACATCTTGATTCGCCCCAAAAGATCCCGATCGATTGGCGGAAATTCTCCCCGCTGGCATTGCTCCAAAGTGGGCAAACCAATGCGCAAAAATTTCACCGCTTCCAAGAGTATCCCCCTATAGATGGCATTTCTGGATTTGCGATCAGAATAACGATCACTGTTTGCGCGAAACAGAAAATACAAGCTATTGCCGACCAGTTCGGCCATAACATCTCCTGTTTTCGGGTCCACAATCACCAATCCATCACCAGACGGTTCATACATTCTTTCGCCCGATTCACAAATTGCCATTGGGTGACCCCAAATTTTCTTTGGGGTTAACCTAACTGAGGCAACTTTTGACGGAGTCGCAAAAATGTTAATGACAAATCTGTTATCACGATTTTGTGGAGGAATATGCTTTTGCCTTTCTGTGTCATGCATACCATCATGAATTTCAATCTCATCCATGTATGCCAGCTTATCGCCCAAGACCTCCCTCGTGATACCCTCAAAATCCTGTTGAGTCTCCAAACTTCTTGTCCAATCAGTAGTTTTAACCACCAAAGACATGTTTTACCTCCTTTACATAGTTTAGTTTTCAAGGTCCCGTTACCTGTATATTTACTAGCATATAGAAATAATTTGTCAATAGCTAAAATAAAAAGCCCCCACTTTTAGGACAGTGGGGGCAAAATGACTTTGTGGGTCATTTTTACCTAATTCGACGCGTTTTTTTGTACTCTGCAGCTCTCATGATCACTCCAAAAACCAAATCACCCAAAGAGTGGAGCATGCCGGGAATAACAATGGCGTTGGGATTTTCAGGAGTCTCAACTACACACCCAAATCCAAAGTAACCACGACTCAACCGTTCAGGTTTACGAGGATCAAATTCGTTTGACGCAAATTCGCCATCGTAATCAAACAAGGCACATGCCTTTTTTGTGTCGTACGAACAACCCATCATCTCCATGGTTTCTTTGGAATGTTGGTAACCAATCAAGGTCATGATTCGATCGTACGGGAGCTGATCGAGAAATTTACCCTTTGGACCGAAAATTTGGATCACACCGCCATCAACTTCCCAGTGCTTCACATTGGAGATAATTTTACCTCCATATAATGCTCGGAAATAGTCATGACGGTATTCTGGCAAATCACCTTGATAATCAACCAAGTTCGGCCGAGATAAATCTCTGAATACCCGATAAACCCTTTCTCCACTCTCGACATAAGAATTTGGATTGAAAGTCGCCGCCTCGGGGTAATGAGTAAGGATTCGATAATCAACCTCATATCCATTGTCGATAAGTTTGTGAATCTGGTGGATCATTTCAGCGGTCGAGTTACCAAGACCGATAAGAATGAATCGCTTCCCCTTTGCCTCAGCTGGCCGGAGGAAATACTGCCACCGTGCACCCGCTTCACTCACCTTTGCAGTAGTAGTCATCCGTAAAGGATCGGAGATCGGTTTGGGTTTACCCATTCCAATCGCATTTATCACAATCGGATATGTTGCCGTTTTACCACCCGCAAAACTCAGTAAATGCTTTAGCTTACCCGGCTTAATTCCAGTAACATTCTCAGTCACTGTTTTAAGGGTAGCCAAGTTATCCAGAAAAATCCGCACCTCATCCCCATCTCCAGGTGCAGGCTCAAGGACATCCCCGAAAAACTGTAACCGTCGGGGATTATTGCGTGACAATCCATGGACATTATCTTGTGCCCAGATTCCTAATGGCCTACTCTTCTCATAAACCGTGATCTTTTCAAAGCCAACTCTTTGAAGTGCGGCTGAAACAAGGATCCCGGCTGCCCCATAACCAATTACGGCGACAGGAACACTTCTGAGTGATTGGGGTATACGGACATCGGTAAAGTAAACGCCTGACGCCCCCTCACCAATAAAATTGTTACCCTCAGCAATCCCGCTACTCGCAAGGGCTTTGCCAATACGACCATTTTCTTCATGTGATCCGTTATACGGAGAAGTCTCGGCGGGTTGTATGTGGGGGAGAGCCAAAGCATAGTTGTCGATTAACCCGGTATCAGCGTTTGGTTGACGCAATACCAGATTCAACAGTGCGTTGCCAAAAAATCCCTGCTCAGCCAATTTGTTAATAGCTGACAAATCAAAACCCTTGTCTTCAATAAACCTCCGAAGTAAACCCAAATCAAGCTGATCTGGCCTTCTAGCACCGAACATCTTTAATAGTTCAGCTGCTGTAGCTTTGGGGGTAGACATGGCATTTCCTCCTTTTTGACTTTATGACCTTGTTACGCTTAAGTGATGTTTCAGTTCAGAACTTTAACATCAACAGCCCGAAGAAGACGGTTACCATTGGACACATCAAGTGAACCAATTAAAAAATCAACATTCAAACCCCTAGCAAGAGTTACGTCATCATGCGAAGACGCAACAACAAACTTTAGCCTATCATACGAGCTGGCTTGATCTTTTACTCGCACAGTCCAATATCCTTTCTCTTTTTGGCCAGTATATCCAACCACAAAACCTGTGTGTCGGCGGTTCTCCTCCACCATTATTCACCTCCTTTCTTGTTTAAGAACAACCTCTTTTATTCATGCATAATTTACCAATTTTGTCAATATGTAACTTAGAACAAAATCTCACTTGAGATGAGATAGCTGGTGGCTACAGCATCGCTTAAACTGTAAACAAAGTTCTTTAAGAAAAAACAATCCCGCGTTTGGAGTAATCCAAACGCGGGATTTTATTTTATCATTGGCTATTTCCAGTTCACCCACTTTTGGTACAACACCCCGGCAAGAAAGATTACTCCAGTGAGCGCTACCCACATCTTTGTCCTCTCACCCTCCTGACCATAATTCACAGCGAAGACGATAAAGAAAATAAAGAGGAGCAACACCGCAATCAAATGTAACAATCTGTTTGCCTTACCTGGCTCTTTGATATCAATCACATGCTATCTCCTAAAAATGTTACTCAAAGTTAACTATTTATAAATTAACACATTATGGCAAAAAAGCAAATATTAATAAAACCATAGCAATTTTGAATTTTTTTTGTTACTATCACGCTTGATATTCTGAAAGATGAATATCATATTCCGGCGTGGCGCAGTGGTAGCGCAGTCGCCTGTGGACAGGTTCTTGGCTTACAGATGGTATACTCAACTGAGTTATGCCACGAAAAGAAACAAGAACCTATGCTGATCGAGCAGCCTATATGGTAAGGGCCGTTTCTTTAAGAAGAATTAAGTTAAGGAAAATGGCTCGAGAATACAAAGGTGGTAAATGTGAAATTTGCGGTTACTCTAGATGTGAGCGAGCGCTAAGTTTCCATCATCGAGATCCTAAAAAGAAATCCTTCGGGATATCAGACAGAGGTCTAACGTATTCTTGGCAGAGGATAAAAAACGAAATTGATAAGTGTGTCCTCCTCTGCGCTAATTGTCATATGGAATTGCACGACGGTTTTACGCAGCTTCCCGCTGTAAAGCGGGTTGAAAAATGAGGTGAATTCGGTGAAGTCCCATGTGGATAATACCGAGCCGAGCCCGCCAACATCCGAAAGGTTGTGGCGGGAAGGTGTAGAGACTATCTCGCAAGAGAGTACTTCTCGCTAAATAAAATTAACGAGACGGAAGCGCCTCACATCCCACTCACTGAAAAGTGAAGGATGATGATCTAGTCCATCCCTTTAAGCAATTAGAGGATAAATGTAAGCGATTGGTCGTAGGTTCGAATCCTACCGCCGGAGCCTGACTGACAAAAGTGGCACATGATGCCACTTTTGTTGTATTTGGCCTGGCTTTTTAGAGGTTCGAGCGTGCTCTATTTCCTGCATAATAGCTTCTCGTGCTTTTATGAGGCTCAAAAAGAAAGAACTGTAGGAAAGCTGGATCTTTTTGTCGGAAATGGTGAGGTTCGAGCCAAGGCATGCGAGTATCGCTCTTTTGGTCTTTTCATCTCCATTTGCGTACCAAAGATGGGCGTAGCACGCAAAGTCAAAGGTTTGCTCTGATAGTTCTGCCCATTGTTCAACTGCCTTATTCTTAATCTTCAACTCGTCTTCAAGAAGGCCCTTCTTTCTGAGTAGGTCTGATTTTAAGGACTGATATTCCTGTTCGCCAATGATGGTTCGAGCCTTGTTGGATGGTGCGGTGAAGTTTAAGGTTAAAGACTGCAGCTGCTGCGTTACTTCTTCACACTCCTTGTGTTTGGTCCTTATTGCAATTGAATCACTCTCGGCCTCAGTCTTGCGGACCTCATGAACATGGCGGACCGCCCAGTCACGATACTCTTCTGAAATTCTTATATCTTTAAGGATCGCTCCAATCTGTAGATGTAGCAGTTTTACTTCTACATGCTTTTCAGTACAACCGGCATCATATCTCTTTTTGGTGCAGTTATAGTAGACATAATGATGGACGTTGCCGTTCTTGCATCGCTTTACTTTTGCTTGAGCTGTAATACTACAACCACAGGTGGCGCATTTCATAAGACCAGTAAAAGCAAACATTCGCTCCTCATGTCGTGGGCGTGGTTGATTGCTTCGGCCCATAATTTTTTGGACCCTATCAAATTCCTCTTTGGTAACCATTGGCTCATGCGCTCCTTTATTCCAATTACCACTGTGTAGCGGAAACTCAAACCAACCGTAATAAAATGGATTCCCTAGGACTGCATAAATTGCTGATCGAGAAAGATGTTCGCCGCCAATGTTTCTACGTGGGACCGTCCGGAGATTCAATTGCTTTCTTGAAATATTCCAAATCTGGGCCATTGAATAGTTGCCGGTAAGAGCAAGGTCAAAAAGTCTTCGGACCAAGGGAAACCTTTCAGGATCTCTTTCCAAAGTCTTATAACCCTTTTGCTTGTTTGGAGTATTGAGGTATCCGATTGGTGCGCCACTTGGCATCCAGCCATCTCTCACTTTCTTTTGCAGACCTCGCTTCACATTCACTGATAGGTCTCGAATAAACTGGTTGGCCATTCCAAGTTCCACCTGCATCATGAGGACGTTGTCTGTCGGATAATAGGTTCGGCCGAAGGTGACGATCTGGGATATCGCACTCTGCTGCAACATCCAGCTTATCTGGCCACCATCGACAGGATTACGGGCTAGGCGGTCCAGTTTCCAGCACAGGATGCCATTGGCTTCGCCTTTATAGATTCTTTCAAGCATTGAGTTGAATACTTTCCTGCCTGGCTTCTTGGCTGATTGTGATTCTTCAAGGATATCCAGGATTTGTAGACCTTGATCCTTTGCAATCTTCATAAGCTCGTCTTTCTGAGCATCTATGGACGCCGCTTGACGGTCTTCTGCCTCGCTGGATTTACGTGCGTAGAGGAAATATTTAATTGGTTGATTTGTCTGGTTCATTGTTTGTTTGTGTGTCAGATATGTGGGTCTCATTTACTGGCTCTGCCCATTTTTCGCCGTTTTTAAAGGGTGGTTCCGTAGTATCTGATTGGATACTACTGACTTCCCGTAAATTTCCCGTTATATCGGGAAAATTATCTCCGTTTTCTGTGGGTCTCACTACCTCACTTAAGGGTATGTTTCCTTCATAGGCTGTCTGGACGACATCATGCCCAGAAGGGTCTTGAATAGCAACTTCTAGTGGTAGCTGCCACTTATGCATTTTTCTTTTAAGAACATCTCCAATGCTAGTTAAAGAATTCGGGGATTTATTATTTTGGTTAGTTAGAGTATCTACGTTAATACTACGGTTCCTGCGTTTTCGGATACTACGGAGATGTATATCTGGATACTGCGCAACTGAATCTTTAAGTTTGAGACGCCCTTTAACATGGGCAATGCTTTTCCAAAAATCGACCGACTTAAAGTAGTACAGGTTCAGAGTTTTGAATCCACTCTTTGTCTGAACCACACCAAGGATGCTGCACTCAACAAGAAGCCGGACCGCATTGGCAACATAGTTTCTATTCTTCTCCCCAGTTAAGTCTTGAATCGTGGTTAAGCTTGGCCAGGCGACTTGTGTCTGTGTATTTCCATGTTTCAAGATTGCGCAGTAAACAAGCGTGCAGAGCTTTGGCAACTTTTCCATATAGCCATGCTCTACAAATTCATTCTCCACGAAAAATCGAGTAGGCTTTCTCTTACCGCGCAATAAGGACCGGTCAATCTGATTCTTCAGTTCCTCGATCTTCGCCTTGTGGTAGGCATGAGCTATCTCCACTTTCTTTTTCTTCGGGTCCAACCACTCGAGGAAATACTTCTCGTTGTTGTTCATATTCTGTAAGCCACACCTTTTTCACAGGCCGATAGACAAGATCAAAGACCGTCAGGAGTTTGGTAGCTTCTTCAACAAGAATTTCATCTGATGGAACCTCGCCATGTTCCTGGCGATAGATCTCTCGATATTCATCTAGTGCTTGTTTACTTAGCATGATGGTGTAGTGTTTGGTTAATAATTTCGACCTTTAGTCTCTTCCAGAAATAGAAAGAGCTGAGTCCCAGTTGCAAGTGACTCAGCTCTTTCCATGCAACTGGATGTTATGTATCGTAGATCCTATTTCGTGCAAAATTGCGTGCATTACTTTGGGACCATCCGATTTGTCTATTCTGAGGCCCTATATTTTCCTAATTGCAGGAATTACTTCGGACCAAAGAACTATCTAATCCTAGTGCTTAAAAAAAGCAAAACATGGTGTATTACTTTTTATGGCTAGGATTATGGATTTATCCTAAGGTGTATAAAGTTCCTAACTGTAGGAATTACTCTTACCCCCCGAGGACTGTCTTAATCCTATTGTCTAAAAAGTGAAAAATGCGTTGCATTACTTTCATCTCCTCGGACAGTCATATCCTAAGAGCAAATGTAGTGCATTTCGGTGTGCATTACTTTTCCTTTAGGACCAGGTAAGTATGAGGTCCGAAGAAGTGCAAATTAGTGGGTATTGGCCGAGACAACGTAAAAAGCCCTGAATAGGCTTGGAAAAGCGTACACAGGGCTGTTTAGGGTCAAATTCGGTGTCTACAATATGTTCTCTCGCAATAAATAAGCTATTACCGAAGCCTTTTCCAAGAGGAAATCCAAAATGATGAGAATCTGATTTTTTAACTGCGGATTAGTCTTGATCTTTTGCCGATTTTTAAGAATGTAACTCCTCACAAGATTCTCCAGATAATAAACAGTGTTTACTTCTAGTTCCTTACGAGAAAGATCTGGATTCTTCTGTAGCAAATCACTAATCCAAGCAATACCCTCAGGAACAAAATTACTACCTATATCATTCAGAAGTTTTGTCAAAGCATACAAGACAGGGGTATTACCTCCCATATCTTCAGATACTTTCTTAAAGAAAGTCTTTTCTCTGTCTTTCAGAGAGCGCCATTCTTTCGCCCCTTTCTTCCATTGCAATGCTAGGAGGTATTTATGAACAACACTTTCAGCGTATCTAAGGTGATTTTCATCTGAGCATAGTTCCACAATCTTCGGATAGAAAACCTTCCAAACAGTCCAAAATTCTTCGTATTGATTTATAGAATCTTCCGCAATAACAAACGCTTCTAGTACATCAGCCACAGCTTTCCTTCGCCTGAAATCACCAATGAGTTCCGTAAATGGCTTCACATACGTTTCAATTTCTTCTTTTGGAGAATAGAGGACAAAGTAAGCAAACTTATCTAAAAATCTATGTTCAAGCATATAGTCCAGACGCTCTTCCTTGTCCTCATTCTTAAATGCTTCTATGAGCACAGGGCAAATTTCTCGTAAAAACTTCTTATGATTCTCGTCACTAGTTTTTAGCGGTACCAGCAGAAAAGCAGTTACGAGTATGCCGGGATCTATCTCTGCAACATTCTGTAGATCTGTATAAGAGAGTTGATTTGATAAGGCTTTATTGATCTGGGCTTTGCACTCTTTTTTAAAACGCTTTATGACAGAGATTGTAGAGAAGTCATATTTTTGTTTCTTTCGACTCTCTTCTCGAATAGACTCGCTTATTTCATCAAACTTAGGTTTAAGAAATAAGTACCCATGGAATATAGCTTTTGCATCCTCGGGACTTTCTGACCACAGATGTTGCAGAACTGCCGCGACCGCATAATCAGAGACTCGTTGGCTCATACCAATCGGATAGGAGTCGAAAAGAACGAGAAGAAGTATCACTTTGATTTTTTCAGCATCCTTGGGAAACTTTTTGATCAATAGAGGAAGGACGTTAACTGATGCTTCTAATCCGTCGCCAACCTGATATCGAAAACCTGCCTTCAAAGGCATAGATGCATAATCGAGTACTACTTTTTTACAAAACTCTGTATCCTTAGGAGACAGTTTGTCTGAGTAGTCTCGCAAAAGTACGGCACAGACATATGATGGAACTGACCGGTAGAATAATCTGAATTGACTCTCTTCGAGTTTATCTTTATCTAGCTGTTCCAGGATTGCTTTCGTTTCAGAAAGCGCGAGCACAGGATCATTTTCATATTGTGGGTAATTTTTTACTTCTTCCTTTCTTTCAAACTTATGACTCGACCATAATTGCAAAGGTGTATATTTCAATGCTTCGGAACTTTTTGCCTGCGCTTCTTCACTGTGTTGTCTTAACTCTGGATCAATCTCAGGGTTGAAACTAATAAGAACTTGATCGTCTTTTTTCTCTGTAGTTATCTTCATTTTTCGACGATCCATTCTTGCCAAACAAAGTCTCCAGGTTTTATCACCATCAGTCTCTTTTGATTTGTTAGGTAGTTTTGCATAGTATTCATCAAGTATTTTCCATACCTCTTCCTGTCTAGTTTTAGACACTTCTTCCGCTTCGCCCTCATTCGCAAATAACTGATAGTTAAGTGCCTGATTTTCAAGTGAGTGATTACGATGCTTATCTTCACAAGTCTGCAGCCTCTCGTTCTTGAATAAGCCCATTGGATCATGGGCCATCGAGTAAGTGAACTTCGCACTACTCATATCGAGGTACATTCTTGAAGAATCAAAGAAAAAGAAATCCTTAGTTCTGAAAAGAATTTTTGCAATATTGAATAGCTTCGACGGTTCGGCAAGAACAGCGCTGACTACTACTGCAGTAATCGAGACGGATCGAGAATTTTTGATGAGATAAAGGCACCACTTCTCTACAACTTCAGGATCCCAGGTTTTTGCTATACCGAGCAACCAATGCTCCAGAGCCATATGAATAGATTCAAGTAATGGTGGAGCAACCTGCGTTCCCCGATATAAATTCCAAATTCTGTGACAGGCATATTGTTTGATAGTTTGACCCGAAGCATCTACTACGACATCTATTTCTTCAGCTTCGTACTGCGCGAATTCTGATTTGGCAAAATACCCGATCGACTTATTAGTAAATGCTAAAATAAAGTTGACCGTTTCCTGAGGGGCGACTTGCAACATCGTTCCTATTGGTGTCTGAAAAGCACTAGCTGGGTAATACTCAAGATGGCCCTCCGTGAGATCAAAGTATTGCTCTATGCCATTCCTGTAATCAGAATATGAATGCCTATCTTCACGAGGTTTATAAAACCAAAATAGATTTGCAAGTTTTATGATTTCTTTCGGAAGATGACGTGCAACTTCGGTGCTATTGATAATTGAAGAAAGCATCACTTTTACCAATTCGTAATATCGAGTTCGATGGGATGTATCCTGCGCGGCAATGACTCCATCTACAATTTCAGTCAACTCTTCTTTTATTTCCCCTGAGCCACTAAGAATAGTTCTGATGAGTTGCTCTTTGGAGCTATCACGAGAACTGAAGTAAAAATCATTCTTGGCTGTAAGGGTGTTGTAATAAAACAATGCAATCTGACTTGCTTCCTTAGTAGTTTCTCCTTGCTTATTACTTCGGTTCCAATCATCCAGTACTGGGAGGATGACATGCATATACATAAGTTGAAGCCTGTCCTTATGTTTGTTGACGAAAGCAATGGCAGAAGACCACCCACTACCTTTAGGAGTCGTAAATATAGTTTCTAGTGTAAGTGCATTTGCTCGAGTTAAACCCAGACGATTCAAGAAATTGTCATCTACAGTCTTGCAGGCAATTCTCAGCAAGAAGAGAATTCTGTGTAGCAGTCTTTGTTCGATCTTGTAATTAACATTAACCACCCTAATCACTTTGGAAGAGCTTTCGACAGAAACGACTCGTTCAGGTTCCTTAAGTAATTCTTCTTCAAAAAGATCAAAGAATACTTTTGAATAATCTGAGAGGAGTACTGAGACTAAAACCTCATCTTTCCAATAATTCTCAACGGAACCATCTTGCACCGTAAATGCAATCAACTTCTTTGCTTTTTCATCACTTGCAAAAAGTTTGTCGGATAGCCAATTTCTAAAGGCACGTCGAATTGGAAGCGAACTACCTATTTCAGTGTAAAAATTATCGAAGCTGGTAGCAGTGCTAAAGGCCCTCTCGATAATCATATCTAAAGCCCACTCTTCATATACATCGTGTGTTATGAAGTATCCGCCAGCGTTTGAATCAAATTTGATAATCTCGCTCGCTTCTAGTTTCTGAAGCGCTTCATGATCAGATTCTCCAGTCCTAACGAAGAATCCTCCCTCATTTGCACGTTGCTTAGCGATCTTCAAAAAAGACTCTTCTCTTCGTCTGTGTAAATTATTTGATTGAAAACCTGAATTCTGGATCTGCTTCTTCCAAATAATTTCGCGAAAATCAGTATAGCTAATATCTGCCTTCGTCTCAGTATAATCCTGTAAATACTCACTCAGATAAAGTGGCGTTGAAAGAAGGCTTGCAAGTCTGTCATTTTTAGGAAGCTTGAATTTATGTGTCCTTGCGATTAATTCAATTTCTTCACTGGAAAGATGTGGAATATTCAGGGATGCAAAATTCGCTCCGTAGAATTCTTTTAGTTGGAAACGGAGATCATCAAGATAGTTATGTCGCACTGTAAAAATAACTTTCCAACCATTTGTGACTAACTCAGACAGAAACATTCTGAACACATCTTGGTCTTCGATTTCTGAAAGTCTTTCAGCCGAGTCAAAGACTACATACTTCTCATTGATATCTTTATGCTCAGCAATAAATTCTGCTGCAGTGATTTCTCCATAATCCTTGAAAAGTTGGTTTATATGGGAAGCACTTTTAAATTGTGTAACCTTAAAGACGAAAAAGGGTGTGGAATCCTTTACTGTTTCGTAAAGATCTTTTATTACCGCAGTTTTACCTACCCCTGCACCACCACTTAAAACCACAAGCGGAAAAGTTTGAGCGGTATCTTTAACACCACCCACAACAGAAGAACGGTCTAGTTTGATTGCACTTTTCCCAAAAGAGATCTCTGAACGGATAGGCTGAAGTACTGAATCAGTATATTTCTGGAGTTCAATAATGGAGTCGATGATGCCCTTCTTAAGACTAAAGAAATGTTGCGCGATACTAAAGTTCTCTTCGCAAACAAATGGCGATTCAAAGTAGCTTCCTGTCCGCCATTCGATCTCGACACCTTTTGACTTAGCGTGAGCTTCTATGTCCTTTTTGTATTGAGGATCTGTTTTCTTTTTGTCCTGTCCAAATTCTTGATTCGTATAGAAAATAATTTTATTTAGCTTCGGATGTCTCTCTTTGCCTTTATCGATGGATTCTTTAAAGTCGGCAGTATGTTGAGAGAGCGCTGTCGTATAAAATTTCGACTGCCAACCTACAACTAAGCCATTCTGTTCAACAGGATTGGTTTCGATACCAGCATGATTCTTGAACCTAAAAACACCAATATTTTTATTAAACTCCTTGCAAAATAAAAGATAACAAAGTCGTTCAAAAGCCCCTTGCTTATTACTACTAAATTTCGCACCGAAGTTGTCCCAATTCACTTCCTGAATCATCGTATTTACCGATTTCCTTTTGCTCGATTGTGTGTCTTACACAACATTTCGCAATTTTTAATATCGGTCTTTCCACCCTTACTCCAGGCCGAGACATGGTCGGCATCCATATCTGCTAGACTCCAAATCTTATCTTTGTTCGCATCGTGACCGATCGCACAATGTGAACAGTTAGAAGTACCTTTCTTCTTTGCGGCAGCAGTTTGAGCTTCATAGACTGAACGTTTGGTTGAGTCCTCAAATACTCGAACTTCAAGTAGTTTTGTTTCGACCTCTCCTCCTAAAACATACTCAAAAATACCTTTGCGATTTTTTACAAAACCGTCGGCATAGAGTTTCTGAACCGTAGCAGATACTTTAGCGGGATTATATTTTTTCTTATGATACGTTTGGTAGAGTCTATTCCACTCAAGGCCTTTCATCTCGCTTTCAACTTCAGTAAATGTAGTTGAAATCCAATCAATAACAATTTCGAAATGCTTTTTTAGCTCGGTAATGTTTTTGTCGTTGCGATGCTTGCTCATGTAACTATCGATATCACCACCAGAAACCCAATCTAAGGCTCGTTCCAAATATGCCTGGCGTTTAATATCACCTGCAATGTACGCACTCCATTTCTGGACGTTAGCGTTCTGACTGTTACTAAATTCTTCACGCGCAAGTGTGACAAATGGTCCAGAATATACCGCATTAAGAATCTCTTGTTCGGTTAAAGGAACTCCCGCAATATTGATAGTCTTAAACCAGTCTTTGATCTCCGGCTCATCACCCTCACATACATATACCAACAACTTAGTATTCATGATTTGCTCTCGTTGGCTCTCAGCCATGCCGCTGTAGTACTGTTCATGGCCATTCCTATCTTTGACAGCAAACTTTCCTGTCACAAAGCGGCCAATACTTGTGATACGCTGCTGACCATCTAACACCTCAAACTTATCTTTGCCAGCTTGATTAAAATAAATTAAACCTATTGGGTAACCTTTCAAAATTGAGTCAATCACAGCAACGTCACGCTTACCATCAGCATAAATATAATTACGTTGATACTCTGGTTGAATAGTTAATTTTCCAGATAGACCAAACAACCCCTTTCCTTCGAGTTCGTTGTAGACGAAGCCGTCGCAAACTTCTCTAATTGTAATGTCATTTTTTAAGGTTGTTTTCATAATTATTTTTTCTTATGTTTGATAAATAACTTTTTAAATGTTTCTTTGCCATTTATATAGGTACTACGTCCGTAAACACCTTCAGGATCCTGACCAATTCCTCGGTTTGCACCAAGTATCTCAAACTGCTCAGAAGAATATTTGTCCATAAAACTTATCGGCACGCCAATAACACCACCATAGTCGCTTGGGATCGCATCTACATACGAAACATCAATGGCATCGTAATTATCATATTTATCATATGATGTTTTACCCTGCATTTTTTTGTTGAACTTTAAGTTATCTTCCATACTCATTAAGCTGAGTGGTTGATGTCTTCGCCCATGATCCAAATTAGTGTACCAACGCACACCCTGGACTCTCGTGATATAAACTTTTTTACCTTGTTCATTTACCTTTATTTCACGTACCTGGTCTAGATTAGCTATCGCCTCAGGTATTTCGTAAAACATAGCTCCACCGTTCACTTTTGCATTATTGCCAAACCATACTTTGTTTGCCTTAATCATAGGAAAAACTTCTTTGTATGTAATCGCGTTCATATTTCCAATGATCAAAAATTGCTTTTCGTAATCAAAAAGTTGCGTAATGTATTCACGAAATAAACTAAATGGAGGATTGGTGACTACAATGTCAGACTGTTTGAGTAACTCAACACATTCATCACTTCTAAAATCACCATCGCCCTCAAGCGGAGACCACTCGTTATTTTTGTTAGCTCTAAGTTGCTTAGCAATATCTTCTAGTGTAAAAGAACCATCGCCATCAACATCACCAACCTCGTTAATAATAAATTTGTTAGCAACAACTTTTGGTCGCCCTTTGACTGGTTTGAGGGTAACGTCATCGCCGAATAGTGTTATTTGAGTGTTCGCAACTGGAGAGGGTTTGTAACTAGTTGTAATAAGTCTTTTTAGTCCTAAACGATTAAAATTCAAGACGAAGTAACGAAAAAAGTTACTTTCAAACGGGTCATCACAGTTACTGTAAATTACCTTACCTTTAAAAGTATTCGGGTTATATTCAAGATATGATTCCACCTCTTTTTGAATATCAGAAAATTGAGTATAAAACTCATCATTTTTTGCTTTTTTTGCGTCTCTTAGATTCTTGTTTGCCATAAATTTATTTCTGTTTGCCAGGGCTATAAACAAACCCTTCTGCAATCTTCCAAACACCTTTCTCTCGGAAAGCTGGGATGTTTTGACGACGAGCGGCATTAGTTAGCGCAGATGCTGATGCGTGGCTTGTCTTTGCATAATCAGAAAGAGTAACGATCTTCTCGCCCTTAAGATAAGTAATTCTTTTGTGGAGTGATTCGGTAAGAGAAAGCGCGAGGATCTTTTCCATCTTCTTTGCAGTCTTCTTGTCTCGATATTCAGCAAAGGTGCTGTAATAATCCTTTTTTTCTTTGTCTCGAATGATAATTCCAGGGAAACCAAGTCTCTGGAGTTGGTAATTTATAAGTACACGACCAATACGACCATTGCCATCACAGAATGGGTGAATAGTTTCAAATTCAAGGTGGAATTTTGCAATCCTGTCTACAAAAAATGACTTAACATCAGCAACATACTCTGACAAAAGTGCATCAATCATTTTTTCTACTTGTTCAGGGGCCGGAGCAACGTGTGTACCAACTCTCACATATTCACCGATCTTTCTGAAACGACCGGCAATATCATCTTTAATCCCGCCAATAAGCATTTGGTGGAGGAATAAAATAACTTCTCTGTTTACTTCAGTTTCTTGAGATTTATTTCTAATGTAAGCAACAACTCGAGCAAGATTCTTAGCCTCGAACACTTCTCGGACCGAAACTTCACGAGCTACTTCCATTTCCAAAAGAATCTTTTCCGTCTCCTGGAGAGTAAGGGTTGAGTTTTCGATGGCGTTTGAGTTATAAACCGCCTCGGCAACCTCCGCCTCATCTACCATAACCAAAAGTGACTCTTTTCCTTTTTTAAGAGCTTCGTATTCGGTCTTGAGGTTTTGGATTCTATTTACGAGGGGTTTTGTAATTGCCATATGTTTTAGTTAATTAACCTTTAATATTATAGGGTTTTCACTACTTCTTGTCAATTTTTAGTGAATGATAGGCTATTTTAGCACCTTATTCACTAGTTTTTGCTATATAACCCAGTAATCTAAGGTACTTATAAGGTGTGGTAAGGCCTTTACTTTTTTGACTTCTAGGAATAATGTTGCGACATGAGTCAATTATTAATATCAGTTGTAGGAGGTCTTCTTGTTATAATCATCGCTGCTATATTCGGCCTTGGTGGGAACACAAAGGTAACTGTCCATGGTGGTGGAAGGGTTAAGAAGACAGGAAAATGGATAATCATTATCTCGGTAGTGATGTTTTTCATAGGACTTTCCCTATGCAAAAAGAGTGATCCAACTCAGTGGGGCTTTGATCTAAATATTTCCTCTACTCTCTACGGCGTTACAATCATGCTCTACAGTGGATTATTTTTTGTTGTCGGTAAAATTGTAGCCTGGTTTCAAAGACCATAAACTTATGCAGCTCGCAGACAAAGACATCGAGAGTTTTCAGGTGCTGTATAAAACGCATTTCAATAAAGATATTTCGCGTGCAGAGGCAGTAGAAAAAGGCACCAAGCTCTTAACATTGATGAAAGCTGTTTATAAACCCATGACCAAGGAACAGTTCGATGCTATCCAGAAACGGAGAAAAGATACATTACCAGCTTTGATTAAAAGACTGGAACAAGATCAACTCTGAAACTCTACCTCGAACGGATACATTCCCATTCCGCAAGTTCCTTGGAGTGTGCCGAGTTTGCCTTCACCAATATCAATATCAGTTGAACCTGTTTGTGGAAGCGATTTGCTTATACCCATACTTGGAATTCGAACTGATGATGAACAGTCAAAGGTTCCTTTAGTGTTGAATCTGATGATTGTTGGAATACCGGCTTTTGCAATACTCTTTCGGGGTTGATATCCACCCCTCGCAGTTATTTCGATAATCTGCTTTCCGTCTACAACGCTAACGTTGTTTGCATTTGCCACCTGTCCAGTGTCACCACCACTTCTGGTGAGCATAAAAGCTCCACCGATGAGGACTACTGCTACAATAATTGAGATAATAGTTGCTTTCATAATTGGAATTATACTAGAAGTTAAAGACTGGCGGAATAACCCCAATCACGACCAAACTATTAATAAGATTGAAGAGAGCGAACATGATCACGATCAGTCCTGCCGTCTTGAAGAAGATACCTGCCTTTGAACTCTTTTGAATACTGAACGAGCTGAAGCTGATGAGAGCCAGGACCGGCAACGTACCGAGTGCGAATGCGAGCATGGTAAGTCCTCCGGTGAGAAAACTTCCTGTGGTAAGGGTATAAAGCTGCATCGATTGAGTGAATCCGCATGGCAGGAAGAAGGTTGCAATACCAACGAGAAGCGGCGTGAGAGTGTGATTGAACTTCGATACACCATGAGCATGCTTGGCGATAAACTTCGGCATTGATGGCTGAAGTTTCTTGGCCCAGTGAAATGTGTCGAGGAGATTGATACCAAGGATAAGCATGACGATACCAATTATCAAACTCAATACAAATGTTGCAGAAGTGTTGAGTGTGAACGCCGATCCAATAGCACCTATAACTCCACCCAGGACAAAGAATGAGGCGATTCGTCCGGCATGGAACATGAGCTGAGGTCGAACCTTGTCACCCTCTTTGGCGAAAGTGGCGGACATCGATAGGACCAGACCACCGACAACTGCCATACAAGTTGAAAGCGATGCGATAATACCGATCACAAATGCGGTCCCGTAAGTTACGTTGCCTGCACTGACAAGATTTACAATTCCCATTTTCTGCAGCACTACGAAGAGCACCGCGAAGCCTAGTGCGATCGGGACGGCAATCTTGAAGTCTCCCCATTTGGCATTGTGCTGCTGTTTTTCAACCGAGACAGTATAGCCATGAGGTTTGAGCGGTATGGTGAGTTCCTCTGCAATCTGCTCCGGTGTCTTACCACCAAAGTCTCCGGTGACTTCCATTGAATGGTGCTTTAGACTTAATTTAACATGGGTGACATTTGGCAAATCTCCAATCTCGCTTTCGGTCATAAGTACACATGCGTTGCAGTGCATTCCATGTACGTGAAAGGTGTATTTTTGTGTTTGTGTAGTCATTGGTAATTTCAGTCTTATCTCTGCTCTCTTTCAAGTTGTCGACGATAGAGAGCGCATACACCGGCTGAGATCGAGATGAGCGTGAGAACGATGGCATCATTGATGCAGTGCTGATACGTAAAGCCCCAGATAGTTCCGCCTTCGCCTGCAAGCCATGCGCCGATAAGCGCTAGTGCTCCCCAGATTGCCGTTGCGATTGATACTCCATGGATAAATGATGATTTTTTCATAAGATTTATGTTAATTATTTTTAAATAAGTTTACTTGTACCACTGAACATACCAAGACTGCATCTGCTGAATCTCCTTTGATTGTGAGGAGATAATGTTCTTTGCGAGCTGCTGCATTTCAGGACGATTTGTACCTGACTGAAGCATGTTCGCCATCATGATCGCCAACTGGTGATGCGGAATCATTTCCTCGATAAATGCCTTGTCAAAATCAGAGGCGTTTTCTAGTGCTGTCATATCCTCCTGTCCACCCATGTGCATTCCATATCCAGACATCATGCCGCCACCCATCATTCCTGTGCTTACCTTTGGCACAGCGCTTCCGAACCAATCCTGGTACCAGCCATTCATACTTTGAATCTCCGTTGTCTGAGCTGCAATAATGGCCGTTGCTAGAGTTTTAATTTCAGGATGCTTTGCTTTTTGAAGCGCAAGGTTTGCCATGGCGATAGCTCCCTCATGGTGAGGAATCATCTGCTCGATAAAGTGTTTGTCGATGGTGCTGGCGACTTGGTTATTTCCAGGCACTCTTTGGTCATACGATGAGTTATTTCGCCAGTTCATCATTCCGTAGCCTCCATATCGAAACATCGGAGTGAGCACTGAAACAAGAAGAATTCCAATAACTATTCCTCCTATTCCATATAATATTTTGTTGTTTTGATTGTTCATATTTTTGTAGTTAGATTAATAAGTTACTCTCCGGCGTACTTCACAGGATCGGCTGTGAAATGATTCTTGCAGTGGATAGCGCAAAAGTAATAGGTTTTACCTTTGTAGTCTGCGCTTGCCTTAATACTGTCTGCATCAAGTTCCATTCCGCAGACCAAGTCGAAAGCAACTGCCGGATCAAGATTTTTATACTTTTTATTGCCTTTAAGCTTTTTTGTTTGCATAGATTTTTGAGATTAGAAATAGTAATAGAAGCTCTATGCAAAGAGGGGCTGTTTTCAAATAATGAAAGCCAACGGGTAATTTTCCGAGGACGACTAAGTTGCCGTTCTGGATCAAGTCGTACTCGACATAATATCCGACTGGCTAGGATAGAATCTCGATGTTTTATGTAAAGGAATCCTAGGCTGAGAAATACAGCAAATAGAAGCGCGAGTAAGAAAATAAATGGAACTGATGGGACCACGCTGAAGAACGATATGAATGCTTGGATGTGATGGACCGACATTGCCGCAATGTTTTCCGGACATGGTGTATTGTCTACGGCCGATGCAATACAACCAGTGGCATGATTAGCCCCATGACTCATTGAGGTAAAACCGAACACCCCTATTACCAGGACACTTGTGATTATTAGTAATGAGAGGAGTTTTTTCATTATAGTTTTTTAGCTTTAATTCGGAGCGAGTTCGACACCACAGACACCGACGACATTGCCATAGCAAAGCCCGCGAATACTGGATTCAAAAGCCAACCGAAGACCGGATACAATGCCCCTGCTGCAAGCGGAATACCCACAATGTTGTAGATGAAAGCCCAGAAAAGATTCTGTTTGATTCCACGCATGGTTATTTTCGAAAGCTTGATAGCTTTCACGAGCTTTGAAATATCTCCACCAAGGAGCGTAATACCGGCCGATTCTATCGCTACGTCAGTTCCGGTCCCCATGGCAATACCAACATCAGCCTGGGCGAGCGCAGGGGCATCGTTTACGCCATCACCTGCCATTGCAACCACTCGACCCTGTGATTGCAGCTCCTGAATCTTTTTCAATTTATCTTCAGGAAGCACGTGAGCAACTACATCATCGATGCCGACAAGAGATGCAATGTACTTAGCGGCCTTTTCATCATCCCCAGTAAGCATAACCACTTTAATACCGAGAGTGTGGAGATTCTTTACGGCCTCAACTGATTCAGCTTTTATTTCATCAGCAACCATAACAAAGCCGAGGACTTTCTCTTTGGTAGCTAGAATGACAGGTGTTTTTCCTTGAGAAGTAAACTCATTAAGTTTTGCGGTATCAAAAGGAATTTTGAGATCACTTACAAGTTTTGCGTTTCCAACAAAGTATTCGGTGCCATTGATCGAACCCTTGAGTCCTTTGCCTTGTATGCCTTCAAAATTTGAAATATCTGAAATAGAAATATTCTTTTCTTGTGCGTAGCTCACGATCGCATGTGCAATCGGATGTTCTGATCTCTTTTCTAGTGAAGCAAGAATCGAAACAAGTTCTTCGTCTTTAATATCAGAAAGATTTTGTGTATCGACAAGA
This sequence comes from uncultured Candidatus Saccharibacteria bacterium, assembly GCA_964648765.1. Taxonomy (GTDB): domain Bacteria; phylum Patescibacteriota; class Minisyncoccia; order Phycocordibacterales; family JACOZG01; genus JBBTTN01. Next base: position 41,154 of record CAZYLF010000002.1, read on the forward strand.
GTTGGCTTGCCCTTAGTAATGGTTCCTGTCTTATCAACCACAACTGTATTTACCTTATGGAGTTTCTCAAGTGTTGCCGCATCTTTGATAAGAATGCCTTCCTTGGCTCCTTTACCGACTCCAACAATGATCGCTGTGGGTGTAGCTAAGCCGAGAGCACATGGACATGCAATTACGAGAATGCCGACAAATGATACAAGGCCAAATGACAGTGCCTGTGAAAATCCTAGATATTGCGAGCCGAAGATAAGCCATGCGCCAAGTGTTAGAAATGCGATTACCAAAACAATAGGCACAAAGACTGATGAGATTTTATCTGCGAGTGCCTGAATCGGCGCTTTGCTACCCTGAGCATCTTCGACCATCTTAATTATCTGAGCGAGAAGCGTTTCGGACCCGACTTTTGTAGCTTTAAATGTAAATGAGCCACTTGTATTGATAGTTCCGGATACTACGCTGTCACCAATCTTTTTCTGGGCTGGCATAGGCTCTCCTGTGACCATTGATTCATCGATGAACGAGCTACCTTCGGTGATAACACCGTCCACCGGAATCTTTGCGCCTGGTTTAACGATGATAAGATCTCCATGTTTTACCTCATTTACCGAAATCTCCACTTCCTTTCCATCACGAATAACCAAGGCTGTTTTAGCTTGGAGATTGAGGAGTTTTTCTATAGCGTCACCTGTCTTTATTTTCGATCGAGCTTCAAGATATTTACCGAGAGCAATAAAGGTAATGACCACAATCGTTACATCGTAATACTGATAGTCGACGTTTATAAATGGTCGCAGTGCTTCCTCAAAAGCGGTAACCGCAAAGCTGTATAAAAAGGCTGCTGTGGTTCCAATACCGATCAGCGTATCCATGTTTGCCTTGCCGTATCGAAGGAATCTGTAAAAGCCAAGTAGGTATGGCTTGCCGACAACGAAGAGGATATATGTCGCTAATATTGGGAGAAGATGATGGATAAACTCTTTGATGGTGTAACTCATTTCACCTACGACTCCGTATTGTGCAAGGATATCCCAACCCATAACCAGCGCAGCAAAGATAGCGATTGGAATTGCAGAAAGCAGCATTGTTCGCATACCTGCAACCTCCGCTAGTTTCTCTTTCTTTGATTGATTGAGTCCAAGGTGTGTAGCGTGCTCATCGGCAGACATGCCCATCTCTTCTGCCGATTGACCACCATGATCATGCGACATCTCTTGTTGATCTAGAGCCAGGGAGTAACCGAGGGGTTCTATCTTCTTTGAAAGCTCTTGTGCACTCGTTTTTGATTCATCAAAAGCTACTTTAGCCTTTTCGGTTCCATAGTTTACTTCAGCAGAGTGGACCCCTTCAGTCTTCTTGAAAGTCTTCTCGATAATACCAGCGCAAGAAGCGCAATGCATTCCTTTTACTCTGTAAGTTTTAGTTTGAGGATGATTCATATTTTTATTTGCGCTTAAGCTTATAAACCTTAAGGATTTCATCGACAGCCTTCTTTTCACTGCCATGCTTCATTTGATGAACAACGTGTGTTGAAAGATGGTTCTCAAGAACCAAGTCCTCAATGCCGGTGAGTGCCTCTTTAATGGCGGACACTTGGGTGATAATGTCGATACAATATTTTTCCTCCTCAACCATCTTTTGCAAACCTCTGATTTGTCCCTCAGTAATTTTTAATCGGCGAATAGCTTTTGTTTTGATATCTTGTCTCATATACATACATAATACCCCCTAGGGGTATAGGAGTCAATCGCAAGATATCAACATTTTTTAAACCAGAGCCAGCTGTTCGCTTGTTGGCCGGACCAAAGGATAGATCCCATCCTTCAAATTAGGGATGTAATGGTAGTTACTTGTGGTCCTGAAATAGGTAGTTATTTCATCAACAACGCGGAGCAAAATTAAGCGCCCATTGAGGGCGTTTTAATTTTGCGAACGGCGGAGCAATAAAGATTAGACACTGTGTTTTACCTTTTAAATTGAGTCTTTTTATGGTTATTGACAAGTATAGTAACTTCGTGTATAATGCGACACAGAGCATAAGGTTATCTTGGGTATAACCCCCAAACCTACGTTCATTCACAAAACTTTAAATAGGGAGGTCAGAGATGAGATTACCTGATGAGAATCGCTCTATCGCACTTGGTACGTTGTTCCAATTACCCATGATAGGCATCTACCTCACAATCATCTATCTATACGAACCACTAGTTAAGGTGTCGCCGTGGATCTGGTTGTCTCACGCAGGTTTTGTCCTTTTTTGCTACTGTCTCGTACACTTGTATGTAATGAGGAAAAGAGACAATCAGCTGATAGTAACAGGACCTTTTCGGTACACCAGGCACCCTATGTACACTGGCATAATGCTGATGAATTTGCAGTTCTGGTTACCCTTCCCCGTCTCGTTCGCACCGTCGTTCATTTTTATTCAACTTGCTTTTGTTGGTTGCCTTATTATGGCGGCCTACTTCCAAGAGAAGGAAACGGTCGCGAGATTTGGTAAGATAGCGGAAGAATATTATGAAAGAACTCCTCGGTTGTTCTTTCTCTATCCGCTAATCCGAACTGGATGATACTACAGCCGCCCCAGCGAAAAGTCGCTCCCGGGCGGCTTTTCTTTTTAATAATTTTCTCCGACAAATTGAGAGCTAATCATTTTCTTTACCTCCATCCAACTCTGTGCTAGTTATTTAGTCAGATGTTTGGACACAATAACGACATTTAAAAAGGAGCCCAACATGTCGAATCCAAGAGGAGGAAGTCCAATAAATCCGCACTTCTTCAACACACCAGAAAATGAGCAAGTGGTCAGCAGAAAAGTTTGGACGGAAGACGAAATTCTTAAAATATGGGAGCAATCAGCTGGAGAATTACGCGGTTTCCAGGCCCACCTTCAACCAAAATCTCCAATCACTGCCAGCCAACTTGGTTTAGCCCTACAACTGGCAAACGCTGAATTCGAACGATTACGGGATAGCCGAGCTAATCATTCAAGTGGTCGTCGGTGTGAAAATTGTAGTGCCCCTCTCCCTTCAGGACACACGGCCATTTACTGCTCGAATGAATGTGCACATGACGATGCCTAATCCTTACCCCTGCCCCAGAGATCACATCAAAGGGGCTTTTTTCTTTAGTTGACGCAGATTAAGAATTTGCTAAGATGTTGAGGTAACGTTCTTTGACAACAGAATATATATCAAGAGTGAGCTGAGGGAATGGCCCGATGAAGCTCCGACAACCTGCCCCATAATCTGTGGGCAAGGTGCCAAATCCAACCCCTGCGGGAAGATATCTATCTGTTTAAAGTAATTCAATAGAAACAACACCGCACTCGCGGTGTTGTTTCGTGTTTATCTTTAATAAGGAGAGAAAATGGAAGATCTAAACCTCGATGAGAGAAAAAATGACTTGCTTGGCGAGCTTGATTATTTAAACTCTTTTATCGGTCTGGCAAAATCTTTTATCACAGAAAGTAGGACCAAGAAAATGTTGACTGACATTCAAAATGACATCTTTATCATCCAAGCCAACGTCGCCAGCCCAACCAACGTAAGATACTTACCGGAAAATATTGGTCGTCAACGTATCATTGATATTCAAAAAGAAACCTTTTACATCGAAAAGGGCCTTAGGAATATCAACCACTTCATCATTCCTGAAGGTACTACTGCGGCCTCAGCTGTTAATTGTGTCAGGACAATCGCTAGAAAGGTTGAAAGAAAAATTGTTGGCTACCTTAAGCAACCGAGCACCTTATCTATGTACCTTGATCAAGTCGCCTGCTTGATGTTTGCTCTGAGTCGCCAGATTAACCAAAAACAGGGCATTCAAGAAAAGGCTCCGAGTTATTTTGTTTCTAGAAACCTTAAGTCAAACAAAGGAGATCGTCATGGACAGAAAAGAAATGGGTCTAAAGAATCTGCAAAAATGCGCGCAAAAAATGGAAGAGGTCAAAAAGCAGGCCGATCAAAGGAGAGAAGAAGAATTTCGTCTCCGAGAAGCCGAACGCCAAGAAACCGAAAAAAATAGACGAGAGTGGTTGCGCCAAAATGAAATTCCTGCCAGGGAAGCCGCAACCACCATCTGGCGGTGGTACAAAGACCTTATTGTTCTACCGGAGTTTCAGAAAATCACGACGTCGATGAAAAAGATTAATCACGCATGGTTGGCTGTCTCTCGAGAGATCAAGGTCAGTAACATTGCTGGTTACGGAAGTTTTTTTGAAGGAACCTACCTCTTTACTCTTGATATCCGAGAAAATAAATTGCACATACACAGACTGGTAAAATACGGCAAAAGCAAGATGATAGATACGATGGAGGATCTTCTCCGTTTGGTGCCAATCCCCATCCTGATTGAGTTTGCCAAGACCATAACTGATGACAGCATTTGGGACGTTATCAATTTTGAGACTTGACCCCATCGGAACAACCGCGTCAGAAGTAGGCCTCCAAGCCTGCCTCTGACGCGGTTTTTTATTTCAAATCCAGTGCGTAGATATAGCTGCCTTACTCTCGTTAGGGTAAAAACGCCGGAGCCAAACCAAAAATAAATCATGATATAATTCAGGCATGATAAAAGATCCGCTACATGAGATAGAGAATGCCACAATGAGGGCGAATCATTTTATGAGAGACAAAACTCGGAGTGTGTTTAGTCGGTACCCAGTGATCTTCTCCTTCTTAGTCCTGTTTGGAGTGATGTCTGTTTTGCACGGCTTTGATGAGGTTATTTTTAAAATCCCACTACTGCAAAATCACCCGATAATCGTTTTCATAATTGGCCTCTTTATTTTAATCTTTACTGGCACCTTATATAAACGTCTCCAAAAAAGGATTGATTAAGCCGAAAATATTTAATCGGCCTTAAGAATAATCTTTGCCACTTCGCGGGCTATTGTTTCCGGTGTCTTGTTGTCTGTATCTACGATCGGTAAATTATATCGTTCAAAAACTTTGCGGAGTTCGGGTAAAAACGAAACGCACTGCTCCACAAACTCATCAAGTGAGACTCCCGCGGCTCTCTCAATTTCCTTCCGGCTTTCAGGGGTCACATGCCGGCCGTATAGACGCTTTTTTAAAGCATCCACAGACGCATCCAATAATATAATTTGCGCTGGAACATCTTTGTCTGGATTATGAATCTTTTTAAATTGCTCTGGATTCGTAAAGCCAGTTATAACAGTATTTTTGCCAGTTAGCGCATTTAAATTTGCTATATCAATCCAATGTCGCGTCTCGGCATCGAGCCACACTTGTCCCCCACCATCGGGCACACCCCTTTCATCAATGTCGCGAACTTCATACTCGTCTGCTGGTAATATTTTTTTAAGATGTTCAAGAATTGATGTTTTACCCACACCAGAACTTCCTGAAATAAAATAGATTTTAATCATATTGGTTTAATTATTACCGATGCCCGCAACCCGCCCAGCAGCAGGGTCGGCGCATTCCGCCAGCAAGCTTGGAGAGTGCCTTCTCAATTCGGATCAGCCTAGTCTCGGCTTTTTTACCGGAAGTGACCCAACAGATCCACTCATTACGCGCGAGCGGTGTGATATCCTCCCACACCACTAGAGCTCTTGGGGTTTCCGTTATGGCCTTTCGGAAATCCTCTGGTAATTTATGCATAACTCTATTTTATCATTAAAACAGCTTTACAGATCAGAAAAAAAGTTCCGGTAGCTCATTTGACAAAGACGGAGTAAATATGCTAGTTAAATAGTGGTGTTTTTGGGATTCGATGTTCTTTTCACAGAAAGAGGAAAAAATGAAGAAGGAATTGTGGTCACGGTTGCAGGGTTATCAGTTTGAAAATTTGGTCTCACCCAGTCTGCTGGATCAGATCAAGAGTGTCTTTGTTGGGTCAAATCCATCAATGAAGGCATTTGCAGGGAAACTCTCTCGCAAGCTGGGCTGGACCACCTCTTTTGCCATGAGAGCAATCGAGGAGTACAAGAGGTTTGTCTATCTTGGTATTGTAAGTGATTCTGGTGTTACTCCGTCAAGAATAATTGATCAAGTCTGGCACGAGCATCAACTTTTTACTCGGGCATATCGAGAGTTTTGTAATGACGTACTCCGTAAAAATTTTGATCACTTTCCGGAACTAGTTCCGATTGATGAACAAACGAGTGCCTTCCAAGATCAATACACCGAGACAGTTGCCCTTTACCAGCGTGAGTTCAACTCTGCACCACCGGCCGACATATGGGCAACAACCAAGTTTAAAACTGAAAAGAAAGTAGGGGTTGTTAAACGCTCAACTGCGGTTACACAACCTGCACCTTCTTCACCCCATGATTCATGCGGATCAGATGATCTGCCGCTGCACATGCTTTGGCATGACACAAATCATCACTCTCGAAGTAGTCATACAGACTATAACGAGCCGATAGGCAATCACGTTCCTGATCACTCGCCTACCCACGACTCTCATCATAGTGATGTGGGGAGTGACAGTGGAAGCAGTGGTGATAGTGGTGGGGGCAGTTCCTGTTCTTCAAGCTGTGGCGGCGGAGGAGATTAGCTAGATTCTAGACCTTTTTAGTAACTATTAGCACCGAGAGAATTATCTCTCGGTGCTTTTTATTTAAACTAAAGAATTGACAAAAAAGTTGTTCTGTGCTAGTAAATAGGTAGTCCAAAAAGTCATCAGACAAATCGTTCTGATGTGGTATCCGTGCCATCCACGGACCTGAACCAGTTAACGGCAGGAGGAAGAATGTACATTGTTAAGACGTTAAAGAATGGTGTGCGAGTGTGGATCATCGTTCGTCGAAAGACCAAGGAACGTTTGCGGACCAAATGTTTCCGCGGCCTCGCTCAGCCGCTGGCGGGCAACTTCTCGCACTGGGAATCAGCTGAGGGACTGTTTAATGACCCCGAAATGATGAAGCAGTTCTTGGCTGAACTCAGCGAGGTGTGGTCCGATCAAGACTTCAGCACTCACAGCGTTAGCCTGGTGCACACCACGCCTGTTGGATGGGAAAGTTCAGCTCCGCTTGAAAGCTATGCGCCAGAGGATCTCGAACGGTTTAAACCAAACCGCAAGAGTTCGGGTCTGCGAGTGAAGCCTACTCGCATTGACCTGCTGGCCCCACAAACAAATGAGCTCACGATTGTGTATGAGTTCAAACCGGAAGATGGTCAAGCTGTCGCCATCATCCATTCCATTTACCCCGGCCGTGATATTGGTAATTTGGATGGTGATGTGACCAACCGAGAGAAGCGGATCTTCTTTGACTGGAATCATCCCGGGAAACCCTGACAAAAAAGAAAGAAAGGATGGTAGAAAATGCCAAGAAAGAAGGTACCCGAAACTCTTGGGAAACGTATCTTGATGGGGCTTTTCCATGGAGGATGTCGCACTTGGGAGGATCGCATGGTATTACGGAATGAGGCGATAAGCCTTTATTTTAAAACCAGGGCGGTCAGGATGGACGATAAAGAGATCGTCTACGAGCCTGATGATTCAGAGGCTGTGGAGGCTCATAAGTGGTACGGTGGTCTACTGAATGTTATACGGCGAGCATCTGGTGAATTTAATGCGGAAGTAGACGCAGCCCAAAGATATCTAGAGACCAAACCAGAGACCGCCACTGTATAATTTATTTTCCAAACCACAGTAAAACAAAGCCCCGCAAATCATCGCGGGGCTTTTTCTTTTTCTAAAATCCCATAAAAATGCTAGAATCAAAATATGAATAAAAAAATAATTTATATTGTCATCATTTTAATAGTAATTATTGGCGGTTATTTTATTTCCAAACAAAAAGCGGTGGAACCGCCCACCGACTCCGACTCGCAATCCAAACTCAACATTAATGTGGTCTGCGAGAGCGCGCTGGCTTACATGACCTTCCCCGATCAAGTTAGCGCCGACAAATTTGTGGAAGAATGCAAAAATGGAGAACACCCTGACGTGATCGAACGCTACAAAGCCGACATGAATCTCGGCGATGGCGCTGCGATTTAAAACGGCACTAGTTTGACAAAAAAGTAAATATTCATATAGTTACTTTAGATGAGATCTGCGATGAAATGTAAGTAATCGCCACATGCTGTTTTGATAAAATAAGGAAGTGAAAAATGACCAAAGAAAAGTACCCACCAATTTCTCCTGGAACAAAGGTGAGGACTACCCAAGAGAACCCTTCTTCCATTAACCAGTGGACCAACGAAGGCCGCGCCAAGAAAAAATGGGGTATTCGAGGGAACGTCCTCGCTCATCACGACTCACATGGCCTGTGTTATGACGTACAACATGAAGACGGAACAAAGGGCTGTTACGATCCCGCTGAACTGGCAGTTATACCATAACCACCACCCACCGAAAGCCACACGGCTCTGGTCGGGTGGTTTTCTTTTTCTAAAATCCCCTAAAATGCTATAATCAGCATATGCAAAACAAATCAATTAAGAATGCCATATTCGCGGCGGTTTATATTGCCGTGGTGGCAACAGTGATGTTTTATGGACCAAAATTAGCTGGCAAAGAGAACACTCCCGACACACTCCTCGCCCCTATCGCCATGATCTCCCTCCTCACGCTCTCCGTGGCTGTGATGGGTTATCTCTTCTTCTGGACCCCGTTCGAACTTTACCAAAGTGGTGATAAATTGGGCGCCGTCAAAACCTTACTCCACACTATCGCTACATTTGGAGTTATCACCGTCATCTTTTTGGCGTTGCTGATTTTGATTTAAGAGGCCTAAGGTTGAAAGTTAAACGTATTGACAAATAATTGCCGGTATGCTAGTCTGATTATTGCGGTTTTCTCTCTCCGCGAAACAGAGAGTGCTCTTTTATAGGAAGGAAAGGAGTTTCAATGAATCTTGAGCTTGTGATTTTGTTGGTGCTGTATGCCCTCTTGGTTATTGGTGCAGTACTCCTTGAGATATCTATAAGGGTTCTCAAGAGAAGTTGCGATTTTCCCAAATATCGCCGAATCTCGAGATGGGGTTGGCGAATCATAACAATCGCAATTATGGGCATAAGTTTGCACATGGGCATCTTCATCTGGGTACATGACATACCCACCCCGTGGTTACCGTAAACAAAATTTACTACCGCTTTTAGCTGAAAGGAGATAGGGAGTGACAATACTTTCTAAGTTCTTCAGACTTTTGCACGCAGTGTTCGTGTATTTTGTTTACGATTCACACAAACACAAGTGCCCTAACTGTAGTCATATATGGGAGCATGGTGACGAGTGTGCTGGGAGCCGAGAAGAACACACCTGTGTAAAATGCGGCACCCTTCAGTGTGAGAAGTACTTCTAAATATTAGAACATCAGTAAATCCATCAGGATTAACGAGGCCCTAGCGATAATATCAACGGGGCATTTTTCTTTTTTTAAATTCGCTACTCTTCCACACTATCGCTACATTTGGAGTTATCACCGTCATCTTTTTGGCGTTACTGATTTTGGTTTAAGTTGACTTATTTATTTGATATGGTAGTATAGATATCGGCAATAGTGCCTTGAAAGAAAGAGGAAAAAGGTGGCGACAAGATTAGATCAAGACCTTGCAAATTTCCGGAACAAGTCTAGCTACTGGGAGCACGATGGAGCGTTCTCTGTTGAACTTACGCCTGAGGCAGACATGGGCATTGTACCAAGCAGCGCAGAGATTCGCGGCAACACTGTCCATGTTCGACAAGGAAGAATCAAGCAAAAAATGGGCGCAATTCAATTTCATTCTGTCGAATCTCCATTTTATTGGGGTTACAAGTTTATCAAGGTCATCCGCGATGGAGATGGGAACTTACTTTGGGTAAATTATGATCACAGATGATTCATGTCTGTCCATGGCCTACAATCACCGGGCGTTAGCTTCGCTAACGCCCGGTTTTTTCTTTTTCTCATTTGCCACTCATCCACAAATAAGCTAACTTTAAACAAATGCCACCGGAAAAAGATAAAAAGAGATTGTGGAGGGAGAGGAAGTTTATAGACATGTGGTCATTGGTGCACTTGTTCGCCGGCTTTGCGATTTGTGGTGCCTTAATGCTTTTAAATATTGAGGTCTACATTGCTTCGGCCATAGCCGTAGCCCTCTTAGTAAGTTGGGAAATTACGGAGATTGTCACCAGAATTCACGAGCATGCATCCAACAGCTTAAGCGACGTGATCGTAGGTTACGCCGGCTTCTTCATCGCTCAACTTTACGTCTTCGCCTTTGGCGCCACCATGACTTGGCAACTCCCCCTCACCGTCGCCATCATCGCCATCGCCCTCGAAGTTTGGGGTGTCATCGACTTTTTGAATCGAAAGAGGTGATTTATGAATCCCGGTCGGTTGAAGTTAGAGATGTTTTTTGAGTATAATTATCCAAATGAGATTTTCTCGATTTTATTATCTCTACTGCTTAGTGTTTATTTTTGCTATCCCGGCACTCGCCCTAGGCTACCTAATTTATCCACTCATCGATAAGCAAAATCTATTAATCTTTATGATTGGGATAACCATTATAGGTAGTCTATGGGATGTTTGGGCCACTCGCCATGGCAAACGTGACCCAGTCTGGTTATGGCAGTTTAATAAAAAAGATACTCTCGGGCTAACGTTTTTGGGCTTACCAATCGAGGAGTATCTGTTTTATCTGGTCACTAGCGGTTACATTATTTTTACCTGGGAGTCCTTGAGGCTAGTCCAGGAGCTACCCGTGATGCAAACAATATTACCTTGTGTGGCCGTTTGGACTTTATTTTTTATCGGCCTACCTTATGCTGTGGGGTATAAAAACAAGGATAAATTTTAATTATGAACAAGAAAAATAACACATCGTGGGGGAAGGTGGCGGAGTGGTATGGTGAATATTTGGAAGGTGATGACACTTACCAAAGTAAAGTAATTTTGCCGAACTTAATTCGGCTTTTGAGCGATCAAAAAAATAAAGAAAACCTGCCTGGCTCGCAGAGACGGGTTTTAGACCTCGCCTGTGGCCAGGGATTTTTTACAAAAGAAATCACAAAGCTCGGCGCCAACTGCGTTGGCGCCGACATTTCTCCTGAATTAATCGCGCAAGCGCGCAAACTTGTTCCTACCGCCAGTTTTTATATTACATCTGCCTCTGCACTCGCCTTTGCCAAGGATGGTGAATTCGATCTCGCCTACTGCATTCTCGCTCTCCAAAATATTGAAGACATCGCCAAAACTTTCGCCGAAGTGAAGCGAGTATTGAAGCCCGGCGGAAGATTCATCATGGTGCTTAATCACCCCACCTTCCGTGTGATTAAAGGTTCGAGTTGGGGTTATGACCCTGAAAATAATGCGCAATATCGTCGCATAGACACTTATCTCACCGCCGGCAAATTTGGCATTGAGATGAATCCCGGCGCGGAGAAAGTTGAACAAACCATCTCCTACCATCGCTCGCTCCAAGACTTCTTCAAACCGCTCACCAAAGCCGGGCTCAGTGTTACCCGCCTCGAGGAGTGGGTCTCACATAAAAAGAGCGCCCCCGGCCCCCGCCAAAAAGCTGAAGATAAAGCCCGCAAAGAGATTCCCCTGTTCTTAATGCTTGAAGCGCGAGGTTAAGTGTGGTAGTTATAGATGAGCAATGTTCATTTTTTTGGAGATATAGAATGTTGAATTTGGTAATTACCTTTAGGGAAAAAATCGTGCGCTTAGTTTCTAAGGGTGAAGGTGAGGTCAAAACTATCGTGGTGGCAACCGGAGAAGTGGTAGAGGCCACGGGAGAAGAGAAAGCAAAATTCGCTAAGTTTCCATTAGTTGGTGATAGTTACGCGGCTGGACCTGGGGCCGTTTACCCTGAGGATATAATTAAACATTTCGACGAAGAAAGAAACTCCCTCACTTTTGAGAAAGGTTGGACTATATCAGGAGATGGGAAGATCTTCAGGATCACCTGTCCTGGTCGGAACATTGGGCGACTGCAATGCAATCTCCTGACTGAAAACATTGTGAGTATAAACTTCGTCAACTCCTAGTTTCGTCTGTTAACCCAGAGCTCCGCAACACATCGCGGAGTTTTTTTAAAAATAAAAATGGGGCTGGTCATAAAATAAATTATGACCAGCCCCGTAAATTTCCAATAACTACTTGCGACACATAGCACCGAGCAAGATGCCAAACGGTGGCATACCAAATCCCAAGCCGCCAATCGAGATTTCTGGTTCAGGTTCCTGAGGTATGGCTACAATTTGCCAACCCTTACGAATGCCAATGTCCCCGCTTTTTTTATCCACCTTCTCTTGGCTTTCGGGAGGCAACTCCTCCCTCAAAGCAGCCCAAAAGAGGTTATCAATGGCGCTCTTTCTAGCAATGATGGATTCAATTTCACGCAGAGCTTTAGAAGCCATACTCCTGACGGACTCACCGTCATCCTCTCGGCCAGATCTGCTCTTTTCAGTTATTAGATCCTCAGCATCACGTGCCAACTTCCTGGACATTTCCAAGATAGAATCAGTAAGAGTAAGACGCACGGTGTTCATGCGGCGAAGATCTGGGCTCTCCAACACACCAATTACTTCGTCACCTTCCTGAATATCATCAGGCGGCTCCATGATATCTGCCGGCCTGATAGACGCCATTGCATCTCGCAACCATCCCATTAACTTTGACATGACTTGCCTCCCACTTAAATGTACATAGACAGATCTCCTTGATCTATCTCCGCTAATACAACTACCATACCCGGTGAGTTTATGTCAACTACAAAAAAACGGGCCTGTCCGTGAAAACGAACAGGCCCGCGTACTAACTACAAAGAACAAAAAGTGGATCAGCTAGCCGCAACGGCATGAGCACGACCATTACTGGCCACCTCCTCGCGAAGCGAGTCTGCAATACCACCAAGGGCATCAGCCAGAACTTGGCGGTGAACATGTGTCGTGTCCACCTTCTGGGGTTGGAAGAGATTGAACTCGTCCGTAACCTCTTTGGCAACTGCGGCCAAATCCTCACCAGTGATCAAACCACCAACATCTCCAGTCCGACGGATCGACTCCAAGCGAGCTCGACCCACCGTCTCACGCACTCGAGCGGGTACCTGACCAGCCAAAATAGACTTGGCCAAATCAAGATCTGTCCCCGGCTCAAGAGCCTCACCAGTGAACTCTTCAATCATCCGACCAACAGTTTCTTCATCGGGAGGCTTGACCTCAAGCACGAGATCAATACGACCAGGGCGCCGCATAGCAGCGTTAATCCGATCAGCATGATTTGACGTAACAATCGTCATGATCTTGACGGCCTTGCCATCAATACCATCGAGCTGATTGAGGAGCTGGTTGACTGACTCGGTCCGCTCCAAACCAGCAATTCGATCCACATCTTCAGCAAACACCACCACTGGTTGATACTGCTGCGCATAACGCAGCGCCATCGGCAGTTCCGCTGAATTCTTGACGTAGATGAAGGTCCAGCCAGCCGCCGTTGCCGCGCGAGCCACATGACTCGCAAGCAACGTCTTGCCAACACCGTACTCACCCACAAAAGCCACACCACGCTTAAGCGACTCGCCCTTCGCCGCCAACTTTTCAGCATGACGGATCGGGACAAAGATATTGCGCTCAATCGCAGTGGAGAGCTCTCGACTAAAAATCGGTTGCTCGGGAGTGAGGCGGAAGAACTTGGGCATCGGCATCTTGATCGGTTGACCCGACTCATCATTGAAGGCAATGCTGAAGGCCTTGCCGCGATGCAAACTCTCCTTTTCTGCAATGTCTCGGATTGTGTCGAGCAAACGACGCAACCGCGACTCAAATCGACGTTCACATTTCACCTCGCACTGGAACACCATCCGACCATCCTTCATGGTCACACCAGTAGAGATGGTCGCCCCAGACATCGTGGCGAGAGCGAAAGTTCCCCAAGGTACTGAGGTGGTTTTCCCTACACCAATTTCAACATCAAATTGAGTTGGTGGGCAGCAACCAGCATCGCAACCGTTGTGGATCACCACGCCGAGTTCCCGCTGCAAGGCCTCGCGCAAAGCATAGGCCCCATCCCAAGGTGATACAGGCAGTTCAGTCACAAATCTGACCACTTGCCCTTCACTCTGCTGTTGACGCTTAAGAGCACTGATCACTTCTCCCAGATCCGCCCCCTCGGGAATCAAGATCTTGTCGCCCTCGCGGACAACTGTGGGATTGTAGACCTTGCCGTCTCCGGCAGTGCCACCAGCAAGTACCGCCAGAGCATTTACAAGACCTTGCGCCCGAGCGTCTCCACCAAACATCTTCCTGAGCATTTCCACTTCGTTCGACATAACTACGCTACTCCTTTCGTCATCTGTAACGCTCCTTAACACCTGGACCGCCCAAGCATTAACTTACGTTTACACCTTGGTTCAATTCTTTTGCAACAATTTCCACCATACGGCGAACCACCAAAAGCCGAGCTTCACAATTATCGGGCAGACCGTCTATAAGTTCATCTGCCTCATCGATTGTGTTAATGTCGCCCAACTTTTGGGTAACCAATTGCTGAAGCTTGATTCGTAAAACCAATATCTCGGGGACATCAAGTCTCCAATCATTGAGGAAATCAGAAAGTTCAGATATGTCGGTATCTATTTCTAAATACCGACGAAGAACTACACTCCTGACCTCACTTCCAGCCGGACACTGATTGTACAGATAGTTTACACCACTAAGAGTTACTGCTTCCGGGATTCCCCTAATAATATCTTCTTGTTCCTCAAAAGGTAAACCTAGCGCAACAAGGACCTCTGAATGATTAATGTAGCTCGACTCAATGTCAATTTTACCAGCAATGGCTTCGGCTTCATCTTTAGTCCACAAAACATCCTCCCTTCTGAGTAAAATAGCCCGAAATCGACTGTCGATTTCAATGACCTGATCAACCTACACACCTAGCACGACTGTGTTTTTTTGTCAAATTCCACCGGCCCCCGCGGGGTATCACCTCAATGGGACTTTCATTATTTTAAATCAATTTGACACTTATTTGTTTCTGAGTTAGTTATATAGATAGAGCAAATCACGTGATTTGCAAAGGACACTCATATAGGAGACGAGACATGCCAAATTTGATGAAGTGGCTGGGGGATGAATTGGAGACCATCAAGCAATCGGAGATTGAAGTTTCTCCCGGTGGCGATCTGGGAAGCGAAGAAGAAGAAGTCATCGGCAAACTCACCGACCCCTACCTCAAGAAGCTTTTTGTCTTTCGGACAATCTGGAGTGGTCGGTGCAAGACGGCAATGAGGGAACTCTCCCATCGAGCCGTTGAGATTATGGACGAGCCTCACAAAAAGGAGGACCATGACCCGACGACATGTGAAGAATGTTCGATTAAGCGAGAGATGTTTATGATGCAGATAAAGTCAGAATTTATCAACAATTTCTTTTGGACGGCACTACGCCACGAGCTCACAGTCGAAGCGCAAGCTAAAATGCTTGCGGCTGGTGGCCAGATTGGTGTTCTCAAAAACTGGGAAGTCGTAGCGGTCACTCCGACCCATCCGAACTTGAAAGAAATGCTGATGCGCACGTAACCCAACTACTAAATCGTTCTGTTTTCGATCACTGGCGACCGTATTACTACGGTCGCCTTTTTCTTTTCCTCAAAATTTCTCAAATTTCTGCTACAATAAGCTAAAGTTTAAAAATTTAAATAAAATTAATATGGCAAAATATGTTGACGGATTTGTGCTTGTGGTGCCGGCGGATAAAGTGGCAGATTATAAAGTAATGGCCGAGGAGGGCGCCAAAACTTGGATGGAGTGCGGGGCGTTAGAATATTATGAATGCCAGGGTGATGATCTCAAGCCTGCCAGCATGGGCCCAATGACAGCACTCTCCTTCCCCGAGCTCACCAACTTAAAGGACGGTGAGACGGTGTGGTTCTCGTTTATCACTTTCAACTCCCGCGAGCATCGCGATGAGGTTAATAAAAAAGTAATGGAGAAGATGGGCCAAGATGCCGAAAAGCACAAGGACTTCGTGATGCCCTTCGACATGAAGCGTATGGCCTACGGCGGCTTTAAGGTTGAGGTTAGTGGGTAGAGTTTCCCCCCTACAACTGCTTTACAAAGATTCTATCCTGTGGTAGCTTTGGGATTGGATATCTGTCATGTTGGCAGAACGCAAGCAACTTATGGTGCTTGTAAGAGGAAAGCCCTTCCTAAACATGGGCAAGTTCTTGGCAAGGAGTTCCTTATGGAACCTACAAAGAGGTTGGAAGTAGTTGGCGGACCATCAAAGTTCGATCTGATGAATGCGGTGTTTTTTAGAAAGCACCCGCGACAGTCGATCGAGCTGAAAATCTTGGATGAAAACGGCAAAGAAAAGATAATCTCGTTTAATGTTGAATGCATTATGCCGTACGATCAAGGCAAGTCTCCTGGCGATGAAGGAAGTTCCTGGAGAATGTGTGGTTCAACGTACGATCTTGAATACAATCATCGGTCAGTCATAACGACTCACTGCCTACTCGATTACTCAACAAAAACCAGGGTTGGTTGGTTGGAGTCGTTAGGTCGTAAGTGGATGCGAGTCTACCACTCATTGGGCATTAAGTTTGCCTACGCAACAGAGGAAGATTTGTCTTGGTGAATAATTCCACCAATTAACTGAGCAAGATCGCCCCGCAACTCACCGCGGGGCTTTTTTCTTTTCTTTTCGATCTGTATCTTACTTCCACAACAGTCGTATAATCACTAAGATATTGAATATTGACAAACTACCTAGGCATGATAGTTTGAAAGCAGAAATTGTGATCCAGAGTCATTCTGATTAAAGGAGGAGCGAATGCCCCAAACTGTTTACTTGTGTGAAGTGTGTAAGGCTGTGTATAAAAAACATGAAGACGCGGTGAAATGTGAAGCAAAAAAACCAAAGTATACTGTTGGTGAAAAAGTTTGTTTTGAATCTGCGGCGGGGGACCGCCTGGCTACCATAAAAGAGTGGTATGCCGAAGATCTCAGTTACCTTATGATAGATTGCACCCACGTAATAATGTATGTTGTCGAATGGGGAAGCGGCAGGATTGGTCGCGTCGCGGAAAATTTCCTTTCTCGCGCAACCCGTTAATTGCTTCCTTCAGCAAAATTAACCGTCACATCTCTCAAGGTGCGGCGGTTTTTTCTTTTTAATAAATGTCTAGTTGAAATCAATAAATAAATTAGTTACCTTAAATATGGAATAGTTCAAGAAAGGAGAACGATGATGAGTCCACAATTACTGAAGTTGATCGAGATGTCACGAGGTTACAAAATGAGCCGAGAGGAGAGACGGGCTCAGAGGGTCAGCTTTGCCTTTGGCAATGCGGCAATTGAGAATCCAAACATCACTCGCGAAATGGTAGAAAAGGAGGATCAAAAAATCCACCCTGAAGATTACAAGTAACACAAAGTATTCACCTACCACCAAGCCCCGCAACTCACCGCGGGGCTTTTTCTTTATAGTTGATGTCAAGAGGAACCCTTGCTGTGGGTATTGACAAGTTCTATTTGGAATGCTAGCATCCAATAAGAGTTCCAGGGTCGTCCTGAGAACAATTTAACCCGCAGGATGCTCACGAAAGGAGCGCAAGATGGGTAGTATATTGTCGCAGGTGTTGTTGGCACACAAGTTCATGCCAGTTCAGGGTACAACCGAGAAGGTTGGAGTAGAAAAAAAGACAGTCTCGAAAGGTGCCCCGTTTACTTGGGACACCAACAACGGTGTGTCTGTGGTCTACGATGAGAATGGTCACCCTTGGATTGTGCGCGGAGAGTTCAATCCACGCCGCCTCTATATGAGCTATAAGGTTGATCTACTCACGCGAGGTGCATACGTCCCACACTCGAACGATGGCGGGCAATACATCCAGATGATTGCCAGGACGGAAGAAGGGACTACACCATCACCCGCGAGAAAAATGAAAAGTCTATCTATCGTACTTGCCAAGATTCTGGCTCGGGCAGAAAAGGTTGCAAACACTACAACCTCGGGTGGAGATAACCACATAGGAAAAATCATGGACCTGTGTGAACTCGGCCAATCAATTTGTTCCGAGAAAGACGAGGCTCATTTCCTGGAAGATCTTAATAAACTGATTTTGATCTGAAAAAGTTCAAAAGTGGGGCGATCAAAAATGATCGCCCCTTTCCTTTTTCATAAAACCCTGATTTCCCGCCCACTTTAGCATTTCTGGTGATGGGTTTCCAGCCGGTTGACAGGATGTATTTCCATGCTAGTTTGACATAAGTCTTGGAGACAATTGGGTCTCCAAACTTGAAAACAAAGGAGAAGTGGAATGGCAAAAGAAAATGGGGTTCGCCCGATTACACCTGATGAGGTCGCATCCGTGAAGGAGAATATTCTACCAGATGCGATGATTGAGGCGTTCAATGAGATGATCGCTCGGCGTTGGAGTGGTGGTAAGTCCAAGTTTGCGTCGCATGAAATTGTAAGTCTAATGAAAGAAAAAGGACTTTCTGATGATGATATAAGCAATAATCGCTGGCGTGGTGTGCTCGATGTTTTTGAGAAGCATGGCTGGGATGTGGAGACTGACACCCCGTCATGGGACGAGAACGGCGAAGAAACGTTAACCTTCCGTAGAAAAAAATAGTCTCGCTCTACCGCGGGGCAAAAAGCCGCTCTTGGGTTGAGAGCGGTTTTTCTTTTTCATATTTGATGTCAAGGTTACACCTTGCTAGAACTACTATCCTGGATTAACTAGTAAATACGCGATTCCGACAGGAATTAGATACATTGATTGTATAATCCTGTCAGTGTCCTTTTTTCTGTATTCATTTCTGTCCCCACCGTTGTTTACATTTCCACCAATATAAAATTCCTCGCGTCTTTCAGGAGAAAAATAGTCTTTATCTGATTGATAAACACCAGCTCCTAAATATACACTAAATGAAAAAAATATTAATCCAAAAATAGCAAAGATTCTAGTAAAAAATTCTTGGTTAGTGAGAAAGACATAAAGAGGAAAAATAAAAAATAAAAAAATAAAAATTGCCGGAAATACTATAAATACAAGCGATACTTCTAGATCATAGACTTTCATCAAAATAAGCCCGTAAGAAGAATATAGGATAGCTCCAGTTAGAAGAAGAATGGGGGTTACAAATTTTTTCATAACCATTATTTTCCACCCATTTTAGCATTTTTGGTGATGGGTTTCGAGTTGGTTGACAAATATGTACTTATATGATAAGATTACAGAGGAGACGGAGCTAATGTGGCTCAAAATCAGTACATTTAAACCTAAAGAGGAGAAAACTCATGTGCAAGGCGATATATTTTGCCGGTGTGGCTCTGGTTATTTATTGGGTGCTACTTCAGACGCAAAACGACAAAAGAGCGAATGATACACCCGTATCTGCGACAGAATACCAGACTGAGAAGGCGTCTCATATTCGCGAGATCCCGCCAAAGTCAGGAGCAACTGAAGTTGGTTACCAGGCAGTGGTGCCCCAATGGAAGTGGGTTGAAGTCTTAAACGAAGAGCCTGTCGTTCAGCGTTTCAGAAACAGTAACTACGAACTGACCACAGGCAGAAATTGCGGAATCGAATTCGGCGGCTTGGTCACAGTTAAAGAGGTGCTGGGAGACAACTTGCTCGTGGAATACACAGCTCCCGGAAATCCCCTAGGCACGCCATGTCCATCAGGAGTAAGATTCAACATGAGCACAACGGAGTTTGGTACGATGAGCGACCATTACGTTGTGATCCGCGACACCATTGAATCCGAGAAAGAATTGGTTAAGCGACTGCTTGCCCAAAATTTCTACGGTGAAAAGAAAGACGCGGGCAACTGGCACTGGATCGAGGTAGTAAACATTGACCCAGTCGTCCAGAATTATTCCAACGTCAACAGTTATCTCTCCTACGGTGACACGTGTGGTGCCGGGCGATCCGACCACGGAGATGACAGCTACACCATCGAGGGCGGAACTATCCAGGTCAGAGGTATGGAGGGCAGCATGGTACTCTACGAGTACACTGCTTATGGCAAACCATTGGGAACGCCATGTCCATCTGGAGTTCTCTTCTTCGGTGGAGTAAAGTAAATAAAAAGGAAAGGGAAAACGAGAGGCAATCAAGGATGATTGCCTCTTTCTTTTTGTAAATTTATATTTAACTTTTGCTATACTGAAAATATGCAAAATCAAAAAATTGTTCCGCATTTGTGGTTTGATAAGGAGGCGAAGGAAGCGGCAGGGTTTTATGCGACGTTGTTTTCCGCCCACGGCGAATCGAGTGTGGATAATGTGACCACGCTCCACGACACGCCGTCGGGTGACTGTGACATTGTGTCGTTTACTTTGGCTGGGCAAAAGTTTATGGCCATCTCGGCCGGCCCGTACTTTAAGATCAATCCGTCCATTTCTTTTTTCGTTAACTTCGATCCATCACGTAACCCTAAGGCTGAAGAAGACTTGAACGCTTTGTGGGCCGGGCTCTCGGCGGGAGGCAAGGCGCTGATGCCGCTCGATAAATATCCATTTAGCCAGCGCTATGGTTGGATCCAAGATAAGTATGGCGTCTCGTGGCAATTAATGCTCACTGATCCGAGTGGCGAGCCGCGACCGTTTATTGTGCCATCACTGATGTTTACCCAAAGTGTGGCCAGCAAAGCAGAAGAAGCCACGGATTTTTATTTATCTGTTTTTAAGAATAGTAAGAGGGGCGCGCTGGCGCGTTATCCGGCTGGCATGGCGCCCGACAAAGAAGGTACGCTGATGTTCACCGACTTTATACTTGAGGGTCAGTGGTTTGCGGCGATGGACTCGGCTCACGCTCACGAATTTATTTTTACTGAAGCAGTTTCTCTGATCGTCAATTGTGAGGATCAAAAAGAGATTGATTATTATTGGGAAAAGTTGAGCGCCGTGCCGGAGAGTGAGCAATGCGGCTGGCTGAAGGATAAATACGGCGTCTCGTGGCAGATCACCTCGCGCGCGATGGACGAGATGATGAAGAATGGTGACCAGGCCAAAATCAACCGCCTCACCCAATCGCTCCTCAAAATGAAGAAGATTGATATAGCTGAATTGGAGAAGGCTGCAGAGGGGAAGTAACCCTTGACAAATACATTTATATAAACTACAATCGAGAGCAGAAGCTCCTTGAATTTGGAGTCTCAATTTTAGCTGCAACTAGTCTCAATGTGAGTTAGTTGGAACAGCTAAATCTGTAAAAACGGTCAATTTAAAAGGAGAAAAAAATGGCCGAACAACAGACCCCCAAGCTGATCGGGGTGTTAGCAGAACATCAGCAATACTTTGGGGCAATGTCGAAAGGTGACGCCCAGTGGGTCATCCAAAACACAGCCACAGCAATTGCCCTCTTTGTGAGCGCTGTTAAAATGCGAAACAAGGGCAAATCAATCATTGGTTCGCTAGTAAGAAATATTCAACAGAAATCGAAAAATATCTGGTGGACCGCTGTCGCTCATTCGGAAGAATATGCTAGCGCACTTAGGATGATGAAGGTAGATATCGATACCTTGAAAAACAAAAGAATGGTGATCAAAGTCACTACGACAATAGGTGTCGTCTACCTCGTACCTGAACATACTTGCGGTTCCCCTTATGGTGGTGATTGGCAAATGATTCTGCAGGCCAGACTTGAGTACGGCGAGCAGACCCAAATTGGCGGCGGTACAACCAGCGTTCACATCCTTGAGGATGAGATGTTCGCCGAGGTCATGCAGGCCATTGTAGAAAATAAAACAGAGATCGTATCTGAGCGCTGGAGATTTAATCAACCTGTCGCGAAACCAGCCACTCCTCCGTCCTCTGGAAACAATGATCTCACAGTAGTAAGCGAGGTTATCAGAGATTGGAGGAACGGTGCTGGTGTGGGGGTTGTTGTACCAACAATTTTGGGTATGCTTGAGCAATTAATGCGCGCATACCAGAATGATTTTTCGGCAGACAAAGCTATGGAAGCACTTGGAGACTTATCCAAAACTGCGATGCAAATTCGAGAAAATATCTCGAAAGCTAAGTCAGTTGCTCAATCTTGATTCAAATCCAACAAGGCCCCACCCACGGTGGGGCCTTTAATTTTGTAAAACCACGAAGAAGTAATTTGACTCCCCAACTAATTTGGCGTAGTTTGGATGTGGATGATTGATGCCTGACGACATCAACAAATGACCTTTGTTTTGGGAGGAAATAGTCATGTCAGAAAGATCCAAAACTAAAGTGAACTTCAAGGCAGTCGCAGCAATGGTGATACTGCTTGGAATCGGCTTTATTGGTGGCGCAATGTGGTGTCTGTTTTATATCCAAAGTTCGCTAGGTCCAAACTATGACCACAACCCCGAAAACAATGTTTCCACAGCCGAAGCCATGAAAAATCTGGAGAAACTGTGATCACCACCCCGCGACGTCGTCGCGGGGTTTTTGTTTGTGAAAAAGTAAGAAAAATGGTAGTAAGAGGGTTGGAGAACCTTGTCCAATTTGGAGAAAAAAGATGGGAAGAAAGAGGAGTCCAAGAAAGATGTTCCGTATTCCATACTATTTTTAATGAAGTCAGAAGGAGAATCTGATGAAGATTAAAGTTCGTGAGATGAAGCTTTCGGATTGGGAGGGTGGGTTACGGGATGTATTGGCCAACCTAAGCACAGTAGAGAGAATTCCAAAAAGGAAGTACGAGCAGATCTTTAAGGATCGTCGTAAAACTGGTCACCACACTTTTGTGGCAGAAGTAGATGGACAGATTGTGGGTACAGCCACGCTCATTGTGGGCTACAAATTACTCCGAGGTGGAGTACGATCCGGACGAGTGTCTGATGTGGCCACGCATCCCAATTGGCAGCGGCGAGGTGTTGGCCGAGCTCTAATGAAGAAGATCATTAAAGTTGCCAAAGCTCAAAACTGCTACAAGTTGACTCTTAATTGCCAAGAGAAGAACGTTGAGTTTTATGAGAATTTTGGCTTCACACGACACGAAGTGTCTATGAGGAATTGCTCCATTAAATGATCGTTCATTTACCACACCCCGCGACGTACGTCGCGGGGTTTTTTCTTGCTCATAATTGCGCAAAATGCTAGTACATAATTAGTTATTTAGGACAAAACATAGGAGGTATTGAAATGAGTAGACCGAAAATTTTGGTTTTGGCTTCTGGCACAGCAGAAGGTGGTGGTTCAGGATTTGAAAATTTAGTAAAAGCTTCTCGTGGTGGAGTTCTGGAAGCTGAAATTGTGGCGGTGGTATCTAATTATCAAAGTGGAGGAGTGAGAATGCGGGCCAACAAGCTTGGCATCCCTTTTATCCACTTTCCGGCCCCTTGGGACGCAACAAGTTATCAGAATTTGGCCCAGGAATCTGGAGCAGAATTTTTTGCCAGTTCAGGCTGGTTAAAGTTGATTACTGGACTTGATCCAAACACCAACTTTAATTCGCAAACCGTCTTCAATATCCATCCAGCTCCCCTGCCACAATTTGGTGGGAGAGGTTTCTTTGGTCAACATGTCCACGAGCGAGTCCTGGCCGCATTCCGTGAGCGTCAGATTTCACACTCTGCGGTATGCATGCACTTTGTGACTGGTGAGTATGATCTTGGGCCAATCTTTTTTCATTGCCCGGTTGAGATTAAGGAAGATGACACGCCAAGTACGCTACAAGCTCGAGTTAACCGAATCGAGCACATTTATCAGCCAGCGGTCACCAATATGGTGGTTAATGGTTCGATCAAATGGGATGGTGTTAATCCCCAATCACTGGCCCTCCCACGAGACTACTCAATCAGTCGAGAAATTTGCTAAAGTTTTATCCCCCACCCCGCGACGTACGTCGCGGGGTTTTTGTTTGTGAAAAAGTGAGAAAAATGGTAGTTAATAGTTAGAGTTAATTGAACAATGGACATTAATAAGGAGATCGATCATGTTGCCAGTAATCAAGGTTTGGGGTTTGGACGGAAAACAATCTGAAGATGACCTGAGGATACTACATCAGAAAATTGTTGCGGCAGTGGTGGGTGTGAGCGAACTAGAATGCAAAGATGAGAACGATATGACGGTTCTCTTCCCCACTGATCTGATGAAGTACGGTCAGGGTCAAGAAATTATTGTTGAAATTTCTGGCCTTTTTGGAAAAAATGCCCAGAAGCAATGGGTACAAAATCGCCTAGCCAGAGACGTTGGAATCACAATTGCTTCCCTTTATTCTGAAGCCTGCGTGGATGTAATGGTTCAACTACCACTTACATCCCAGCTTGGGTTTTGGTCTAACATCAACTACTCGTGGCCCCCGTGATGACGCCGAAGGAGTAAACAAGATCACCAAACAAGGAGATAAGTTTATGAATGGGAGAGTTGAGGCAATCTGCATCTGCGCAGTGGCAGGTGCTCCAATGCAACTAGTTTCAAAGGTTGAAGCCATTGTAGGTCAAGGGTTAATGGGCGACAGATACGCCACTGGCGAAGGTAGCTTTAACAAAGGGAAACCAGGAGAACGCCAAGTGACGTTGATCAACGAAATATTTTTTGCAGGTAGCGGCTTTGGGTACGCCGACAGTCGACGCAACATTGTAACAAGTGGTGTTGAATTGGTGTGGCTAATCGGGAGAAATTTTGAAATTGGTAATGCTCGATTCCGAGGTGTGAAATACTGCGATCCCTGCACTCGCCCGAGCAAGTTGGCCGGTAAACAAAAAAGTTTTAGAGAGACCTTCTTTGATCGCGGAGGAATTATTGCAGAAGTCATCGAGGGTGGTCTGATTAAACAAGGAGACTTGATCATCCCACCGACAAAAGGGTATTAACGCCCACCCCGCACCACAATGGTGCGGGGCTTTTTATATTCAGATTTTAACAATGGTAATAATTTTAATCACCAAACGGCATAGGATATAGCTAGTTTAATAAAAAAATAATAAATATATATGACAACAATAATCAACACACCGCCAACAACAAATGTAACCCACGAGAATGCAGATTCTGGTTTAGGAGTATTACTCGGGGTAATAATCGGCATTATTGCGATTGTGCTTTTCTTTGTTTACGCCTTTCCTCAAGCTCGCATAAACACTACACCAGAAACAAACAACGTAGATTTTAATGTAACCGTTCCTACCCCAGCCCCAATCGCTCCCATTACCAACACAAACTAAATAATACCCACTTGCTATTTTGTCGGTCAATTTTGATCATGCTATAATTTAGACATGAAAAAATTAACATTATCTTTAATCGTTTTGGCGGGACTTGGTTTGGGATTTATTTCAACTGAAAAAGTTGATGCTCAAACTCCTCCCACCTGCGACTTTACGAGAGATTTAGATGTGGGTGACACTGGTGAGGATGTGCTTTGTTTACAAAAGTTTTTAAACGCGGGTGGCTTTATCATTACCAGCACTGGCGCTGGCTCGCCCGGTAATGAAACTGACCTTTTTGGCACACTTACTAAAGAAGCTTTGGCCAAATGGCAAACCGCTCAGGGGCTCTCCCCTGCTAGCGGTTACTTTGGTCCTAAGTCACGTGCGACCTACAAAACTCCCGGCACGCCGGCCGTAAATCCTGCTTCCCCTTCAACAGCCACTC
Organism: uncultured Candidatus Saccharibacteria bacterium; assembly: GCA_964648765.1. GTDB lineage: Bacteria > Patescibacteriota > Minisyncoccia > Phycocordibacterales > JACOZG01 > JBBTTN01. The sequence continues at coordinate 66,648 of CAZYLF010000002.1, forward strand.
CAGGGATGCCATCAATTCAAGAAGTTGTAGCCAAATTAAGTGAATACGCTGACTTAATTAAAAAGCTCCAAGATGAAAATGCCGAGCTAAAACAAAATACGAGCCAAGGCAGTGGCAACGACACCGTAAGAGAGATGCTAAAAGATGCTCACAATATGGTTGAGGATGCTGAAGATGCAATCGACGACGCAGAGGACGATGGTGAGGATGTGAGCGAAGATAAGGACAATCTGAGCGATGCAGAAGAAGAAATTTCTGATGGTCTTATCGCTTTCATTGAAGAAGATTATGTGAAGGCTGAAAGTCATGCTGAGGACGCAATTGAGGCACTTGAGGATATTATTAGTGACTTAGGCGGCGATGAAGAGGACGCTCAAGACGCCCTTGATGATGCTGAAGAAGCTATTGATGATGCTAAAGATGAAATCAATGAAGCCGATGACGACGATGATGATGTAGATGAGGCTGAAGATTTACTCGACGATGCGGAAGATAAATTTGAAGATGCGGAAGATGCCTTTGATGATGAGGACTTCGACGACGCTATCGAGCTTGCTGAAGAGGCTCAAGACCTTGCCGAACAAGCTGTGGACGCCATCGGGAATTAGTTAATAATTTATTTTAAAACAACAATGCTCCAATCCGGGGCATTTTTGTTTTATTAAACTGCTATAATAATCTAATGAATGAAAATTATGAGGTACAGAAAAATACAGAATTTATATCCCTTGCAACAGAGTTAAGTGTGGAAATAAGTGGTGAGAGATTCCCTTTCCCAGGTATTGATCCAGATGCTTACCTCAAACTTAAAGCAGTTGATGCCGAGTATCCCGGCTACACTACTCCCACCGATGAACTGATCACTAGATTGGAAAATGAGGGATTTAAAATAACTTTGGGCCCAAATCCAGAGAGTGGTAATGTGTTTATCTTGCCCGCCGATAGCGATAACCTTGAGCAAGACAGTCTATTCCCCAGACATCTCAAAATCGACCCAACCATGGATGTGAGATTGCAGCGATTAATCTCACTGAGTCAGAGCAATTCCTAACGGTTGACAAAATCATACAGAATGATAGAGTATCGATAGATTTTCTCTGTAGGCATTTTGCTCTTTAATATTAAGTCGTATACCGAAACACAAGCGGCGAAATGTAGTAGCCGTGTGATTTCTGGATCGAAAAAGGATGGAGGTTTCTAATGAACACAGGTGGCATGACCGAGACTACGACAGCTCTAATGGGTACCCCAAGTACCCGCATCAGTGAGACGGTGTGTATGCCCCCTCTTGTCGGTTGCCTAGTGGCGGCCGAACAGGAGCTGGGTCCGAAACGAGTCTGGCAGCAAACAAACAGCAGGCAGGCTTATTTTCTTGACCACTTCTTTAGGACACTATACCAAGAGATCAGTCGCGCCTTACCAGAGCTACAGTCGATTGCCTCCTATGACGTGGAGGTCATCAACAAGTTTCTTCGGGATAATGGCTTTGTATCCAACTCCCAGGCTTCTCGCCCCCAGACGAATTTGGCGTTGCCAGTGTCCTCAAAGTGCTGGTGGAGTGGGTCGAGGAGGGAACCATCACCAACGTACTCAAGGGTTTGTACCCAGCGGCTCGGGTCGAAGTTGGCGTGTCGTTTATGCAATCTGCACACGCCCCCAACCCCGTCGCCCGGCTTGAGACCAAGAGCGGTGACGAGGTCTTTATGACCATCGTCGACAATCCGCCCAGCGGCTTTGAGTTGGTGGATCTGGTGAATGGGATCGAGGGTGACATGCAACCACTGTATAATTATGACGCTGTCATCTTCCCTATGATCACATATGATCAAGAGGTGGACATCTCCTGGATTAAGAGATTGTATACTATTGGTAATGACGGTCGCATTGCCAAGATCACTCAAGCCTTACAGCAAACCAAATTCCGAATGAATGAGAAGGGAGCCAAAGTGGAAAGCGCTGTGGCAATGGTGGTGACCAGGGAGTGCGTCATGATGTCGAAGCCCGACCTGGTGATTGACCGGCCGTTCGTGCTGTGGATCCGTCGCCCCGGTTTGAGCCAACCATTCTTTGTGGGTTATTTTACAAAGGAAACCTGGAAAAAGCCGGAAAGTCTGTAGACGACTTTCCCTGGAAGAAATAAATATCGAATCAGCCCCCGACACTTTGTCGGGGGCTTCTTTTTGTTTATACGGTTGTGAATTTTACTATTGAATAAAAACTTGACATTATTATCATAATCTACTAAAATATAAACAGTTCGATATTTGAGATCTTGGGCCATTCTATGGAGAAAAAACATGTGGATGCAGATCTTATGGGTCGTTGTGGTCATCGCGATAATGGTCGGCTTGTTTATGTTAGTTCAAGGATTACACACTTTTCCTTTTAACAGACCGCCATTTCAAACTTTACGAAGAATAGGCTTTTGGACGATGGTATTTATGCCGTTATTCCTCAATATAGCTCTAGCCTTATTAGCAAGCGTAAAAATCACCAACATATGGGCCTTCTACATTGGGGCTCTTTGGTCAGTAGCATGGATCTGTAGGCTCATTTTCATACTAATATCTGATTACATAGAAGTAATAAACTGGCGAAAAAAAATGGCCCGTTATAAAGCAGAAGCAGAACAAAAGAGAAAAACTGTCTCTTAAGCAACTATTTAGTGCCCCCGACACCGCGTCGGGGGTTTTGTTTTTTTAATAAAACGTGATAGTAATTAGTTAGGTTAGTGAGTTTTTTTGAATCTTTTAAGGGAGGAAAACGGTGGCAAGTTACAGTCAAACTAAGGGTGATCATTACAATACCAACTGTCCGCATTGTGGTAAAAACAATTCCTATGTAACCCAGGGCGTAGCCGTAATATGTGGTGAAGTGAAGAGATTTCAAAAATCTTGCTTTTATTGTCGGCAGACCATTTTCTACCACGCTTCACATGAGATTATGGTGACGGCGTATGCAGTAGATCCTTTGCCAAATTCCGAGGGAGTTCAGAGGCTCCCATCATGCCCCAACTGCAATGCCCCTGATTACAATGGTCTAGCTTGCTTGCACTGCGGCAGTAATCCTAAAATTGGACAAACAAAAGCAAACTGAAGAAACTCTTAAATAATTCCTGATTCACCCCCAGCATTACGTTGGGGGTATTTTTTTATAAAAAAAGCCAGGGGTATACACACCCTGGCTAGTTGTTCCAAACTTTACTTTCTAATCGATTTGCCAACCCTGTTTGGTATAGAGTTGGAGTAGAACCGGATTCATCAAGGAATTAACTTCAGAGGATGCGGACGTTAAACGGTCACGGCCAAACTTTGTCCCAGACCTAAATACATCCCCTGTGAGATAACGTGTCTCCACCAAACACTCAAAATGAGATGCTCGATGCAAAACCACTAATTGATCCTCAGGTCGAGTGAACAAAATCCATCCCCAGTCCCCAAATGACGGAACGTTATCGTGGTAAGGCAAGGTAGCCCAACCAGCCGCCTCCATTGTCCTTTGGATACAGAGGAACGCCTCCTTCGCATGGTAAGGCGATGTAGCTTGCGCCACAATCACCCCGCCCGGAGCTAAGCGCGCCCGGATCTTGAGGTAGAACTCTCGGCTATAAAGCTTTGCGAGTTCAATTGAGTTTGGATCAGGGAAGTCGATGATAATTACATCCCACTCCCCTCCCACTTCCTCCACAAAACGATCGGCATCGACGTTGTAAATCTGAACCTGGGTTAAACGCTCCACTTTGGGTTTACCGTCGAGTCCAAATTCCTCCGTCTCATGCCAAACTATCCGAGCTGGCCCAGACTCCACCGCCTTAGGTTCATACACCTGAACGCGGGCATCATCAAAAGCACCCTTATTCAGTTTCCGCAAAAGCGGATTCTCTTTGGCCAATTGAGTCATTCCTGGATCTAAATCAACCAAAGTCACCTCCTCAACATCAGGATACTTCAGCACCTCACGAAGCGCCAGACCATCACCTCCACCCAAAATGAGTACTGAGGAATGATTCTGGGAAACGGTCATCACAGGATGCACTAATTGCTCGTGATAGACCGCCTCATCAACACTCGAAAACTGAAGATTACCATTTATAAACAATCGATAATCATCGAGTTTTTTGCCGTGAGTCATAATGAGACGTTGGTATTTGGTTTGCTCAGCCAAAACAATCGGTTGATCGTAGAGTCGTTGTTCGAGTTTAGTGCTCCACACACGATTGTATTGATAGCCAACCACAAGTAACACAGCACACAAAACAATCATGGCTCCGATCGATTTGCTCCGCCGCAAGTCACCACGACAAAGAAAAAATATGTAAGCAAGTATTGTGATCACAATGATCGTACCCGCCACAATAAATCCAATCTCCGTCAGTGGAAATTTTGGCAAAAACCAGAACACCCAAATCATCGCGCCCACAAATGCACCGGCGTAATCCAGACTCAGGATATTGGCCAAGTTAATCCGCAACTCCGAAACGTAACGCGCACTAATGCGTGTCACGAGTGGAATCTCAAGACCAACCAAGAAGCCAATCGCCACCATAAATCCATACAGCACCAAAGAAAAATGATGCTCCAATAAACCGAAGGCGGCGTACGACGCAATCGGCGCAAAGCCGATCAAGAGCGCAACCACGATCTCAATAAGAAGAAACTGATCAATTAATCGATCCTCCCGTTTGAGAAACTTCTGCGCCCAAGCACCCACGCCCATCATGAACATCATCACAGCAATTGTGATCGACATCTGCTCGATCGAGTTGCCTAAGATATATGTGGCCACCGCGCCAAGAATATACTCAGCAACTAAGCCACTACCACCAGTGATAAACATACACAAACCCAGCAGAAAGGCTGCCCGTCGGAACTTCCACTTGTTTTCTACCATCTTTCGGTCTCCTATTTAGGTTAACTTTTGGTCAAAATTCACAAAGAACACCGCTATATTAATAGCATACTTCAATGAAAAAGTCAACAAAAAGGCCCTTCGACACGAAGTCGAAGGGCCAGGTAAAACGAAAGACCAAATTCTAGCTTAATGCGGCTAGAGAACGCCGGCAGCCACAATAATTGCCACCACTATCATCGGTGCCACCAAAAGAAGAGCCGAAGCCGCATTCTTCTGTGTAACCACTGCTCCACTCAGGGTTGTAGTTGGGAGGAAAAAATGATCCGCCAACCAAGTACACGCCCAAAGCAAAACAGCACCCACTCCTGCATACAAGCTAAACGACATAATGTCTGCCGTCCAACCAGTGAATGGTCCAGTCAGACTGGCGCCGAGGATAATCCCCATACTCACCAGAAATCCACCGAAGACCACTCCCGCAGCTTGGTTTCCGTGACCCACCTGAAAGGCAGGATCAAAACCGAAACCATAAGAAGCCAAAGCGCTGATGATAACCAGCAACGCTTGACCAATAGCAAAGAACACAATCGCGCTACCCAACCCCCCACCATCTCCAGAAAAGGATCCGGCGGCGATCAATCCGGTAGCCACGTAACTACCCATCTCCACAATGCCGACTGCGATGTTATTCTCCTGCACCGCCTTGTTATTGTCGACACTATGCAAAATCAAATGGTCATTGATGTACGAGGAAATGGTCAAGAGTCCAATTACAATCAGACCCTCAATGAACATATTCTGCACATCAAGCCAAAAGCTTTGCGACGCTCCACTCAAGGGGCCAGTTAGAGCAAAACCTAGACCCACAAGGAGTCCAACTTGCCGCAAACTGACCGCCATATTGCCCTTGTCTTCAATTTCCATTCGGTCATCGAATGGGGTCATTGCATCAGCCACCTTCTTCATCAGAAGAAGTTGTCCGAATGCAATCCCCAGCAAGACTACCGAACCCGAGATATGACCCAAATGAGTTGTCACAAAATCCATTTGCTCAATCCTCCTTTTTTGAATTCTTCCTCAGTTTTGATAGCGACTACTTGCCGCCACCACCAGGGCCACCACCACGACGGGCGGGTCCCGAACCACGAACAGAAGAGTCTGCTCTGCGGCCATTTGTCCCACTACTCCCGGCCGTTTTCACTTCCCGGGCAACCTCTTTAAAGCCGCCCTGAGAAGCAAATTTACCCTGATTATATCGCCGAGATGAACGCACCGCACCGCTTGCGGTGCCGTAACGATTCTCCTCTCCGTCCCTTTCTCCGTAGTAATTTTTTGACCGGCCGCGATAATTGCTGTTCCAGTCATCCCACTCACTACGTCGGTAATAATGCGGCTGTCCGTCACCCAAGAGCATAGACATGAACCTATACTGTCCATACCATTCCCAAAAGCTATTGCCAGTCGCATCTTGTTTCCACGTGCCGTAACGTGCGTTACCCACTTGAGCCATCCCGGGAGGCGATGCTTCCTTAACTGCTTCGCTTTCGAAGCTGCCATAAGGCTTGGAGAGCAAAGCCATCCCAAGATTACCCCAATGACTGTCAAAGGTTCCAGCTGAAACTTCTTCCCAGTCACCTTCACTTTCTTTTTCATTTTTAATGAAAGTGTACTTGTGAAAATATTTTGGGGAAGTATCAACCAGATAGTATTCGGCATCGCCATGACTCGAGGATGGCCAATTTTCCTTTGGCTCAATCCCGAGAACATTCCACTTACCTTGATCTATCTTAGTTGACAGGCCGCCCCAACCTCCGTAGCTGGCCACCAAACCGTCATCGGCCAGATCATCAAAGAAGTCAAAGACCTCCTCGCTAACCTGTCGCGGCTTGTAGTCATACTCCTTCTCAGTCGACCAGTCGGAACTCTCATCCCAACTAGTTCGACCAACAGTCACAAAGTAATCAGCGCGCATGTCGGCCAAAACTTTTGAATAGTCCTGGTACAGCTCACCAATTCCTTTTTCATACTCCGACGCTTGCTCACTGATAGTCGACGTTGCCGCCGCCACCAACTTGCAATTGTCTGCAAGCAACAACCAATCGGCATTTTTGCCTTTGGCCAGCTCGGCTTTAACGGTCGCTAAAGCCGTTGTGGCATCGCGACCTGTTTTTTGCACTGGGCTAAAGCGCTTCAAGATCTCATCCTTCTTGGGTTCATGATCCTTAAGCGCAGCCTCATGCTTAGTGAGAGACGTTTTAAGCCTCTCACTAATTTGCCTTAACTCCTCCTCAGCTTTGGCTGCCCATTTGTCAGCACTGGCCTTAGCCTCAGAAATCAAAGCTACCCGCTCCCTAGGAACCTTGGCTTTGGTTGTCGCCTCCTTAATAGAGAGCTCAACTTGATCCAATTTTCCCTTCAACTTGGCGACATCATCACTATCATTGTTCTTGATGATTGCCGCCACGTCTTGATCAAAGATTTGACGTCCATGCTTGATCGCTTGATCAGCTTCAGCCAAAGTCCCCGACCACTTTTCTCGCTCGTCATAACGCTTGAGCTCAGCATAGTCTCCCGAAGCCACCAGGGTTTTGTAACTCTGATTAGCATCATTGACCGCCGTCGTCGCTCTCGCCAAACTGTCTCCCACCAACTTCGCCTTCTCTTTGTCGGCTTTGGACAAGCCGCAGCCACCAAGAGAGAAAATGAGGAGAATCAGCGGCAATACCTGAAATTTCAATCGATTCACCTTTTCTAACTCCTTTCCGTTATTACTGTTGTTTCAGTGAAAACAATCGTGTTTTCATTTGGGTAAGAGTGAGCAGTTCTTGCGAACGCACCTCCACCTTGACGTGGACCAACATAAATCAATGTTTGAGGTATCCACGGATCTTCCGACTTCTTAGGGAAGTCGTGACTCAAACCAATTTCACGAACAGAGTTCTTCGCGATCCCAATATCCAGTTGCAATTGCCCCAGTTTATCAAGAGCCGAATCACCTGTTCTAACTTCGGAATCGAAGTTATAGGTTAGTCCACCCAAATCAAACTTCACCTGATCACGCGGAAGTGATTTAGCAACCAGCAATGGACGACCGCTAGTTGCTACATCCATGCAAGCAAACACTTCATTAAGAGCTTCGCCATCTGTGGTCGTAAAACGCAACACATGACTAGCCCCAATGATTGCCGCTTGCACAAAGATCCCTCCACACCAACGTTCACGGACTTCGAGCAGATTAAACTGATCGAAATTCAGCGAGTCTTTACAAACCGTTAGGCGGAGTTCAACTGCAGATTGGTCGACATATACTGGTTCGCTCATATCACTATTTCTCCTCGTCGCCTGTAGCGATCACCTCAATTGACCGAACCGGTAGGCTAACCGAAAGCCATGCCTCATAAGAATCTTCTTCACCCTCTTGCCACTCCTCAATGGTAAGATTTTCACCATCGCTTGCGGCAAACTCGTAGAAGTAGACCTTAATGGGCTTAGCATCAGCACTGCGCTTATACACCGCAGGCCAATCATCATCGTATTCGTAGACTTTCCGGTTCACCTTCAGTTCTTCACCAGCTTCACAGTACTCATCCAAATCCTCGGTGTCGACGGCGTTGCCATCTTCATCGATGATTTGGGTAGTTTTGACCTTACTTACGCTACGCCAGACCGTGACTTCATCATCACGATCCCACTCAACGTAAATTGTCTCGCCAGTCAGAACATTAAACAGTGCCAGTTCAGTGGAAACAAAACTGAGCTTCTTCTTGAAGCTGTCATCCGTCTCCTGATATGTACTGACCTCTGTTACTTGGTACACCTGGCCAGAAAAGCGAATAAATCCGCCCTTCTTAACCGAGGTGATGTCGAAATTCGAACGCTCTGCTCGAGCAATCGGTTTCGTTAATGTCCGGATTGAACCAAATTGTCGATCCAGACGAGCTTTCGCTGTCACGTTCATCAGAGCTCTCCTTTCTTTTCAAGATTTTAACTTGAAATGAGAAGTTTGATTTTTAAGAAGCAGCCGGCAACAACGCCGCTGCTTCGGGTTGATCTAGCGCTCCATATTGCGCCTTCACTTCCGGTTCCATTGCTCGGCTAAGTTCAGCCAATTTGGCTGAAACTTCCCGGGCTTGGGTCGTTCCCATCCTGATGGTATTTTCAACAGTACCGATGGTATTCATCAGACTAGTGTGCGACTCTTCCAACTTGTCCAATGCAATCACTGGATTGTTGTAGAGGTCGCCGATTTCCACCGCCTGCGTTTCGAGCGCTTTCGCGTTTTCAACCATCATTGTTCCAAGAGTACCTTGGAACTCCTTGAGAGCATGTGCCACCCTTCTTTGGGTAGACAGAGCTTTATGAATGCGCAGACCATTCTGAAGAACACTTGGTCCTATCATAAGGGCGCTCTGCACTTGTTCATCGAGTAAGTTATTGGTCCGGAGTGCTTGCGTAATGGTAAGAGCAAACTGATTGTTTGCCTGTTCCATAGTACGCAAATCGCGAATGCGACGAGCCACCCGATCCAATTTACTGTCAAGCATTTTGATCTCAGTTTGGTCCGTTTCCGCCACCTTAAGAGCGCTCAAACGTTCCCAAACTAGCTCACCGACGTAAATCCACTTTTTGACTTCCAACTGACCGGAGTCAAGATCTTGGAATTGCTGGTGCATACCGATGGTTTGCTCCAACAACTGATCCTTTCCCGACCGTAAGCCGTCCAAAATAGTGGTAACATTGGTTTGCTCCGACTGCCAACGACCAGCAAAACGCCGGACGATATGACGTCGAACCTTTGCCCCAAGCGGCAAATAACGAAACCACCAAGAATTGGTCAGGGAGTGGGGATTTAACTCCTCCATTACCGACCGAAGCTCAAGTAGCTTACTTGCCACAGGTGACTCTTCACCCTCAAAACTGCTTAAGAGCGACTGAGTACCGGCTCCAACTCGACGATTTACTTCTTCCATCTTTGTGATAGCTGAATGTCCAAACTTCCTCATAATATTGGAAACCTGGAATTCATCAGCTGCCCCGCCGATTTCGGTGGAAATAACCTCGGCATCCTGCCGAAGTGTAATCTCCTTGGCATCATCAACGCCACGAGGACGCTTTGCAGCAATCACGGTGATTGCTTGGCTTTGCACATCATTGGGCATTTCACTCATTGTTTTTTCTCCTGTTTTAGACTTGTTCGCCTAGTTCACAATAATTCAGACCGACAGAAATCGTGCCTTCATAAAGGCCGCTGCCGTATCAAATTCAGCCACCTGATCGCGTTCGACCAGGCCAGCAATCCGACCAAGCTCATTATCTAAGACATTAAGTGTTTCCAGCACCTCACTTTCCTTTGCTCGCTGATTTGCCAAAGGCAAATTAAGGAAAGGGTAGACGGTCTTTTCTGGCAAATAAACCCTGGCCAACTGATTTGCTGTCCAGGTTAGATCTTTACCAGCAAAGCGGCTGTTGAGTACTGGCAACATCTCACGCAGTCGATCAATTACTGTTTCAACTACGCGGATGATATCTTGACTCAGACCAGCCTCTCGCACAGATAAATTTAAACGCGCCAGACCATCCAGCAATGGAGTCGGATCCTCTTGTGAGGCCGTCTCCCGTTTCGGGGAAACTTCCCCCACTGGGCCAGAGGTCGAACGTTTGAGCGGGGGCTTTGACCCCTTGATCGCCTGTCCAACCACATACACAATAACCCCAACAACAGCTAAACCAACAATCACTCCAACCATTTTTTTCTCCTTTCAAGAGAATTAGATTTTACTACTTTTGTCTATTAAATTGACAAGGAACTGCCAGACGAACCTAGCATACTTATCATGTTTTGTCAACATTTTAGGCCTATTTTACGAAGAAAAAACCCGCACTTGATGTGCGGGTCGAAATAACCATATTATTAGCCACTTAACTGACAAAAGAGGACCATTCTACTTGAGAATCAACTAATCGTTGATTTGCCAAATAAAATATCGACATTCCCCCTTTTACCAGACTGTCATTTCTGGGGTTAAGATCGACCTGGGCATTTGCTGACCAGTTCTGGGCCAAGCCAGTCACAATTGCATCGTAACCTGTCTTGAAGCCGATGAATATTTGCCAAAATTTCACCTCTGAAACCCCATCAGGAATATTCATACGATACATAGTGGCATCTTGATCTTGATCACTGGTCAAAAGCTGAAACACCCGACTTGAACCAGGATCTTGCATTGTCTGAACGATCATAGCCGAGGTCATTGAGGTAACCAGATCCACACTTTGATTGACTCGGCGGAGCAAATTACCACTTTCTGAAGATCGGAAATAGGCAACCACATGAGCTTCTGGTGATGCTACTTGACTCACTGCAATTCCAATCGCCAAAGTGTGATCGTCATCACTACCATAAATCAAGATGACCCTGGCTCGTGATGCACATGCCTGCTCTAACACCTTCGATGAAATTAGATCTCCCTTCACAAAATCCACATGATCAGTGGCAAAAGGATTCTCCGGAGCAGTGGCTGAACACAAAACAATTGCTAATTTGCTCGTCTTAGGATCAGCCTTCAACTCTTTCACAATTTCTTCTGTTTTTCCGGGACGATATCCCATCAAGACAATGTGATTATTGAGCTTCAATTGAACCATGCCTTTTCTCCTTCTTTGAGAAAATTGAATGATGCTTTCGGCCATTTTTGTTAAAATGGCAGCAAAAAACCCGATACCGAAAAAGATGTCTACGGCACCAACTAGCCGCCCACCCAAAGTCGCAGGCGTGAAGTCACCATAACCAACTGTTGCTACGGTGACAAGAAAATACCACCAGTAAACATCCGGACGAGAAATTGGACTACTTGGTTCAAAGTAAAGCATTAGCGACCAGCTAATGCCGAATAAAACCACAAGTCCGATTACGAGCACAGCCCAACTAATACGACTCAATACAAAGAGTGTTCTTTCGATTAGCCTCATTAGTCCCTCCTTTCTTTAAATTTAGAGAACATTCCATTTCCGACAATACACTATTATGATAAATTGTCAATGGCACTAAATTAGTTCCAAATTAGTATCCCATAAACTTGCGGTGAGATAGGGTTGTAGTAGAATAACGGGGTATTTAAGCTTATAAAATTAAACAAAAAACATATGGAAGAAATAAATCAAGTTCAGGAAGGAGGGTCAAAAAAGGGTTTATACATCGTAATTGCCATCGTGGTGATTCTTGGAATTTGGTATTTTATGAGTGGTTCATCAAGCAATAATGCTGAAAACACAGTTGAAAACGCTCTGGAGGGCGCGGTGGGAGGCTCAACCACCTTCTCAAACGAGGAGGGCACCGTAAACATTGGTGTAAACAAACTCCCCGACAATTGGCCGTCAGATGCCCCAATTTACAAAAATGCCACTATTCAATATTCAGGATCATCTAATCCACAAACTGGCGAAAAAGGTTCAATGGTTGTGTTTATGACCACAGATAATGCTCAAAACGTAGTTGATTTTTATAAAGCAGAGCTAGCAAAAAATGGCTGGACAGTGGAACAAACTGCCTCAATTGGAGGTATGACGGTGTTGGGAGCTAAAAAGGATACTCGTAGCCTTGGGGCCCAAATTGCTGATGCTGGCGAAGGGCAAGTGAGTGTTTCTATCGGTATCTCAAGTCCAGACTTACAATAGTAAATGTACGTTAAGGTTAACGTCACCCCGGATTCTAAACACGACACACTCCGCAAAGTAGGAGCAAATATTTTAGTAACAGTTAAAGATAAAGCTATCCGTAATTTGGCGAACAACAGGGCCAAAGAGTTAGTGGCCGGTCATTACGGAATCACAGCTAAACAAATAAGAATTGTGTCTGGTCACCGTTCGCCTTCAAAAATCTTCAGCATTGAAACCGACAAATAAAAAATTAGCCGTTAAACTTCTAAAAACTGGCAAAGTGGGAGTAATCCCTACCGACACGCTTTATGGCCTAGTGGGCTCAGCCATGAATCCAAAAGTGGTGGAGAGAATTTATAAAATAAAGGGTCGTCATTACAAAAAACCTTTTATTGTTTTAATTGGTTCTGAACTTGAACTATTAAAGTTTGGGATAATCCTCACCAATCAACTTGAAGAAACCGTACACAAACTTTGGCCTGGCCCTGTCACTATAGTACTCCCCTCACCTTTAGTTAACTTTAGGTATCTTGATCGTGGCAAAAAAACCATCGCCTTCCGCTTGCCAACTGACGAACGCTTACAGAAATTTTTATTAGCCACAGGGCCGCTCGTGGCCCCAAGCGCAAACCCGGCTGGCAAATTACCCGCCTCAAACTATAAAGAGGCGCATGAGTATTTTGGTGATCAGGTAGACTTTTATTTGAGAGGTCCGGAACTACTTGGAGCGCCCTCAACTATTGTGGCAATACGGGATGGACAAGTGAAAATTGTACGCCAAGGTGTAGGTGTGATAAAGTTAGCAGAATAATTTAAATATAAAATATGAACGAAAATAAAACTAATTGGAGTATGCCAATCGCTATTGTATTGGCAGGAGCATTAATTGCTGGAGCACTTTATTTGAGAGGCGGAAGCGCCCCAGCAGGTGGACAAGCCGTGGCCACAAATAACTTAAAGAAAATTGAAAAGCTGAGCTCCTCAGACCACGTGCGCGGTACGTTAAAAGCTCCACTTAAAATTGTGGAGTACTCCGATTTAGAATGTCCATTTTGCAAAGCTTTTCATAAAGCAATGGAGAATGTTTTCATCAAACATAACAGCGCAAAGGTTGATAGCCTAGCTTGGGTTTATCGCCACTTCCCTCTTGATAGCATCCACCCCAAAGCCCGCAAAGAAGCTGAGGCAATAGAATGTGCAAACGAACTTGCTGGGCCAGAAGGTTTTTGGAATTTTACAGACAAGATTTTTGCTATCACTCCCTCAAACGATGGTCTTGATCCAGCTCAGTTGCCTGTTATTGCAGGGCAAATTGGTCTTGATACCACTAGATTTAATGAATGTTTAGAGAGTGGCAGAATGGCAGATAAAATTGAAGCTGATTATCAAAATGGTTTAGAGATTGGCGTAGATGGCACACCCACAGTGATCGTGGTGATGGAAGACGGCAAAATGTTTATGCCATTTAAAGAAGCGGTACCAAAAGACGCCAGCGAAGAAGTGAAAGCTCTCACCGCCGACGTCTTCTCTATCTATCAAGCCGAGATTGAAAAACTCCGCTCGGGGAACTAAACTAGTACCCCATTAGTTTTTTAACTTTGTCGTTTTGGCGGATTTTTTCGTGAGCTTTGGCCTCAATTTGGCGAATACGTTCGCGAGTCACACCAAACTCTTTACCCACCTCTTCAAGCGTGCGCATCACACCATCGGTTAAACCGTGACGCATTTCTAAAATCCGGCGCTCTTTAGGTGAGAGGTCAGAAAGAATCTCCTGAATTTGATCGTGCAAAATCCGGCGTGAGGATTCCTCACTCGGTGAAGCAATTTTATTATCCGCAATAAATTCTCCTAAAGTTGATTTTTCTTCTTCAGAATTTGTCGGCTTATCTAGCGAGGCGGTGCTTTGATCAATCTTTTCAATCACGTGCACCTTCTCTACCTCCACGCCCATCTCAGTGGCAATCTCAGTTGGCAATGGCTCTCGGCCAAGATCTTGGATCAAGCGACGTACTACTTGTTTATATTTAGCAATTGTTTCCACCATGTGCACGGGGATACGGATAGTACGTGATTGATCAGCGAGCGCGCGAGTTACCGCCTGACGGATCCACCAAGTAGCATAGGTTGAGAATTTATAACCACGAGTGTAATCAAATTTATCTACAGCTTTAAAGAGCCCAAGATTCCCCTCTTGAATCAAGTCTAGCAAGGTGAGGTTAGAACTTCGGCCCATATATTTTTTGGCAATAGAAACTACTAAACGTAAGTTAGCATTGGCGAGAGCCTTTTTAGCCTCCTCATCTCCAGTTAAGATTTTTTTAGCTAAATCAATTTCTTCTGACGCATGAATGAGCCGATGTTTACCGATTTCTTTAAGATACATCTGCACTGAGTCCATACCACTTCCGGCATAACGCGTGACCTTTGTTTTACCAGCCACCACCACATCATCCGCTTCATCAAGCAATCCAGTATCTTCTAAAATATCAATACTAATTTTATCAAATCGGTCATAGAGTTCGTCTAAAAAGAGAATATCATTCTCGATAAGTGGGAATTCTTTAAGAATTTCCGCATAGGTCACAAAACCACGCTGCCGGCCTTTAGCCAGAAGATGGGATAACTTTTTTTCGATAGCAGGCTTATTTTTTACTGGTTTAACCTTAACAACTTTTTGCGCTTTTTTTACAACCTTTTTGGGTTTTTTGACTTTTGGCTTTTTAGGTGTTGATTTCTTTATTACCTTGACCTTTTTGGCTGTTTTCTTTTTTTTATTCATTATCTGAGATTATTGATTTCGCGTGAGATATCTTGGCATTTTTTTAACCATTTGTCTATTGATGGATTATCGCCAGATGACTCCGCGGCTTTTAATTGCCGAAGACTTTCGGTTAATTCTTCTTTCAAACTTTCGATGTCTAATTGATGTAAAAGATCCTTGAACTCTGCTTCCAAGCGATCACTACCGCCATAGGAAATCTCGGATTCAAGAATCAACTTTTCTTTAAGTGTCGTCCAGTTAACTGGAAGCGAAGCACCAAAAAAAGGATGATTTTTAAAACGTTCTCTGGTTTCGGCCAAAGGCAGAGTGCTTAATTTAAGCAACTCCTGCCAAAAAATTAAACCGATGACCTTCTCTTCTAAACGCTCCCGTCTCGTATGCTTGCGTGGCTCATCCGGCGCGGGCGCAGCTCGTGCCGGTGACACTTCACGAAGTTGATTGGGGAGCTTAACTTTAAGTTCGGCCACATCTTGGGCTACCACGTTTTCTGGTAGGCCTAGGTTATCTGCTACCTTACTTACAAAAATTGATTCATCAATTTTTGAACTCATCACCGCCAAAAATGGGTAGAGTTCTTTTTGAAATAAATGCGCACGCTTTCTTCTGTCTGGCTCAATCTTGGTGTATGAGTTTAAGTAAAAGTCTATTACTTGTCTTGACTCCTTTACTGCTCGTAGCCACTCATTAGCATCTTTATGCGCAAGGTCAGCCGGGTCCACCCCTGGTGGCAATTCAGCAACTTTAACCTCAAAGCCTTCAGCCAAAGCCATCATCACCACTCGCCGGCCCGCATTTAATCCGGCAGAATCTGGATCAAACGCCGCTACAATATTATTAGTAAGACGTTTAATTAGGTTTAGATGCTCACGAGAGAACGCCGTACCCGATACTGCCACTGCTTGCTTTAGTCCTACCTGGTGAGACATTACAAGGTCAAATTGCCCTTCCACAAGCACCACATAATCCGCCCGCTTGATGGCCATCCGCGCCTTATCATAACCAAAGAGCAAACGAGATTTGCCATAAAGCAAGGTTTCAGGAGAGTTTACATATTTAGCGGTATCACTTTTTGCGTCTCCAAAGATTCTACCCGAAAATCCCACTGGTCGGCCCGAAGAGTCGTTGATAGGGAACATGATTCGCGAGCGGAAACGGTCATAATATTTTAAGCGACTCACCTCCTTAGTGCTCTTAATCGTAAGGCCAGCTTTTTCAGCAAGCTCCAGCGCATAACCTTTTTTTACTAAATAATCACAAAGATCTTGCCAGTCTGCCGGAGCAAAGCCGATTTGGAATTCCTTAATCGTCTCTTCTTTTACTCCTCTGCTTGTTAGATAATTTTTAGCGTCAAGATTTTCAGAAAGTTTTTGTGAGTAAAATCTTACCGCCTCGGCCACCACCTCGTAAAGTTTTTCTTTTTCACTTGCGTCGGATCCCTGAAACGGCTCAAGCTCTACTCCCGCACGTTCGGCCAAAACTTTTAATGCCCCCATAAAATCCAGACCCTCAATTTCTTCGACAAAAGTTAAAATGTCACCACCCTTACTACAACCAAAACAGTGGAAGGTGTCTCGACTTGGGGAAACAAAAAAGGATGGGGATTTTTCGTTATGGAAGGGGCAGCAAGCACGGAAGTTTGCACCAGCTTTTTCAAGCTTAATATAAGAGCTAACGACTTCTACTATATTAAGTCGGGATTTTATTTTCTCGACTGATGATGACATTGATTTATGCCTGCTCTTTTACCTCTTTGTCCTCATATTCGTGACGTTTGAGGCCGGTCCCGGCAGGGATCAAACGGCCAATAATCACGTTCTCCTTTAACCCGCGGAGGCGATCTAAACCGCCACGCACCGCAGTTTTAATAAGGGTACGAGTTGATTGTTGGAAGGACACTGAGGCTAAGAAGCTACCAGAATTTAATGCCACTTCAGAAATACCGAGGATTGTATCTTCAACCAAAGCACCGGCACCACCCAACTTTTTGGCTTCAGCATTTGACTCAGCTAAGTCCACGGCTTCTACCACTTCACCAATTTCAAAGTTGGTGTCACCAGGATTTTTAACTCGCTTACGAGAGAACATTTGTTTGATGATGATCTCTAAGTGCTTACGAGAGATCGAAGCGCCTTGCAGTTCATAAATTTTATTAATCTCGCTGATCACATATTCTTCTGCGGCACTGCGTCCAGCCAAATTAAAGAGTTCTGCCAAACTAAGTGGTCCATCAGTAAGCACTTGCCCTTTCTTAATATTCTCACCCTTTTTCACCAAGCAAGTTCGAGTAGGTACCGTTGTAAATTCCACCGTTCCGCCAGTTTTGGATCCAGCTAGTTCATCAGCTAAAACTTCAATCATCATTTCCTTTTCACCAACTTTTATTTCAGTCACTGTGCCATCACAAGTAGAGATCACACCATTATTTTTAGGAATCCGACGTTCAAAGATTTCTTCAACTCGTGGCAAACCTCCTACGATGTCTCCACCAGTGTCCACACCTCCAGAGTGCTTAGTTCTCATTGTTAGCTGAGTACCAGGCTCACCAATAGCTTGAGCAGCCACAATACCCACCGCCTCACCAATCTCTACGAGTGGGCCACGTCCGAGGTCTGCACCATAACACGCTTGGCAAATACCCGGTGAAGACTCACAAGTAAGCACCGTGCGTACTGCGACTTCTTCAATCCCTAAAGTATCAATCATCGCCGCTTCATCACGAGTTAAGAGATGGCCTTTTTTGAAGATTACTTTATTTTGTTTGTCTTTCAAATCTTTTGAAAGCACGCGACCGCGGATAATATTAGCAATGCCAGTTTCAAGTTGTGAGACGTTGGCGCGAGTGAGCACCTTGCCCTCTTTGTTTCCGCAATCAGCCTCACGCACCACCACTTCCTGCGCCACGTTTACCAAACGCTGCGTTAAGTAACCAGCTTTAGCGGTGTTAAGAGCGGTGTCAGTAAGAGTTTTACGCGAACCGTGAGTGGTGATGAAGTATTCAATCGGTGAAAGTCCCTCTTTGTACGATGGGATAATTGGGAAGTCGATCAAACGGCCAGCTGGGTTAATAATTAAACCTTTCATTCCGGCCATCTGCGACACCTGACTAATAGATCCTCGAGCACCAGAGGTAAGCATGTAACTCACCGAACCATTGGCTTGCAAAGTTCCTGGCAACATCTTTTCAATTTTAGCTTTGGCTCCAATCCAAATTTTGGTACTCATTTTATAACGCTCATCTTTTGAAAGTAAGCCGTCATTATATTTTTCTTCAAGGTCTCTTGATTCAGCTTTAGCGTCGTCCACAATTTTATTCTTCTCTTCAGGCACCATCACATCATCAATACCCCAAGTTACGCCTGAGCGAGTAGCAAATCGGAAACCGAAGCTCTTCATCTTGTCCAAAATGTTAGGCAGGTCAGCGATACCGTATCTAGAGATAAGGTCATCAAGAATTCTGTTTACCTCCTTACCATTTACCTCTTTATTAATAAAATTAAAACCTTCAGGCAAAGTCTCGTTGAAAAGGAGACGACCCACCGATGTTTCAATATAATTTTCAGACTCGTGAGCTTTATACTTTTCCACGCCATGGGGCACAGCCAACTTAATCTTGGCTCGGAGATCTACGATCTTGTAAGCTTCAGCGGCAATAGCTTCAAGTGGGCTTGCAAACACTTTACCCTCGCCCGTTGCTCCAGGGATGATGGAAGTAACCCAAAAACATCCAAGTACAATATCAAGACGGAGTGACACAATTGGATTGCCGTTTCCTGGCTTCAAAATATTTCTGTGAGCAGCAATAATCCGATCTGCCTCCTTTTGCGCAGGTTCAGATAATGGCACGTGCACGGCCATTTGGTCACCATCGAAGTCAGCGTTAAAGGCCGCACAAACTAGTGGATGCACTTGGATAGCGCTACCCTCAATTAAGATTGGACGGAATGCTTGAATACCCAAACGGTGAAGAGTTGGAGCACGGTTTAAGAGTACATATTTATCTTTAATAACATCTTCCAAAATTTCCCAAACCTCTGGAATCTTTTCATCAATTAAACGGCCAGCACCACGCACGTTGAAGGCCAGCTCATCACGAAGAATTCGAGAAATAATAAATGGTCGGAAAAGTTCCAAAGCCATATGCTTTGGCAAACCACATTCAGAAATTTTTAAGTGCGGACCAACCACAATTACAGAGCGACCAGAATAGTCCACGCGCTTACCAAGCAAGTTTTGGCGGAAGCGACCTTGTTTACCCTTTAAGCTATCTGAGAGAGATTTAAGTGGACGACGTTGAGCTTGGCTCATGGCGCCAGCGCTTGAAGAACGACGAATTGAGTTGTCGATAAGTGCATCAACCGCTTCTTGCAAAATACGCTTTTCGTTACGCAAAATTACTTCAGGAGCTGAGAGCTCTTTGAGCTTACGTAAACGATTGTTGCGGTTAATTACTCGACGATAAAGATCGTTCACATCGCTTGTGGCATGGCGACCACCCTCAAGCGCCACCATTGGGCGAAGATCTGGAGGGATAACAGGCACCACAGTCATAAACATCCACTCTGGGCGCACACCAGCGCGCTTCATGGATTTAATTAAATTAAAACGCTTTTGAACTTTGATTTTTTCAAGCCCAGTTACTTTATCTAAAGTCCCACCAATTTCTTCAAGCATTTTATCGAGATCTGCTTTAACACAGAAATCATAAATTGCCTCAGCGCCAATTTCTGCATCAAAAACCATTCCGTACTTAAGCGAGAGTTTATGGTAAGTTACCTCATCAAGCACTTTGCCTGGAGCCAAAGCAAGCAAACTCTTTTTAGCATTTAAAAACGCTTCTTTAAGATGATCCTGACTGCGTTCATCCTTCAAACTTTTGATTCGAGTTTTGTATTCGCTGTCTAAATCTTTGAGCATCTTGGCGCGATCATCCTCGTGCACTTTGGTAACAATGTAACCAGCAAAATAAATTACCTTTTCCAAATCTGCTACCGAAAGGCCCAAGAAAAGTCCAATACGAGATGGAATACCGCGTAAAAACCAAATGTGCGCTACTGGGCTCGCGAGTTCAATGTGGCCCATGCGCTCACGACGCACAATTGAGCGAGTTACCTCCACTCCACAGCGTTCACAAATAATATCTTTATAACGAATTCGGCGATACTTACCACAATAACATTCGTAATCCTTTTCAGGACCGAAAATTCGCTCGTCGAAAAGACCGCCACGTTCGCTACGGCCTGTGCGGTAGTTAATGGTTTCAGCGCGCATGATCTCGCCGTAAGACCACTCCTTAATTCGCTCGGGTGAAGCCAATTTGAGCGAGATAGCATTGAAGTCTACTTTTTCTGCTGGTTTTTTGTTCATGATGTGAGTTTTTATTAATTAAACTTTTTTAAGCTCAACATCGAGCGCCAAGCCGCGGAGCTCATTTAACATTACATTAAATGAAGCCGGTAGATTTGGCGGTCTGATTGGTTCACCTTTAATAATCGAGTCGAAAGCTTGTGAGCGTCCTACAATGTCGTCTGATTTAATCGTGAGCATTTCTTGCAAGGTATAAGCGGCCCCGTAACCCTCAAGCGCCCACACTTCCATTTCTCCAAAGCGCTGACCTCCGCGTTGGGCCTTACCACCAAGAGGTTGCTGGGTAATGAGCGAGTACGGACCAATTGAACGCATGTGGATTTTATCTTCCACCATGTGGTCAAGCTTAAGCATATACATATATCCAATGGCGATATCTTGCTCAAAAGATTCTCCAGTGAGACCATCAAAGAGTTGGACCTTACCAGTTTCTGGCACGCCGGCCTTCTTTAATTCCTGCTTAATTTCTTGATCGGTCACACCCATAAATGGCGGAGTAATAGCCTGATAACCGAGCTCATGAGCGGCCATACCTAAATGCATTTCAAAAATCTGACCTAAGTTCATACGACTTGGCACGCCAAGCGGAGTAAGAATGATATCGATTGGGCGACCATCGGCGGTGTAAGGCATATCTTCTTCTGGCAAAATTCTGGAGATTACACCTTTGTTACCGTGGCGTCCGCAAAGTTTGTCTCCTACTGAAACGTTACGCACTTCAGCCACTTCCACATGAATTGACTTGGTGATTCCGGATTCTAGTTTGTTGCCAGCATCGCGAGAGAAAACTTTAACTCCAACCACTTTACCCTTTTTACCATTTGGCATTCGCTTTGAAGTATCTTTAACGTCACGAGCTTTTTCTCCAAAGATTGATCGGAGTAAACGCTCTTCAGGAGTTAATTCTGTTTCACCTTTTGGTGTAATTTTACCAACCAAAATATCGTTAGGCGAAACTTCAGCCCCGATTTGCACAATACCCTCTTCATCTAAGTTACGGAGTTTGGCCTCACCTACGTTTGGAATATCGTGTGTGGTTACCTCTGGTCCGAGTTTAGTATCACGAACATTAGTTTTGAATTCTTCAATATAAACACTTGAGAAAATATTATTTTTTACGAGACGCTCAGAAATAATAATCGCGTCCTCGTAGTTAGCACCGCGCCAAGACATGAAGGCCACAAGCACGTTTTGTCCAATCGCCATTTGGCCCTCTTTAGTTGAGGAAGTGTCGGCGAGCACTTGACCCTTTTTCACCTTATCACCCACGAGCACAATTGGCCGATGATGGAAAACTCCATTCTCGTTGGTCTTCATATAGTTGAGCAAACGATACTCGTCCATCTCATCTTTATCGTTCTTTACCACCACATGACGGCCATCTACCGCCGTTACAGTGCCGGCAGTTTTAGCCACCACCAAACGTCCAGAGTCGCGGGCCACCTTCTCTTCCATACCGGTAGCCACAAGAGGAAATTGAGGTTGCAAGCATGGCACGGCTTGTTTTTGCATGTTCGATCCCATCAACGCGCGGTTAGCATCATCGTGTTCCAAAAATGGAATAAGTGACGTGCCGATTGAGTAAGCTTGGTAAGGCGCTACATCAATATAGGTAACATCATTTGCTTCAGCGAGTCCTGGCTTACCAGAAAAACGTACCTCAATTTTACCTTCTGGTAATTTTAGTTTTTCATCATACTTCACGCCACCGTGAGCGATGTTGTGTTGTTCTTCTTCTAACGCATTTAAATACACAACCTCATCAGTGATCTGACGATTTTTAACTTTTCGGTAAGGAGTCTCGATTACTCCAAACTCATTTACGCGAGCATAATTTGATAAGTGCAAAATTAAACCAATGTTTGGACCTTCAGGAGTGTGGATAGGACAAACCCGACCATAATGTGATGGGTGCACGTCACGCACTTCAAGACCTGAACGCTTACGTGTAAGACCGCCCGGTCCGAGAGCTGAAAGTGTGCGCAAATGTTCCACCTCGCCCAGAATGTTTTTCTGGTTCATGAACTGTGAGAGTTGGTTGGTGGTGAAGAATTCTTTAAGCCGAGCCTGAAGTGGTCGTGGGCTGATCACTTGGATTGGCAAAGTGGTGCTGGTATCCACGGTCGACATCCGATCTTGGATGTTGCGACGCATTTGGATCATACCCACGCGGAGTTTTTGTTGGAGCATTTCTCCCACGCAACGCACGCGGCGTAAACCTAAGTGGTCAATATCATCACCCACCGCATCTTTGGTGTTGTTGAGTGTAATAATATGACTAGTAATTTTAACAAGGTCATCAAAAGTTAGTGTGCGACCCTCGCTTACTTGATCCTCAAGAGCAATTAAATCAGAGGTTTTGGTAAAACGTTTATCCAAACCCAAACGACCCACCACAGAAAGGTCATAGCGCTCACGGCTAAAGAGATTAGTGATAAATTCACGAGCTGAAGCCACAGTTTCAAGATCGCTGTCGCGGAGACGTTTATAAATTTCCAAATAACAGTCGTCTACAGACTCCACATGGTCTTTGGCGAGAGAATTTTTAATATAATTTACCTCACTTGGCACGCCTTCAAATAGTTTAGCGATGTCTTCATTGGTGATCTTTTTGCCTTCAATGTCAGCAAAAACTTTTAAAAGAAAACTGACAGGGAACTTGCGCTTGCGGTCGATACGTACATATACAATGTCGTCACCCTCAGTCTCAATCTCAATCCAAGCACCGCCTGAAGGGATAATTTTAGCGCCGAAGTATCTGCGTCCGCGGAGTTCCGCTTCAGTGAAAAATACGCCATAACTACGAGCGAGCTGTGGTACCACCACGCGCTCGTTACCATTAATAATGAAGGTGCCGTGGCCCGTCATCACCGGAAAATCAGCAAGAAAAACTTCTTGCTCCTTTTCAACATTTAAAATTTTATTTTTGAGCAACACTTTAACCCGAAGTGGTGTCTCATACGAAAGCTGATTAACGATGGCGTAATGCTCATCGTATTTTGGCTTATCGATCTCAAAACCATTGAAAGCCAACTCAAACTTCTTTTCTGAATAGTCCTTAATTGGCGAAAACTCTTTAAACAACTCCTTTAGACCCTTGGTCACCAACCACTCATACGAGTCACGCTGAGTCTTGATGACATCAGGCATGGCAAGCAACGACTCACGATGTTTGGAAAAGTATTTTTTATTCATTGAAAAAATAAGCTACCCACTTAAAAAATGGGTAAAAAGCTTAGGGTTTTAACTTATTTATAAATTGGTCTAATAAACTAAAAAACCTAATAAAATAAGCCAGCCGTAACACAATCGGGCGTATTACAGAGAGTATAATCATTTCACGCGAGTTGTCAAATTTAGACCTGTCAAGATGTGGATAATTTCATTTTTAGCCCTGAAATGAAAAACGCCGTCAGGTCTCGTGACGGCGTTTACTAATCGGCGATCAATTTGTTCATTTTTCGTATCCTTTCAAAATCAAACGGGTTTCGATGAGTTCGGCAGCTTGGAGTCCGATCCTTCGCAAAATTTCTCGATTGGCGCCCCATGTTTTTGCACCAAAATAAATAAACATGAGATCAAGATCCGAGGGACTGTCCCCAAGCAACGCTCGCCAAGCTTCTTCCACTCCGCGATCATCCAAGCTCTCGTCAAACAAATGACGACAAAGTGATGAATGATCGTGTTTGGCCAGAGACTCAGTTGTCTCCTTCACCATCAATGACGCATGGTGAATTTCTTCTTCAAGTGCGTTCACTCGACGACACGAAAAGAAGTACTCCGTCATCCGATTCTCACTCCCCATTAGAACCCCTTTCTTAAAAAAGAACCGGCGATTTCTAAAAATTATCCTATCATACTTAGTATAAAAAGTAAAGGGGTGGAATAAAAAAACACGCGGATCCGTAGGAACCGCGTGCGTGATTTTGGTTGTTGTTTATGATGGCTACTACAGTAGCGTCTCCACGTCAGGATAGGATGGAACAATGCGTAGGGCACTGTAATCCGCGTCCATAATCTTGCAGTGATCATGACCTTGCCGCTTAACTTCTAAGCCAGGTGGCACAATCACATTAAAGGCCCGACTACCGCAAGTTCCCTCTAAAATCGTGAATGATCCTTGGGCCACAAGAAATTCTTCTTGTGGCATTGCGTAGTCATACGGATGAGTTATCCTACCGCCACGCTTCAGATATTCTCGGAGCCAGTCAGCGTATTCTTTCACCGTTGCCTGCCTGGCTAGGCCGATTTTGATTAGATTGTCTTTTTGGACATAATCACCTCCGGCGCGGAAGGGATTTCTAATCATTTCCCGCTCCATTCTCCGCGGCGGTGGCGTCTGTTTCTTATTACCAGACACAAGTGCCAAAATGGCGATAACTGGCACCCCAACAAAGAGCGTCCAAAACATCGTGTAGCCCAGCCACTTAGGTGCTCCGGCTGCCGCCAAGACAACTAAACTGCCAAATGAGCCGAACAGCCAGACGACAAGAAACAGTAATGGGGTTGGTATCGACTTCGACGAACTTTCCATCTTCGCTTACCTCCTTAGGTTAGAGTTATTTAAAAGTCCAAGTTTTAAAGAGATTTCAATCTCTCAAACTTCTACCCAAGATTATACACATTTACCGTCACCTGTCAAGGATTACATGCCACTTGTGTATTGAGGACTTATCAGCGATTTACCAACTACCACTAGAGCCACCACCGCCTGAGGAACCGCCGCCAAATCCTCCTCCCCCACCGCCGCCACCTGACCATCCACCAAATCCTCCGCCACCTATCCACCAAGGTGGTTTAGTCCCATTGTTCTTGCTTTTACGAAAAGTCCGAGAGACTAAAAAATCAAAAAGAAAACCAAACAAAGTTAAAAATAAAGCAAACAAAGCCACTGAAAGAGTAGGTTCAAAATATAAAACTAAGGCGCCCAACACACCTCCAAGCACTCCCCCTAACCACCATGATTTTGATCTGGCTAAAATACTAATTAAGAATACTGGAATGAACAATAATAATTCAGCGAGTCCAAAAAACATAACAACAATCATCCCAGCATAATAATCAAGACTTGATTTATTATTATCAGCAATTGGCTGTTCACCAGATGTGACAAGATTGTTAAGCGCATGAAACCCCAATTTTAGACCTTCACCAAAATTACCCGCTTTAAATTGCGGGATAAAATAGTTATCAATAATTTTTTTACTTGCCAAGTCAGTGACCACCGGCTCAAGACCATAACCTACCTCAATTCTTACTTCGCGATCATCTTTAGCAACTAAAATTAAGAGTCCATTATCATCTTTGGCTTTACCAATTCCCCAAGTGTTAAAAATTTGTTCTGCCACCTCTTCAACTGTGTAATCATTGAGCGTGGAAATCGTAACAATCGCCACCTCAACCCCTGTCTGACTTTCAAGCTCCGTAATCTGGCTCTCAAGCAAAGCTTCGTCGTCACTTGTTAATAAATCAGCATTGTCAGTGACATAATTTGAAGTCGTCTCAGGCAAGCCAAATAAAGATAAGTTAAACGCACCAGCAAAACCCGCACTCGCGGTTAAAACAGAAAGAGAAAATATTAGGCTAAGAAGGATCTTTTTCAAGATCGAGATTTACGGCTGGAGCAACTTCTGAACCTTCCACTGCATCAAAGTATGAGCGTTCCTCAAACCCAGTTAAGCTGGCAACTAAACTTGAAGGAACTCTTTTAACCATTAAGTTATAAACTCGTACTTCTTCATTGTAACGTCGGCGTTCCACACTTACGCGATTCTCTGTGCCCTCAAGTTGAGTCATTAGCGAGGTCACTGCTTCCACTGACCTAAGTGCTGGATAATTTTCTACAATTACTAACAAGCGGCCCAAAGCAGATTCCACTTGTGTGGCGGCGGCGGCCTTTTCATCCACACTTTGAGCACCGGCATATCTGGTGCGAGCATCGGCAATAGCAGTGAAAACTTCTTGCTCTTGGGTCAAAATCCCCTTCACTGAAGCCACAAGATTTGGCACCAAATCAAACCGTCGTTGATATTGTGTCTCCACTTGCGCCCACTGGGTATCAATATTTTCATTGCCAGAAACTAAACGGTTATAAACGCTAAACCCATAAAAACCAAACACCACCACGATTATTAAGATAATGAGTAAAAGTTTTTTCATAAAATTTATTTAGTTATTAACTTTTCAGATTATAAACTTTCTTCTGACTTTTTCAACTTTTCTTGCCGCCACTCTTCAATATTTTTGTGATTGCCAGAGAGAAGAACTTTGGGTACGCGATATTTTTTCTTTTTATAAATTAAAACTTCTGGGCGAGTGTAAACTTCCGGACTTGCTGTCCGAGATTCTTCAAGCGACTCAAGCTTACCAAGCACGCCAGGGATCTGACGCGCCACCGCGTCCATCACCACGAGCGCCGGCAATTCACCGCCTGTTAAAACATAAGGACCGATCGAGATTTCTTCAGCCCTTAAAATCTTCCCAACTCGGGCATCCAAACCTTCATACCTTCCGGCGATTAAAATAATATCTTTTTCTTTTGCCAATTTAGCTGCCATCTCATTATCAAACTGTTTCCCCGATGGCGAAAAAATAATAATTTTGGGCTTTTTAGCTAATTTTTTTGTTACCTTCTCCACAGCTTTAAGAAGCGGCTCAGCACGGAGAACCATGCCCGGTCCACCAGCATATGGTCTATCATCTGGCCGCTCGTGCTGCCTCAGCAAAAAATCAAAGACGTTTATCGCTTTGATTTTAAGCTTACCTATTTTGATCGCTCGACCGATTATGGAACTTTTTAGATACGAGTCGAGAGAATCAGGAAAAAGTGTAACAACGTGAAAGTTCAAATTAGTTCTTGAGGTCCTCCATCACTTGGTCTACAGAATCGCTGGTACTCACTCTCTCGCGACCACCTTCTGGTTCATTAATTTTCAAATTTACGCGAGCATTATTCTTCATTCCTACCACGCGGAGTAAGGTGCGGATGGCTTTGGCAGTATTACCTTGGCGACCAATGATCTTACCCATGTCAGCTGGGTTAACGTCTAGAGTCATGAGCACGCCCATCTCATCTACTTTGCGATTGATCTTCACATCGCTCGGATTATCAACTAAAGATTTAACTACATAATCAAGAAACTCTTGATCGAGAAGCTTTTCAGTCATATTATCAATTATCTAAACTTACTAGTAATGAGAGGACAGTCGCGACTTATTTTTCTGTCTCTGCTCCAGTTAATTGTACCTCGGCTGGAACCGGAGCGTCAACAACTTTTTCAACTACTGGCTCAACTGGTTTAACCGGCTTTGGTCCGAGCACATTAATTTTTTTACCTGTGGTAACTTTTTTATCGATCAATAAATTGTGCACTGTGGGTGTGGCTTGAGCACCATGAGAGAGCCAATGCTTAACGCGTTCAACCTTGAGATTGGTTAAACCTCCACGGCCTTTGCGTGGATCGTAAGCAGCAAGGAGTTCATTGAACTTACCGCTTTTAGTGCTGTTTTGAGAATCGGTAGCCACAAGCCGAAATACCGGTTCATGCTTCCTACCAATCCGCTGTAACCTTAACTTAATCATGGGGCTAAAATTAGCATAGCTAACTAAAAAAGGCAAGAAAAAAGCCCCGCTCACCTTGTGAAAGGTTCGCGGGGCAAATACTACATGATACGCTGTGCAGATTAGCCGAACACTTTTTTGGGCAACTTTTGTTTACCCTTAGCCGTCGTCGGTTTTCTTGCACCCTTCGCATCGCTATTCAGAATAAGAAAGACCTCTGCCTGGATCAAACGATCAAAGGCTCGTTTCAGAACCATTCGATCACCCGGCAAGAGAGAGTAAAGGGTGAGGACCTGAATCGCCACAAATTGCTGAAAGCGTGTGAGGGCCGCATCGCTACGTTCATCACAAGCCACAAACAATTCGTTGGCGATGTTATAGGTTAGGAGCCCAGTCTGATCATCAAAGCTCCAGACCTCAGAAGCCAACAAACGCTGGTAGTCAAACTGAAGTCCAAGACTGTTTGACTTAACAATCGTACGCTTGGTACCACGGCCACCAAAAACCGAAAGTGGGATATGATCTGGACGCTCCTTCTCACCGGGGCCACTCGGCCCTCGACCACCACTAGGTGAATTAGGGGTTTTACCCTTATCATCACCTACCGCAAGAGAGGTCTCGGATTGCTCGCCCTTGACCTTCTTTTCTGGCACATCAGCATGATTGACACCAACACTGCCAAACTTAAGCCCCTTAACCACTCCAAGAAGATGGGCTTGCTTCGGATCACCGAAGAGCTTCTCCAGCAAACTCATGGCACGAGTGCCAATATCTTGCCAGCGAGTACTCTTCTTGGCCTGCTTTACTTCCGAATAAAGCACCTCGCCCCAACGCTTCCACCACTCTTCAATGGCAACAGCAAAGGAAATCCAGGCGTCGTCCTTGGCAAAGGAATTACGGTCTGCTAAGAGCGTAACCTTTTCCGCCAAAATCTCACCTTCAAAGAATCCAGAATTCAAAGCATCAATGATCTCTTCATCCAACTGCCCCTCAAGCGACCGCAAAAAATAGAACATCGGAAAACGGAAGTCATTACCGAGGACACCGGTTACGATTTTCCCCTTGCGATCCTTCGGGACAAAGAGGGTGAACTTTACTCGACCCGCAAGTGAATTGCTAACCACGCGCTCTTCGAGCGGAGTTCCGTTGAAGATTGGTGCGCTCACATTGAGACGCTCCTCCTTCTTGCCATCTGGGCGCACCACAATCACATTAACCTTAACGCGATTGCGACGCATCGTCACTCGAAAACGGTCTTGAATTGCATGCACCAGATTATCAATGGAGATAGCGCTGATCGAATCATCTTTGACAAAACCATCAAGTGCCATCTCAGAACGCCATTCGAGCCTCTGGCCAGTCTTGCTATTGACGTTACCAAAAACCAGATCCCGTCGCTCCTCCATCGGAACCGACAGGCGGTCGCGACTTGCGATCAATTTAGCACTGTCAAACACCCATTGATAGTACGGGGTCTTCTGCCCTACCGGGCAGGAGGTAAAGGTGTGCTGTCGGCATTTGCCAACTGGGCTCACCAGACCAATACCAAACTGACCAAGCGCATCCTTACCTTTGCGGTTGGGGTCAGCAATCGTCCGAAGAGCAGCGTTAAACTGCTCCTCTGTCGTACCGTTCCCATTGTCGCGCACCGTCAACCGACGAGTCGCAAAGTTGACATAAATGTCAACACGCGTGGCTTGAACATCGGTATCAATTGCGTTCTGCACCAACTCAAGGATGGTGTCAAAAAGTGTCGGGTAACGACCCGCCAAATGACCGAGAATTGCCCCCATATTGAAACCAAGGGGCACAAATTTCGGCGACGGATTAACAGTGGCACTACTTGCCATGACCATTCTCCTTCTCTTTCTGTTTCAGCTCATCACAGTAGGACTCCGTGGCCCGTTCACCGCAAAGAGCATTCAAAACTATCGAACAATCTGCAATGGAGTGACCACTTCTTTCACAAAGCGAACGCAAGAAACGTCGCTCAGCGGGAGTATATTGCTCAGTTACCACCTGGCTTGCCAAGCGATGAACGGCTGACACAATATCAACCAAAGTTAACACTACAGCACTGCGCGCTTCTGAATTTTCTGCACTGTTTTGCGTATCTTGTTTGTGCTGAGGCGATGGTTTGGAGCCTTCGAGTTCAGCATCATCCATAATAACTGCAATCTCTTTTTTCCAGTGACTCATCAGCTCATGATTTCTTGACCGCAGCCGAGCGTTGATTTCTTCCATGATCGAAAGCTTATCGGGCGATAATGGTGAATCCCCATTAATCATCCGGTAAACGGTAGATTCATTTAAATTGAACTGCCTCACCAACTCAGAGGTCGAAACCAACCCAAGGGCGACGTTGGAGAAAAGTTCCCTAACTTCACTACCCGATCGCTCTCGCTCCAACTGATGATAACCGGCCAACTCAAGAAAAAGCTTCAGTTTAGGCGAGACCTTCTGAAGCTCAAACTTGTCGTCCCTACTACCACGAAACCAACGTCTCATGGTTGATTCATCAACTTCGAGTAGATTCTCAATGCGCTTGCGCACATTAAAAAGACCGTCTGTCTCGTTTCTTTTTTGAACAATATCTCTCAAAAATGCTGAGAAGCATTCGGATGTTGTTCCACGAAATCTTACCTTGTTTGGCATTGTTCCCCCTTTCTGTTTCTGATTTCTATTGGTTTAGCAAAACCCGCTCTCAAGCCTCCAGCAAAGAGCATGATATTTCCGAGTTCAACCATTTGTCTTCTCTCGGGTTCACCATCCCCTTGCCAGTTGGATATCGAAAAAGTAACACTGTCACCTTCATCAATTCCCAACTCAACAGCTTGATCATCAAGCACCGGCCAAGTCACGGCATAGCGACTATCGCTAGGCCCAGTAACTAAAGCCACCTCTGCTTTGATTACCACATCTCTCCTCCTTTCTAATTCTTATTCTGAAAAGTTTTCAAAGACCATCCCCATCCACCCAATGTGGATTTCTAAGTACTTAACTATCATGTTAAAGTAATAAAGTCAATTCTTGACAAGGGTTTCAATAGATGCATAATGTCCAACAGTTAAGCAAGGTTCTTTGGAAAGTTAGGAGGTGGTTTATCTGGATGAAGTTGTAATGGCGATGGTAAAAAAGATTGTATCAAAGCCAGAACGTGGACCGCCGTACGCGGTGGCCAAAGCCGTTGGGATTAAGGGTTCAATAACCTTTAGGTTAACTCCCCCAGTGTGGTGTGATGACTCACCCCCAGAGGAAGGGGTTGCCGTCCGACTCACAAAACTTAAAAAGTTAGAGCGCGGATGGCGAGCAATGTCTGGACGGTTGTGGAAGCCGTCAGACGAAATTAAGCAGGGCCAAGAGCCCAAGCAGTCGGCTAAGCCGACAAGGAGCAAGTAGTGAATAAACACGAGGTAACGAAATTGCTGCTGAATCAATTTGGTGAAAATTGCAAACAGCTCGAAAAGCTGTGGCAAAACGCGATGAAGATGGTTAACGTTGAGCGAGAAAGGCTCAACAAAATACACGGCGAGAAACTGGTCGACGCTCTGTTCAACACCCTTGGGATTACCCTCCCACCCATGTCGACCAAGAAAAAGGTAAAGGTGCCCAATGAGGACCAAAACCAAGCAAAGATGGCCAAAAAGTCCGCTGTCACCGTAACGCCCAAGAAGAAAAAGCGGCCGACGCCGAAGTATGATTTGCCTTACAACCAGTTGCGTGACCACGTATTGCAGTGGCTCACAGAAAATCCACCCCAGGATCAATTCACCAGTAAACAAGCCGTTGAGATCATGAGGATACGTCTCGGCAGCAACTCATTTGATTCAGGGCACGTTTCTTTGGCACTCTTACATCTCACTGGCGTCAAACATATCGGTAGGCTGAGTCAGAATGGTGGGCCCCAAATCAACGTCTACCAGTTGACTGGCGAACAGATTGAAAAAAAGAAAGCCGGAAAGTAACAACTTTCTGGCCGTTTCAAACCCCGCCCCCCAGTGCCAATGTGCGCTGGGGGGATTTTTTTATTTAAATACAAGCGTGCTATAGTGATAAATATGAATGAAATTGAGGGGATACTGAAAGTATCAATGAAAGGCACTGGGTATGTGGATTTGCCTGGTGAAGAAACTAAGCGAAAAAATAAACGAGAAGCCGCTGAAATTGATCCGAACTTTTTAAACGCCGGAATGAACGGCGACAAAGTGCGCGTGATGCTCCATCCGCGCAAAGGTGATAAACCTCAAACTGGTGAGGTGGTGGCGATTTTAGAACGCGCCAAAATGGAGTATGTGGGCGTGATTGAAGAAGAAAATGGTTTCTTCTTTCTTGTGCCGGACGATAAGCGTTTATATAAAGATATTTTAATTGCGAGTAACAAACTGGCGGGTGGTAAAGCGGGCGATAAAGTTTTAGCCAAAATTACCAAATGGGAAGATCCTAAAAAAGAACCGATTGGTGAAGTGGTTGAAGTGATCGGCAAACCGGGCGAACACGATGTGGAAATGCGCGCCATTGTGCTTGACCGCGGTTTTCGTCCACCCTTCAAGCCAGAGGTTGAGGCAGAGGCAGCCACACTTAAAGCTGGCTCAGAAGCTGACCTCGCAAGCGAAGCTAAAATCCGTAAAGATTTCCGCAAAACTCTCACCTTCACCATTGACCCAGTTGACGCTAAAGACTTCGACGACGCAATCTCGTTTAAAGATTTAGGAAATGATAAATATGAAATCGGAGTGCACATTGCCGACGTGTCGCATTATGTGCGCCCCGGCACTAAACTAGATGAAGAGGCTCGCCACCGCGCCACGTCTATTTATTTAGTAGACCGAACAATTCCAATGTTACCGGAGATTCTCTCCAACGAACTTTGCAGTTTGCGACCTAATGAAGACAAACTCACCTTCTCCGCTGTTTTTACAATTGATAAAAATGGCAATATTAGCGACAAATGGTTTGGACGCACCATCATCCACTCCGCGCGCCGCTTTACTTATGAGGAAGTTCAGAAAATTTTAGATGATAAAAAAGGCGATCATTATGAGGAATTAAAGACCGTTAATGAGCTGGCAGAAAAGTTAAGAAAGGGGCGTTTTGCGGATGGAGCTATTGCGTTTGAAAAAGATGAAGTTAAATTTATTTTAGACGGCGCTGGCAAACCAGTAGATGTGTACCGCAAAGTGCGCACCGCTTCACACTTATTGGTAGAAGATTTTATGTTGCTAGCCAATAAAGAAGTGGCGAGCTACGTGTCGACATTGGTGAAGAATCAAGCGGGCAACTTTGTGTACCGCATTCATGATTTGCCCGACAGTGACCGCTTAATGGAACTATCAAATTATCTGGCGCCGTTAGGTTACCATTTAAAGCTTAAAGATGGCCGAATTGATTCTGGCGATTTTAATAAATTTTTAGAAACTATCAAAGGCAAGCCTGAAGAATACTTGATCCAAACCGCCGCCGTGCGCACTATGGCTAAAGCCGTGTACTCTATGAACAATATCGGCCACTACGGTTTAGCCTTTACTCATTACACTCACTTCACCTCCCCTATTCGTCGTTACCCTGACGTGATGGTGCACCGCTTACTCGACATTTATTTAAAAAAGGAAACACCACCACCCTCAATGCTCACCGATTACGGCGAGTTATGTATTTATGGTTCACGCATGGAGGGCGAGGCTTCAGAAGCGGAGCGCGAAAGTATTAAATATAAACAAGTGGAATATTTGCAAGGTGGCGTGGGCAAAACCTTTAAAGCCACGATCTCCGGTATCGCCAAATGGGGAATTTATGTAGCAGAGGAGAAAACCGAAGCCGACGGAGTCATCAGACTCTCTGAGATGAAGGATGACTTTTACATGTTAGAAGAGGATGGGATTTCTTTAGTGGGGAAATCTTCTGGCAAACGTTATCGCTTAGGCGACAAAGTTAACGTTAAACTAATTAAAGCCGATATTAAGGAGCGTCAACTCGACTTCATATTTGTTTAAAAGATGCTTGTACTAATTCTGAAAGTTACGATTATTCTTTTATTCCTCTCCACTTTCTCTTGTTTTTACTTTTGGACGTGGAAGTTTATCGTGCCATTTTTCTCCTCCCTACTTTTGCTTGGCGCCGTTTTCGGCGTACACCATTTGTCGGATATGCTTACTTAAAATATCCTTCGGCTTTAAGTAAGCTAGTTTTCTCGGCCTGCCCGCCACGATTGTAAGCGCCAATTTTGCCATCACTTCTGACCACACGATGACACGGCACACTTTTATCAAAATTCCCTTTCATAATATTCCCCACTGCTCGCGCCGCACCAGGTGAGCCGGCCATTTCCGCCACTTGTTTGTAGGTTAGAACTTCACCCTTCGGAATCTTCTTCACAATATCCTGCACTCGAGATTTAAAAGTGGACTTCATAATTCAAATATAACAAAAAGCGATTCTTTTCCAAAACATCTTAATGAAATTACGACCGTTGAGACAGTAAGATATTAAATGAAAATAAAAAACCGCCGGAGACGAGATTGCTTTCTCGTTCCGGCAGAGTTACTCATTACGAGTAGAGTTCTTGGCGACCATTCTGATTTGTTCCAAAGTGAGAGAGCCGAGGCGTTTGTATAAATCGAGCAACTCTCCAAATTCTGGTTCCTCAATTTTCTCCAGCTTTGCCTCCACTATAGATCCAAGTAGCGGGAGGATATTCAACCCAGTGCGATTTTCCTGCGGCGTTTCTTTTTTTAGTAAGTCCTCCATCTCCTTAACTGTTACGCCGTAAGCTTTAGCAATCTTGGGCATATTACTTGAGTTGGGATAGTACTTCCCATTTTCCCAACTCGAAACGCTAGCCTGTTTTGATCCTATTTCCCTCGTAACATCCTCCTGTTTTTTACCTAACTCCTTCCTTTTTTTCCTCAGAAAATCACCGAGGTCTTTCTTAGACATATCATTTCTCCCTTATCATTTTCTGAAATTTGGTCTTTACCCAGTCCTTCTTCTTAACTATCATTAAAGATTGCTCAAGTCAAGCAGATAAAAATTTACTTGGCATACACAGTCGCGTCGTCGAATTTGATGGAGAGTAAGCGTGACACGCCATCTGAGCCCATCGTCACACCGTAAATCACCGAGGCGCGACTCATGGTCTCGCGATTGTGAGTAATCAAAATTAATTGGGAATGCTTAGCTAAATTCTCAATCATGTCGCCATACTTACGCGAGTTGGCTTC
Source organism: uncultured Candidatus Saccharibacteria bacterium (assembly GCA_964648765.1). Taxonomy (GTDB): domain Bacteria; phylum Patescibacteriota; class Minisyncoccia; order Phycocordibacterales; family JACOZG01; genus JBBTTN01. Next base: position 102,079 of record CAZYLF010000002.1, read on the forward strand.
ATCAAGCGCGGCGTCCGTTTCGTCTAAAATTAAAAATGGTGGCGGGTTCACCTGCGACATGGCGAAAAGTAACGCGATGGAAGTAAGTGCGCGTTCGCCACCCGAGAGCATCTCAAGCGCGTGAACTTTTTTACGTGGCAGATTAACTTTTATCTCTATGCCAGATTTAGTTTCTGTTTCTTCACCAATCGCCATTAAATTTGGGATATCTTCACCGCCCTCCTCCATCTCATTTTTTCTTTTGCTCTTTGGCTCAGCGATCGCCTTCAACTGCGCCTCACCACCGCCAAACATTAGTGAAAAATATTTTTGAAAGTTTATATTAATTTTTTCCAAACCAGTTTGGAATTCTTTATCAATCCGTTCTCGCAATTCATTAATCACCGTCTCAAGTGATGTGCGGCTCGCCGCCAAATCTGTTAGCTCTTTGGTTAAAAATTCATCCCTCGCCTCCACTTGCTTGTGCTCCGTAAGCACACCGCTTGAATCCACGCCCATGTCCTCAAGTCTTATCTTTAACTTTTCTATTGCTCGCAAACGCGCAATTTGTTCCTCGCGAGATTCTTCATTTACCTCACTCGGAATTTCCGCCTCATTAAAATTTAAAATTTCTTGATCCACCAACACCTGACCCTCGGTCAGTTCTTTTTTAAAAGCATTTTCTTCCAACCTTAATTTATCATCCCGACTTTGCCATAAAGCCATATGCGAGTCGCTCTCCCGACGGCGCGCTAAGAGCTCATAACTCTCCCGATCTGCTTCCCTGGCCTCATTCATCTTTGACTCTAACTCGATATTTATTTGCGCTTCTCTGTTGAGATATTCCTTCTCCTCATTTTTTATTTCACCAATTTTTGATTCCAGTTCATTTTGATCAGATTTAAGTTTCGTTAACTCCTTGTCTCTCGCCTCAGCCTCATCGTCATTAGATTCTTTTGTTAACTTTTGCCAAAAGTTTTTAATTAAATCTTTAATTTTTTGCCAAGCGCCTTCGGTGGCCAATCTCTCAATTTCGTCAGTCAAAGTCGCCACCTGATCGCGCGACAAGTAACCACCCTCAACCTCTTTGGGTAGCTTTACTTCAGACTTAAATTGGATCAAGCCTTCAAGCCGCCCGAGCTGGCGTTCTGAATCTGCTAATTGCTCTCGGCATGCTCTTAAATTAGTTTGGATCTGTCCCAACTCTTTCCGTAAATTACCCAGCAAATCTTGGTTTGGGTTAGTAACAGAACTTATACTTTTTAATTTTTGCTCTAGATATTTTTTGTCACTTTCTAACTTAGTTTTCTCACTATCAAGTAAGGCACGAGAATCTTTTAAATACTTGTCTTCAATTTTTAAGTATATTAAATACAGTCTTTTTAATTCAAAGCGTAAATCGTCCGCCTTTTTAATTTTCTCTACTTCACGGCGCAAAAATTTAAGGTGCGGAGCAATTTCTCGCCTGAGCGATTCCACTTGTTTAATATTTTCTTCAGTTTTCTCTAACTTTTTTTCACTCTCACTAATCTTCCATTGATAAAGTCGGAGGCCTAGGGCATCTTCCACCATGGTTCGCCGAGAGGCAATATCAGTATTTAAAATTCTATCTGCTTCACCTTGGCGAATAATTGTGTGCCCTGAGGCACCAAGTGAACCACCAGCCAAAAGTTCCACCACATCCCGCAAACGTACCTCACTGCCGTTAATTGTGTACACGTTTGTACCATCGCGGTGCACCTCGCGACCAATCGTAAGTTCCGGAAAGTCGACATTAAACTTCCGATCATGGTTATCGAATGTTAGCGTCACTCCGGCGCGATTTACTTTACTCTGATTCCCAGCTCCATTAAAAATTAAATCTTCACCCCTCTTACCGCGCAGTGATTTAAGCGACTGCTCACCAAGCGCCCAGCGGAAAGCTTCCGCCACATTCGACTTGCCCGAACCATTTGGCCCCACCACCGCGGTTACCGGTGCATCGAAAGTTAAAACCGTTTTTTTATTAAAAGATTTAAAGCCAGAAAGTGTTAACTCTTTAAGCCGCATGAGTTTACTTTTTCCATCCTTTTATTTCTAAACCACTTCGAGCTGCCTCTTGTTCAGCTTCTTGTTTTGAAGGCCCACTGCCCTCCGCCACCAAATCATTATTTATATAAACTCCCACCACAAAAGTTTTATTGTGATCCGGACCAGTTTGCTTGATCACCTCATAACGAGGAGTAGTGCCGGCCACCTCTTGTGACTTTTCTTGAAAAAAACTTTTAGCATCTTGCCACAGTGCCCCTTTAATTATTTCGGTTAATCGAGGGAAGAGAGTTCGGCGCACAAAGCTCTCGGCTTCAGCATAACCTTGATCTAAATATATTGAACCAATAATAGATTCGTAAGTGTCGGCCAATATCACCTGCCTTGCTCGGCCAGTATCCCGCGCCTCACCTTTTGAGAGTAAGAGGAAATCGTTAACGCCAAGTTCCTCAGCCACCTTGCCGAGCTCCACCGTGTTTACCATTGCCGCGCGATACACCGTGAGCGCGCCCTCATTCGCATCGCTATATTGTTTGTATAAATGGTCACTGACCAAAAGTTCAAGTACGGCATCGCCTAAAAATTCTAAACGCTCGTTGTGCGCAATATCGGCACTTTTGTTTTCATTTAAATATGAACGGTGAGTTAACGCCTGTTTTAAATAATTGATGTCTTTAAACTTAACACCTAAAATCGCTTCCAAATTTTGCCAATTACTTTCGCTCATGAAATTATTGATTACCCTTATCCAATAAAACCTTTACTGCCTTAGTAACGATGGGCACAATATCGTCATACATTCGTAAATCTGGGATCTCCTCAAGTGGAAACCATTTTGCATCATTCAAACCTTCTTGTTTGGTGAGCTTCAGTTGTTTTTTGTCTTTGGCCTCTGCTAAATAATAGTGAACTTGCTTGCGAATTTTGCCCTTTTCTGGATGTGAGGCTACGTACTCATTTTTACCAATATCTTTTTTAATTTCAATATCTAAAGAAATTTCTTCTTTAACTTCTTTGGCAGTGCCTTCTTCAGTATTCATCCCCTCTTCAATATGACCTTTTGAAAGCGTCCAGTATCCAAACATATCGTGTACTAGCGCGAGCTCTAATTTGTCTCCATCGCGAGAGTAAACTACAGCACCACCTAACTTTTCAACTGGCATTTGTTCATATGGCACGTCATTTACTCGGCGCTTTTTGGCTGGCACTTCATCCTTACCAGGCTCGCCAAGTTCTTTATAAATTGTGCCGAGCACACCGTTTACAAATCTACCACTATTTTCTCCACCAAAAGTTTTAGCTAGTTCGATAGCTTCATTTATTGCCACGCGCGCTGGCACCTCTTTACGATCCGCAAAAAGGAGCTCATAAAGTCCGAGCCGTAGTACGTTGCGATCCACATAAGCTATCTTTTCAATCGGCCAATCTGGGGCCGCCTTTTCAATAATAGAGTCTAATTTGTCTTGCTTACCCACAATGCCATCTACCAAATCATCCACAAAATCCGACTCGTCTATACCGGGAGCAAACTCCTCAATGTTACGTTTAACTATCGACCGAAGGGTCGAATTGTTCATGCCACAGAAATCCCACTCAAAGAGGGACTGCATAGCAATGCTCCGCGATAGGTGCCGGTTGGCCATATTTAATTTTTATAAATGTTCTTACTTTGAAGACGCTTTGGCCTTCTTTGCCTTCTTATCTAATTTGGCAAGCACGTTTATGACCTCTCGGCCACGGTAAGTTCCGCAATTCAGACAAACCCGATGCATCAGATGCATTTCACTGCATTTGGCGCACTTTAAAAGCCGCGGGGCTTTAAGCGCGTGATGACTCCGCCTGTTGGCGGTATGGGATCGGGTATGACGCATTCGTACAACCATAGTGCTTTTGAGTATAACCTAAGCCACAAAAAAAGGCAATTACAAATAGCTTTTTCGGTGGATTACTGAGATTCCGAGCTTTTTAATCGCTTTGTAATGGGCTTTTATGCCGTAGCCTTTATGAACTTCAAAACCGTAACCTGGGTACCTTTTCGCTAAATTTACCATTGTTCTATCGCGGGTTACTTTAGCCACGATGGATGCCAAGGAAATAATTGGCTCACTTTCATCACCCTTTATTATAGTTTTTTGATTTACAAATTCCGGTGGCGCCTTTAAACTACCATCTAACAAAATCTCGACTGAATCGGGATCTGCTTTTAACTTTTTTAAACAATTACTAATTCCAATTTTAATCGCCTTCACAATCCCCTGTTTATCAATCACTTTTTCACTCACTAACGCCACGGCAAAATTTAAATTCCCTTGCTTTTTTTCTTCCTTTAAAAATTCAAACCACACCTCTCTCTGCTTTTCACTCAACTTTTTTGAATCCTTCAATTTCGGCAAATTCCCGAAGTTCGACTTCCAAAATTTTGGAGTGTGGTGTAATTTTAAAATTATCACCGCTCCCACTGCCACGGGTCCAGCTAATGGTCCTCTGCCAGCTTCATCGATACCTATGATCATTTCCCTAGAGTGTGCCAATGTATTCACCTTGATTTGGGAAATCAGCCCGGTAATCATTTAGTAACTTTTGAGTTAACTTAGCCGGAAACAGATTGGTTGGCAGATTATCTAGCGGGAGCCAGGTTAGCCACTTTTTATCTCCATCTTCTGGGTCAAGCATTTTTTCCAATTCTTCAAACTTATTTATCTCACCTAAAACAAAAAACTCAACACTATGTTCATCCTTTTCAGGTAATATAAAATCTCTGACATATAGAATCTTGTTAAAATCAAAAGTAGTACCATCGCCACACTCCTCTTTTACTTCTCTTCTGCAACAATCAGCAAGGGTCTCACCATACTCCAACTTTCCTCCAATATAATAATAGTAATCCCCAACCGAGTCATACGTTACAAGTAATTTATCATTTTTTATCACCACCAATCGAGCTCTCACTTTTATAGCATTTTCCTTTTTATCCATACTTTTTATTTTATCATCTCACAAAAAAAGCGCGATCTGACAAACAGATCGCGTATAATTAGGAATCTGTCAAATTTTGGGGAGGTGGGAATTAGTCTGCTATAATTTGCCCATGTCGTTCGTCCATCTCCACAATCACTCCAATTACTCGCTGCTCGACGGTTTGAGTCGTTTGGACGAGATGGTGGCTAAGGCCAAAAAGTTGGGCATGCCGGCGCTCGCCCTCACCGATCACGGCAACCTCTATGGCGCGATTGAGTTTTATAAAGCTTGTGAAAAAGCCGGTATCAAACCGATCATCGGTGTGGAAGCTTACGTAGCCATGCGCACACGATTCGACAAAGAACCAAACGTCGACAGTCGGCGCTATCACCTAACTTTGCTCGCCAAAAATAAAGTTGGTTATCAAAATCTCCTGCGCATGGTTAGCGCCTCATATCTTGAAGGCTTTTATTACAAACCACGGATGGATAAGGATTTACTCCGCGCGCATAGTGAGGGAATTATTTGTCTCTCCGGTTGCATGGGCTCGGAACTTGGTCGCACCTTGTGGGCTCGTGATTTAGATAAAGCCAAAGCAGTAATTAAAGAACATCAAGAAATCTTCGGCGTGGAAAATTATTATTTAGAAATAATGCACCACCCGAAAATTGAACGGCAAATGGAGATTAAAGAAGCCACCATTAAACTAGCGCGCGAATTAAACATCCCGCTCGTGGCCACCCAAGACGCGCATTATCTAGAACCTGAAGATGCTAAAGCTCACGACACTTTAGTGGCCATACAAACTCAAGCCACCGATGAAGATAAAAGGTTTTCTAATCAAATGGAAGACTTCTCATTTATCACACCCGAACAAGCGATGGAATATTTTAAGGACACGCCGGAGGCCATTGAAAACACTGTAAAAATCGCCGAGCGCTGTGAGCTTAAACTGGAATTGGGTAAATGGGTTTTTCCAAATTATCCAAAAATTGAAGGTTCAAATTATGAGGATATGCTCCGCGCTGATGCTCGCGCCAAACTTAAAAAATATTTAGAAAAGTATCCAGAGAAAAATACTGAGGCCACCAAACGCCTTGAGCACGAGCTCGACGTCATCACCACCAAAGGTTACTCGCCTTACTTCCTCGTGGTCGCCGACTTAATTAATCACGCACATAGCGTCGGAATTTTTACCAACACCAGAGGTTCCGCCGCTGGATCTTTCACCTCTTTCCTTTTGGGAATCACCGGCGTGGATCCGCTAATTTATGAATTGCCTTTTGAACGCTTCCTCACTAAAGATCGTCCATCACCGCCCGATATTGATATGGACTTCGCCGATAAACGTCGAGACGAGATTTTGGATTATGCGCGCGCTAAGTATGGCCACAATCATGTGGCCCAAATTGGAACCTTCGGCTCGATGATGGCAAAAGGCGCCGTGCGCGATGTGGCGCGAGCGCTTGGTCACCCATATTCTGTTGGTGATCGCTTATCAAACTGGATTCCGCTCGGCTCACAAGGCTTCCCCATGACGATCGACAAAGCGCTAGAAATAACCCCCGAACTCAAAGATTCTTATGAAAAAGAAGCCGACACAAAAATAATTCTTGATCTGGCTAAAAGGATTGAGGGTGGCGCGCGGCACATCTCGGTGCACGCGGCCGGTGTGGTGATCTCGCCCACGCCGCTCACCGACTACGCGCCGATCCAGCTTGATCCGAAAGGCGGCAAAATTATTACCCAGTATGACATGTATTCAATTGAGGAAGCCGGCTTGCTCAAGTTCGACTTCCTCGGTATTCGTAACCTCTCCATTCTTGAAGACGCCGTACGCTTGGTGCAGAAAATTTTAAATATTAAAGTTGATATTAACGACATTTCACTTGATGACGCCAAGACTTTTGAAATGCTCGCGCGTGGTGAGACCATGGGTCTCTTCCAACTTAACGGCGCGGGCATGACGCGTTGGCTTAAGGAGTTGAAGCCGTCACGGATCCACGACATCAACGCCATGGTGGCGCTCTATCGCCCAGGCCCAATGGAATCGATCCCGGATTATATTGAGCGTAAACACAATCCCGACAAAATTCGTTATCTTGATAAACGTCTAAAAACGATTCTCGATCAATCTTACGGCGTGATCACCTACCAAGACGACGTCATGTTAATCTCCATCCACATTGCTGGTTACTCGTGGGTGGAAGCCGACAAACTCCGCAAGGCGATGGGTAAAAAAATTCCGAAAGAAATGGAAGAGCAAAAAGAAAAGTTACTGAAAGGCTTCGTCGCCAATGGTTTGAACGAAAAGAAGGCGCAACAATTGTGGCACTTAATCGAACCCTTCGCCGCTTACGGATTTAACAAAGCGCATGCGGCGAGCTACGGTAAAGTGGCGTATCAAACGGCCTACATGAAGGCCAATTATCCCACAGAATATATGACGGCTGTGCTCACCGCGGAGTCAGGCGATGTGGAAGAAATCTCGCGGATAATCGAGGAGTGTAAACGGATGAAAATTCCGGTACTCTCACCAGATGTTAATGAAAGTTTTGGCGACTTCACCGTAGTAAAAGGCGAACAAGATTCAATCAGATTTGGTTTATTTACGATTAAAAACTTAGGTACAGAAATTGCTGAAGCAATCGTGCAGGAACGAAAAAAAGCTGGAAGATTTATTTCATTTGCTAACTTTCTCGATCGAGTTAAACATAAAAATTTAAATAAAAAATCACTAGAGTCGCTGATTAAAGCCGGCGCGATGGATAGTTTAAACGAAGAGCGTGGAAAATTAATTGCCAATATGGATGAGGCGCTCTCCTACAATCGTGAAGCTGGTTCTGCCAATTCCAATCAAGATTCCTTATTCGGCCTGATGAGTGATAAATCAACAATTCCAATTTTGAAATTAAAAGACGCCCCCACCGCCACCGCCACGGAAAAGTTGGCTTGGGAAAAGGAATTACTTGGCCTCTATCTCTCCGGTCATCCGCTCGATAAATTCCGCGACAAGTTTGAGAAGACGGAAAATACAATTACTAAAGCTAAAACTTTAAAAGACGGTTCAGGCGTTGTGATTGCTGGGTTAGTGGAAGAAGCCAAAGTAATAAATACTAAAAAGGGTGATCGCATGGCCTTTGTGCGCCTCGCCGACTTCACCGATAAAATCGAGTGCGTCGTCTTCTCCCGCGTCTTCGTCGCCCACAGAGATCTCATCCTCCCCGAAAAGTGCCTCGCCATCCGCGGCAAAATCTCTTACCGCAACAACGAACCAAGCATTATTGTAGAAAGTTTGAAGGAGTTGAGTTAAACAAAAAAGCCGGGAGCTGGAAGATAAATTCCAAACTCCCGGCCGCAACATTTAATGCGATGATCTACTCCAGATCTTCTTCCGGAACAATCATGTGATTCTTATCAGAAGTATCTGATATCGGCACATAGCCGAGAGGCACCTTCCCCAACATCTCATCTCGTACATACACCAAACCCAGCGTCTTGTGACGAGCACATTTCCCTGCCAGATAATTGCCCCAAATTAATGAACGGATACCGCGAATCGCGAGTGGATCCCTTTTCCGCAGAGCGCCGGCAAAGCTATCGTAGTTGATATAGTCCATCACTTCGACTAACCCACAGGACACTTTAACCCGGCAACTGGGTGGGACAAATACCATAAACTGAGCCCCTTGCGGACTGCTGTGATGAACTAAACCAAAGTTATCTACAGCAAAAACGAGAGTAAAGTCACCGTGCCTTCTGTAGCCGATTGATTGATCAATGCCGAGCAAAGTCTCTAGCCCGCTCATAGAAACCCACAACAGTCCGTCAACTACTATCATTGACGGCACTTGGTTCGGCGGCAGATTAGCCACCACCTTACAATTTTGGATACCTTGGACAGTTGCGTTCATCGCAGACCTCCTCACTCAAAGACCCTCGCGGCCCGGGGGACACCCTTGACCACATAGTCAACTACTACAATTCGTTGACCAAACTGCTCGCTATTTTACATACATAAAGCAAGATGTCAAGATTGCTCAACATAATAAAAGAGCGGGACGGAAAATGAATTCCGCCCCGGCAAATATTACTTACTGTTGTCACTACCGTAGATTTCTTCAAGAAGCTCGGCACCGAGACAGTCGTCGTCATCCTCAAAAAAGATCATTTCTTCGACAGTCTCCTTTTCACGGTGGTCTTCAGTGGCAATCTCAGGTGGTGGAATACCAGACACTACCGGTGCCAATTTGTCTTTTCCGCAGTTGCCACAGAACTTCCATTCTCGACCCTCACTATTCCAGCCACACTGGGAACAAAAGAGGATTTGTGGACTTTTAGGCTTACCCGGCCGATTGTACATAAACTCATGCAATTGATAGATGTCCATTCAGCACCTCCCTCAATTTTTTCATTTCACAATTCCACCTTAAATATACTCAGTTTTATTATCCATGTCAACCATTCGTAATTTTAAAATTTCTGCTATGATTTACGAATGCAAGAAAAAGAGGAGGAGAAAAAGCTGGCCGAGGATGATCATAGGAGGATTGGAGCAGAATTGGGTCTGTTCACCTTTTCTGACACCGTTGGAAAGGGGTTACCTCTTTGGACACCAAAAGGGACAACAATTCGCCGGATACTCGAGCGCTTTATTGTCGACGAAGAAATTCGCCGTGGTTACCAGCATGTTTATACACCTGACATCGCCAAAATAGATTTATTTAAAAAGTCTGGCCACTATCCATATTACAAGGATTCGATGTACGCCCCGATCAAAATTGATGAAGAAGAGTTTATGCTCCGCCCCATGACCTGCCCACACCACTTTGAACTCTATTTATCTAAGCCTCATAGCTACCGCGAGTTGCCAGTTCGGATTGCTGAAATGGGTAAACTCTACCGTTATGAACTTTCCGGCGTGCTCACTGGTCTCACTCGCACTCGCTCCTTCTGCTTATCTGATGCCCATGTGATCTGTGCTAATCCTGAACAAGCTAAATCAGAGATTGAGCGCGCCCTCTCGCTTATCTTCTTCATGACCGAAAAATTTGGCTTAAAATCTGGTGAAGACTTTTCATATCGCCTTTCTTTAGGCAACCGCAAAGATGATAAAAAATATTACAAAGACGACGCCGCCTGGGATGAAGCCGAATCAATTCTCCGTGAAGTTCTAAAAGGTCAAGATGTGCCATTCACTGAAGCGGAAGATGAGGCCGCCTTCTACGGACCCAAAATTGATATCCAGATGAAGGATGCTCGAGGCAAAGAAGATACGGCCTTCACCGTGCAATACGACTTCGTAATGCCGAAGCGCTTTAATCTTACTTACATTGATTCTGATGGTCAAACCAAAGAGACGGTGGTGGTACATCGTTCTTCAGTTGGATCACTTGAACGGATCATCGCCTTCTTGATTGAAAAGTATAAAGGCGCCTTTCCGGTGTGGCTTGCGCCCGTGCAGGTGGCGGTGATTCCGATTGCGGAGGCGCATCAAGAATTTGCTAAAAAAGCTTTTGAAGAATTAAAACAAGTAAACATCCGCGCCGAAATTAATTTAGATAACGAAACCTTGGGTAAAAAAATCCGCGGTGCTAAGCTCCAAAAGATTCCCTATTTAATAATCATTGGCGATAAAGAAGTGACGGCGAATGCCCTCACCGTCGAATCCCGCGACGGCGAAAAGTTAGAAAATATCTCTGTGGGAGATTTAGTAAAAAAGATTCAAGACGCCAACAAATAAAAAAACCGCTGAATCTCATAAGGGAGAGACTCAGCGGCTACGTGTTTGGGGCTTTCTGGTATCTGTCGGTGATCCCGAAAGTCGAGATCCTTACCGCGGTCTTGCGTTAACAAGAGAGTGGTCCGAGAGGAAACAGTACCCTTATTTACTCGAGAGTTCCACCTAAACCCTAACACGTGGCCTGTACGCTAGGCGCAAGACTTCTGCGCTTCGGTCAGGTTTCTACATACTATACTACTTAGTTTAATTTGTCAAACATCCAAGTTGGCCATCTTGGCGTGGGTTTGGATGAAGATTTTACGAGGTTCAACTTCTGAACCCATAAGCACGGTGAAGGTTTTGTCGGCTTCCGAAGCCTCTTTAATATCCACACGTTTAAGTACGCGCTTCTCTGGATCCATGGTTGTCTCCCAAAGTTCTTCTGGATTCATTTCTCCAAGACCTTTATAACGCTGCACAGAAACTTTAGCTACCTTAACTTCTGCCTCGGGCACGTCCGTTTCAGTCTCCCTTTCAATTAAATCTTCTGGCTTGCCACCCAAACGTTTAACGATTTTATTTTTATCGTCTTCAGAGAATGAATAAACAATTTCTTTACCCTTTTTAATTTTGAAAAGTGGTGGTTGCGCAATGTATAAATATCCGCCGGAAATAATGGTGGGGAAATGACGATAGAAAAGAGTGAGAAGAAGCGTGCGGATGTGCGCGCCGTCCACGTCGGCATCAGTGGCGATAATAATTTTGTGATAGCGCAATTCTCCAAGGTCAAAGTTCTCACCAATTGACGTACCAAGAGCGATAATCAAGGACTTAATTTCTTTAAATGCGAGCATTTTATCGAGCCGCGCACGTTCAACGTTTAAAATTTTACCTTTAAGTGGCAAGATGGCTTGCGTGCGACGATCACGACCTTGCTTAGACGAGCCACCGGCTGAATCTCCCTCAACGATAAAAAGTTCTGCTTCCTCGGCCTTTTTAGTTTGGCAATCCGCGAGTTTACCTGGCAACATTAAACCTTCAAGTGCGCCTTTACGTAAGATAGAATCTTTAGCCGCTTTAGCTGCCTTGCGCGCGCGCAGTGCAATAATCACTTTATTTACAATTGCTCGCGCGTCTTCAGGATTCTCTTCTAAAAAGAGTGAGAGAGAATCACTAAAGGCCGTCTCCACCGCACCACGCACTTCAACGTTGCCGAGTTTAGCTTTAGTTTGACCCTCAAATTGTGGGTTACGAAGTTTAACCGAGATTACAGCCGTGATACCCTCGCGCACATCGTCGCCAGTGAAGGCGCCGTCGGCATCTTTAGCCATATTATTCTTCTTAGCGTAATCATTTAAGCCACGAGTGAGCGCTGTGCGGAAACCGGTTAAGTGTGTGCCACCTTCGGGCGTGATGGTGTTGTTGGTGTAAGTAATTTCGCGAGCAATAATGTCGTCGATGTATTGGAAAGCAATTTCAATATTAATTTCATTTACCTCCTTCTCCGCGTAGAAAACATTTTTATGTCCCGGCTTCTCATTTTGGTTTAAGAAGCGCACGAGCGACAAAAGTCCACCTTCAAAGTAAAATGTTTTAGAAGGTAAAGGTAAATCCAATTCTCTTAAATATAAAACTTTTTCAGCCTCAATTTTGCCGGTGTAACCACGGGCATCAATGGCGCGAACTCTTAATTTTTTAACTAAATAGGCTTGGCCTCGGAGATGATTGGTGATCCTATTAAAATCGTAAATTAAATCTGAGAAGATCTGGGCGTCAGGTTTAAAGGTGATCACCGTGCCGTGCTCTTTAGTCTTGCCGATTTGTTTAACATTTGCCTTCTTTTTACCACGAGCAAATTCTTGAAAGTGAATTCCACCTTCACGATACACATGAGCTTGTAACCACTCAGAAAGCGCGTTCACCACCGATGCTCCCACACCGTGGAGACCACCGGAAATTTTATACCCCTCACCTTCAAACTTTCCACCTGCGTGGAGCACCGTGAGCACTGTCTCGAGTGCCGAGACTCCAGTCTTTTTATGTATCGTCACGGGGATACCGGCGCCGTTGTCGGCTACGCGGATCACATCACCAGGCAAAATTGCCACCTCGATTTCATCACACGAACCGTTCATCGCCTCATCGCGTGAGTTGTCGAAAATTTCTACGAGCAAGTGATGGAGGCCATCAGTGCCTGTGGAGCCAATATACATACCTGGGCGCTTACGCACCGGTTCTAGGCCCTCAAGGACTACGATATCTTCAGCGTCGTATTTACGTTGTTTAGGGCTCTCTTTAGGCATGTTTTATACGATCAGTGTAGCATAAAGTGGGTAGCAAATCTACTCTATTTCTGATATATTTGGGCGTATGGAAATCGACATAAATTCTCCTGAAGAGGCTAAGTTGCGAGCCAAGCTAGCCGAGCGCAAAGATGCTGAGGCGCGACGCATGGAGCGATTTCTCGCTATGCCCGATCTCGCTCGTACGCCCGGTAGTCCGCTGCATGAAGTGGTAAGTCGCGCGCTCAAAGTTGAGGGGTTGAAGGACTTCGATATTATTAAAATCCCCGAGATCGTCCCCTCTTCCGTTACCTTCGACCTCTTCAACATGCCGCCGGGTCATCCAGCTCGCAGTAAGTCCGACACTTATTATGTAGACGACGATCACATCCTGCGCACTCACGACACCGTGATGTGGTACTACTATTTAAATCATCCCGAGACTAAAAAGAAAATTGAGAATAAAGAAAATTTAGGTGTAATTTGTTACGGCAAAGTTTATCGCAAAGATGAAATTGATCGCCGCCACATGAACGTCTTTCACCAATTCGGCGGGTTATTTTTAGTCCCTGATGATAAGCAAACTATTAAACCTGAAGATTTAAAATCTGTGCTTTCTGACGTGGCCAAGGCGATCTTCGGTGATAAAGTTAACTTTAGATTTTACGATCACAACTTCCCCTACACTGATCCGAGCTTCGAGATGGAAGCAGAAATTAATGGTCAGTGGATTGAGATGCTCGGTTCCGGTTTACCTCGCAAAAGTGTGTTAGAAAACTTCGGTTTAACCGGTTACAACGGTTGGGCCTTCGGCTTCGGCCTTGAGCGCTTAGCAATTTCTAGTATGAGTTTGCCCGACATTCGCCTACTTTGGTCTGATGATGAGCGCGTAAAAAAACAACTTAAGTTGGGGCAAAAATTCCAAGAAGTTTCTAAATTCCCACCCATCACCCGCGACATCTCCTTCATTGTGCCCAACACCTTCGTGGTCAACGACTACTTCGATCTCATCCGCGAACTCGGCGGTGACTTAGTGGAAGAAGTAACTTTACTTGATAAATACGAAAACGCTGCCAAATTCGGCGAAGGTAAATTAAGCTACACTTACCGCATCATCTATCGCTCCATCGAGCGCACTCTCACCACCGACGAAATCGAACCCATCCAAAACCAAATCATCACCGAAACAAAAAAACAGTTCGTCGCGGAGATTAGGTAAATTATTTCTTGATCGCAAAAAAAACTTTATCCAATAGAATACTTTTGACATACTTCCAATCAAAACCATTTTGCTTTAGGAGCTTCTCGTTCTCATCATCAGTAAACACTAAGTTGGGTTCTTCATCTCTTAAATAATGTTTAGTCCATTCAACGAATAAGTCTGGTCTATTGTGCTTCGTATAAAACAGGGATAAATCAAATAAGATTTGAGCTAAATCCTTTATTCTTTGATCTCCAGTATTCCCCAGTTTTTCCAATACTGCAAATACTCCGTGTGGTTTTAGAATTCTACTGACCTGCTCATAAATAACCGCTCGCTTAACCGGTGGAAAATTATGTAACACCCATGCAGTGTAAACAGCATCGACCGATTCATCAGGGATAGTTTTTATAACTTCCTCAATGTCACCAACTTTCTTTTCATAATTATAAGACTCAAGATAAGCATCGGCGCGACTTAATAATTCCTTATCAAATTCATTCAGAATAAATTTTGCTTTTGGAAATTCTTTCGCCACTAATTTCGTGGTAAATCCATACCCTGCCCCAATATCAAGAAAAATGAGTGAAGACCCCCCATTTATACTTTCCTTAAAATGACTCTTAAGAGATTCCGAAATGGTTTGTTGTAATTTACCGTGAGAAGGAAATACTTTTCCGAAAAGGTCATATTCTTCAACAAGAGTATCTGAGAAATTGTTTGTTTTCATAAATTTTATTTTATTTTCCAGCATTCCATAATTCTTCAAAAAACCTCATATAAGAATCAGCGATTGATTGATTTTTAACCTGGATTATGGTTGGCTCTTCTTCAAAGATTTGAGTAATAACAGTATCGCCAAAAACATTGTAATTAGCCGGATTTTGAATACTCCTCGGCATGCTTCTAAATTGGTTTAACTCAGGGTACTCCTTTGCCAACCTTCGATCGGTTTCGCCTTGATCATAAGTAACCATTTTCCAAATTATCCGCTTTTTAATTCTTAATTCTTCATAGTGTTTATAGAACTCGCCCATCGGAGCAAACCAAGCGTCGCCGACTGCTCCGGCAACATGAATAGTTGACCCCTCCGGCAATCTCCTTATTAAACCTAAATGATATGCCTGGAATTGTTCTCGCCCCTTAAACACCTCAATAGATTCATCGCGCCTGGCAATGTCTAAAATGAAAGATTTAATTTCTGGATTTTCTTGTCCAGAGAAAAACTGAACAGTATTTTGGTCTTGTAAGATAGACCCATTTTTGAGAAAAATAATTCTATCAGCAACCGACATAGCAAATGACATGTGGTGAGTCACAATAATCATTGTATAACCGTCTTTTGCTAATGCTCGAATAAGATCAAGCACGCTTTTCGTAAGTTCAGGATCAAGGGCAGAGGTAATTTCGTCTAAAAGAAGAACTTTCGGTTTAACCATAACGGCGCGCAAAAGTGCGACTCGTTGTCTTTGCCCTCCAGAAAGTTCCGCTGGATAATTATTTGAATATTCACTCAGACCAAAGCGTGTTAGCAGATTCTCTGCTTCTTCTTTAATGGCTTTTCCCTGACTTTTTGATTTTAATTTTGGTGCAAGTGTGAGATTTTGTAAAATTGTTAAGTGTGGCCAAAGCGTATATTCTTGTGATACATAACTAGCTAACTCATCTTTATCAACTCCCAATACTCCTTCATCTAAAGAGATAAGCCCCGCAAGAACTCGAAGTAAGGTGCTTTTGCCAGATCCACTTTGCCCTAGAACGCAGACGATTTCGCCCTGAGAAACAGTGAAAGAGACATTCTTTATGCCACGAAAATTACCGCGATCTGTATACTTTACTGTTGCATTGTTTATTTTAAGCATACACAGCAATATATTTCTTTTGTAATCGAGAAATTAGTAAATGTAGAGGTGATAAAATTATTAGGAAGAATATCACCAATAAAGAGTAAATCTCAACGGGCTTATAGATCATAGCGTTTATGGTTTGAGCCGTTCTAAATAACTCAGGGACAGAGATAAGACTAGCAAACAAAGTGTATTCAAGCATCGAAGCCTGATTGAGTAAGAGTTGTGGCAAAGTCCTTCTGACCAATAAAGGTAGCTCAATATGTTGCACAACTTGGTTTTTAGACATTCCCAGAGTTACCCCTGCCTCGCGGTATGATTTGGGAAGTAACTCTAGTTCAACAGTAACCACATTTGCCGTTGCGATAATATTAATAATTCCCAAAGCAATCACTGTGGTCCAAAATGGATTTATTACAATTCCCAACAACCCTTGTAATGGGTAATGTAACCAAAATAGAAACACGAGCACAGGAATAACTTTTGTCACAAAACGTAAAATTTTAATTATTTTACCCACTTCCGGATTGTACCTTCCACCAATAACACCAATAAGAGTTCCAAGTGGAACTCCAATTAATATTATAAGACCGAGAAGTTCTAATGTGGTCAAAAAACCTTCTAGGAACAAGTAATGATATTGAATCAAAACCTGTATCATAATTTATTTTATTTGTTCAGAGAGTAGTCTCCACTCACATTATACTTTTCTAAAACTTTTGCTGTTACCCCTTCATTAATGAGTTCTCTTATTGCGACATTCCACATTGAGACCATAGATTCTTGACCACGGGCAAAAGCAAAGCTATTGCCAAACTTACGAATAGGAGTATCCCCAACTCTCACAATCTTCCCAGGATTTGTCTTTAAGAAATCGTTTGCCCCTGAAGGCTCAACGAAGGTTATATCCGCCTTGCCATTAATTATATTTAAGAATATTTCAGCGTATGAAGAAGTTTGGGGCAATGAATTTATTTTCGCTAATGGATAATCTTCACTAGCAATAAATTGTGCCATCTCACCATCAAGCGCACTGATTGAATATTGATCAGAATTTAACGACTGAAGATTCCCAAAAAACCTATTATCTCCAGTTTTAACGTATGGATAGACCACACTATCCATCGGAGCAATCGTGAAAACAGCTTCCCGTGCACGAGCCGAATTTGGCCACATTTGTGTGCCTAAAATATCGTATCTTTTTGTTTTAAGGCCTTCAATTGCTGAACCCCAACCTACCTCCTCCACCCAATTTGTTTTTAAATTTAATTTTTTAGCAGCCGCTTCTACGAGATCATATGAGATACCAGACAGTTGACTCGTAGCTTGATCCTTAAATAAAAGTGGTGGGTAAACAATGTAACCAATTCGAATTTCCCCCATATTAATAACTTTATCCGCAACTGATTGTGAACTGTTTTGTTTCATCGCTGAGAAACTAATAATTAGAGCCACTATCGCAATTAAACCGACAATTATACTTCCGTAACTTCTCATATTTTTATATAAAAGCTAATAATCTTGAATTATACTACATCCCCCTTTCATGAGCTAATCACCCATCGCCGAAACCAAAAAACAATTCACCGCGGAGGTTAGATAAACGTTGGTTTTTGAAGCCTAAATGTAAGGCTATTTTATCATTGACATACAAGTATTTTGGGTGTATAATTATAAGAGTTGAATTGTTCTTCGTAATGTAAATCTTTGACCCTGAAAGGAGGTCCAAAATGTCTTCGAATCAAAAGAAGATGCTTGCGGACTCCCTTTTCGGAGTCCAGATCATCTGCACCTTAGTGTGGGGCGTCAGTCAGTGCTATCGCATGATGACAACCGCACAGGGTGTAAGTGTAAGTTGGTTCGTTTGCTGGGAAGTATTTCTCGTCCTCAATCTGGTTTTGTGTGTCCGAGCTCATCGGAACCAACCAAGTCGAGTAACTCTTCAGACCATCACTAGCTACGTATTGTGGACCATTGTTGCCACACTATGCTTGATAGTTATGGTATGGAAAGGGACTGGTGAGTGGAATGAGCGAGATACCTGGACGATGATACTTGCGGCCGTTGGTATCGCCGCAACACTCATTGTTGCCCACAACAGACAGCTAACGATTGCTGACCCAATTGTGAAAGGTTATCTGGCGCTTTTCTTCAAGGCTGTTCCGCAACTAGCATTCGCATATAACATGCTGGTGTTGGGCGGAGACGGTTTGGCAGGAATGACGGTGATAGCCGGACACATCACGGTTTCTACCCGGATTGGCCAGCTTTGGTTTTCGATCAAAGAGGCTGGTTGGGATCGCAATCGAATTGGTTCAGCTATCAGCGAAGTAGGAAATGAATTGAGCTGGATAATCGCAACGATCGTCTGGCTCGCAGTATAAAAGAGGCCTAGTCTACCAAGACAAAGGCCTCTTTCTTTTTTGCCTAAAATTTTCTACAAAACTGGAGCCGGTGGTCGGGCTTGAACCGACGACCTACGGTTTACAAAACCGTTGCTCTACCAACTGAGCTACACCGGCAAATTTTATCTACGCATCAATTCTCCCCGGCCCTGTTTGATCTCTGAAATTTTTAATCTCAGTAAGAAAAAAGGATGCCTTACCCGCCTCCGGCGTCTGCCGTCTTCCATTATGCACCGAATGAATCATTTTACTAAACCTTTGATCAATACGGGCAATTGAAAGGTGAAAGAAAAGAAAAACCTTTCGACTTAAAACTAAAAAGTAAAAATAAAATAATCGAGAAATTGTCCTAAATCCCAAATTTACTTTGATTGTAAAAGAATCGATTTTTCTCCTCAGAGCATCCATCAATAATGGATTACAAGCCTCCCCCATTTGCCCCTTACGCACACAATTTATCTGACACCAAATCAAACCGATAGTCATTAGGCTTGAGACAATCGTGAGCGCTATTAAAATGATAGTGGTAATCATATTAGCCCCAAACCCTTGGGGCAAGGCTATGCCAAAGCGTCGATGCGGACAAATTGTCCCACCTCAATACGCTCACCAAATTTGTGCACCGCAGCCTTCACCATATCTGCCACAGTTGAGTCCGGATTCTTAATGAATGGTTCAGCCAAAAATGATTCTACATTTTCTGGCGCTGTGGCTGCCACCTGCATGGCGAGATCTTCTGCTAAAGCCTTAAATTCTGCATTCTTGGCCACAAAGTCTGTCTCTGACCGAAGCAAAAGCATTGTACCGATCTGACCACCATTGTGCAGATAGGTGGCCACTGTGCCCGCACCTAAAGTACGGTCAGATTTTTTGCCTGCCACCGAGTCGCCTTTGGCGTGCAAGAGTTCAATAGCTTTAGCTAAATCACCTCCAGCGTCCTCCAAGGCTTGTTTACAATGTCCGAAGGATAGGCCCGTTTGATCTCTTAATTCTTTGATCCCCTTAGCGTCTATCATAATATTTTAAATTATTTAACTTCTTCTACCTCTTTTTCTTTTTGTACTTCTTTGGCCACAACTGCTGCCGCTTTGCCAGCCTGGTAAGACTTCATCAATTCTTCGAGTAAAAATTTAATCCCTTTCATTGCGCTGTCGTTTACCACAATTGGATAGGCAATCTGACTAATATCGCAATCAGTACCAGACAAGCTGATGACCGGAATCTTCATTTTAGTAGCTTCGGCAACGGCAATCTCTTCAGCTTTTGAGTCCACTACAAGCACAGCATCAGGAAGACGCGTGAGTAAGGAGATCTTAGAGAAATAGCGTTCGAGTTTAGCGATCTCACGATCATAAAGGAGTTTTTCTTTTTTAGTATGACCTTCAAAGCCACCGGTTTTACGCTTTTCTGTTAGTTCCTGCAAACGAGTTATTCGCTTTTTAATTTCAGGGTAGTTGGTGAGTGTGCCACCAATCCAACGATTAATAACGTAAGGTAAAGCTAAACGCTCACCTAGGGACTCCACCGCGGCTCGTGCCTCAGCTTTAGAACCCACCATTAAGACCATTTTATTTTCACTACCGAGTTTGTGTAAAAATTCTCCAGCAGTTTTAAGAGACTCTGAGGCCTTTCCGAGGTCAATAATCGTGCCTCGGTTCTTAAACCCGAAGATAAAACTCTTTACTGAAGGGTGACGGCGTGAGCGCGAGAAGCCGTAATGAGCCCCGACCTTAAAAAGGTCTTGGATTATGCTATCGCTCCCCGACTTAACTCCTGTTTTATTCATCCCGCTACTATAGCAAATAGCCTATAAATTGGCAATTACTGAGGCTCGAAAGTTAGTGGTTGATATTGGAATTCAATATACTTATCATAGGTCCCACTATCACCACAAACTCCAACCCTAACGCCATACGGTGAATTATCTTTTATTTCAATAAGCTTAACGGGTACCATAATCGAAAAATCAGCCGTATCTGACATATTTCCGCCAATCACAGTACCTTTAGGAGCTAAGGTAACGCTGCTGATACTCACTCCACCATTTGCGTCTGTGTAATCACAAGTTTTATCAGAGTTATCATCATTATTGAAATAACATCTAACAAGTTGCTCAATAGGTGTAGCTGGCAAAACAGTACCTGAGGCATGAGTTGGCGAATGATCTTTATTTAACCCCTTATCTGTAACTTTAGAGATAACTTCCTTGACACAGAAGGTTAACGGTTCATCCGTATTATTACTAATTTTGACAGATGGAGACCTTACCGATAGACCAGAATTGTGAGAATCGATTTTGATTATACTTGAACTAACACCCAGTGTGTTAGCGTCAATCGGAGGTGGTGTAAGTGTTGGCCAAAAGGTAGCAGAAACTGATCGATTTTGATTCATATTCACATTACAAGTTGCAGTTCCACCTGTTGGATCACAGCCAGGCACATCACCTGTCCAACCCTTAAACGAACTTCCTGACGCCGGAACTGCTGTTAAGGTAACGAGAGTATTTGAAGCATAATCATCCTCACATGATCCAACATTTGAATTACAATTAATATCACCGGATGGGTCATTAGGAACTTCCCCAGTTGAAGTAACTACCCCATCACCATTAATATTTAAAGATAATTCTTTGGTCGGACTTGCGGCCGTCACATCTACCGAGCAAATTGCGTGGCCATATTGGGTATTTGGCTGGAGAGTTGAATCAAAAACCTCAACGTCTAAAGTAACCTTGCCATCAGATGGCAAAACACTTGGCTCTAATGTTGTAAAACTTTGGGCATAAGTTATTGGATTACCAGACTCAAAAGGTATAATAGCGCCTGCAACATTAACTCGGTAAAACATCCCACTTAAAGAACTATAATTACCAGTCACCGTAAGATTCCAAGTTATGTCATTTGGCCCACTGCCAAGTATTGCAGGATTGGGAGTACCGCTACAACTCACATTTAGGCTATCAACTAAAACGCAACCTTGAGCCGGTAAGCCACTATCGCCTGGGCAAAAATCAATCCACCCAATCACATCTCCCCCCCACGCTTCACCATATAATGAATTAGGAAAAGATTGGCCCGGGCTAGAACCAACGGCAACACCGTAACTCTGCGGTTCTGTTTGATCACTAGACATCTTAATCCACCCATCCCAACCGCCAAGTTGAATATTGCTTTTAAGCGCCCCTGAACATCCACTTAAAAACACGGAGCAAGCTCTTGCCCAGCCCGTTACTGGACTACCAGTTATTGGCCCAGTAATTTTTGTTGAATGCTGTGCAAGATTAGCAGGATAATTCGGTGGTGCAGGATACGGCCCAGGTGGGTCTAATCGGATCCAACCAATATTGTTGTTCCAAGCATAACCAAGAATATTACCAGTGGCGGTTTCAAGTCGGACTCTATTTGGCCATGAGCCAAAAGCTATCCAGCCCACATTTGAACTCCAAGCCCAACCTGAGATATTTTGAACTTGTGGTGGTGTTTGTGCGTAGGATGTAAAGTTGCCACTAAACCACCCGCACACTACAAAAACTAATATTAGAGCAATTATAGACTTCCTCATTTACAATCATCAGGATTACCTTCACAAATACCTGGAAAATTAACTAAGAGATTGCTTTTCTTGACGTTATTTGGATGAGTCGCAGTTTCATTACACACATACACCTTGAGATCATATGGGCTGGCAAGCTCAATATCAGCAAGACATGTTGATTGATAGATATGAATATTAACTTGACTAGAACTACCAGCATTTACAGTGCCTGATGGCCCCGCAATATCATTACTTGGAGTACATATTTGTAAACCATTTCCATCACTAGTTTTAAAATCACAAACTGGATGAGAAACTTGACCACAACCAGAATCATTTATAATAGTCTGCATAGATTTTCCGAAATAATCAGGATCTTGGTCTCTGGAAACAATTGAGCTAATACAAAACTTTGCATTAGATGTGTCATCATTAAAGATCCTAAGGGCAGCAAATTGTGGATCAGTTGATGTAATTTGAGTTGTGGCTGAAACTCTGAAATTGATTCCGCTTGCCGTGGTCTGACCAAAAGTAGCGATTACGTCTTTTACACCATCCACATTTACAGT
Source organism: uncultured Candidatus Saccharibacteria bacterium (assembly GCA_964648765.1). GTDB lineage: Bacteria > Patescibacteriota > Minisyncoccia > Phycocordibacterales > JACOZG01 > JBBTTN01. The sequence goes on from CAZYLF010000002.1 coordinate 124,607, forward strand.
ACAAGTATTACCACTACAAGCTGAACCTGCTCCCGACCAAGTAACACTCCTATTTAATCCTGCTGGATTTGCAGTAAGTGTGACACTTGTCGTGGCTGTGTAAGTTTTGGAACAACTTGCAGTACAATTAGTTCCGAGTCCAGTTACGTACTCTCCAGGATTTTCACCAGCCACATCTAGATTTAGAATAAATCTTTTAAACGTAGCTGTAACTGTTTTATCTGAATTCAGTGTGCCTAGATTACAAAGAATTCCTGGTCCACTACATCCTCCACCGCTCCATCCGGTAAACACGGTTGGCGACAAAGTTGAAACAGATGGTACGGAAAGTACCACACTTGTGCCAGCAGGGTAAGATTTCGTACAGCCGGAAGCGCCATTTGTTAGACAACTTATTCCAGTACCATTCGTCACTTGACCGTTTGTCACGCCATCCAATTCTTGCAGATTGACTGTCACAGTATAATTCGTTCCCCCGCCACATGGTGGAGAAGAGCAACCACCGTCATCAAGGTCGAATTTCCCTATTGATGTTTGAATCCCATTATTTTTAGTAAATATAAATGTTTGGGTGTCACAAGCGCCGGTAGTGGCTGTGCCACAAGCAGAACCGGTCCACGGACTAACAAACTTGCTACCCGAAACAGGATTACCAGTTACTGTAATAACAGTACCTAGATCATACATATAACAACCCGCTACCTGTGGAGCACATGGAGAACCTACTGGTGACACCGCAATATTTCCATCTCCAGTACCAATCTTGATGGTACTAAATTGATATTTCTGAACATCAAATCTGGCAATTGCCAAATCTAAAGAACCACTTTTAGGAAATGTGAACGACGCAGTATTGCAGGAACCAACCGTGGCATTACTACAAGCGACTCCAGTCCAAGGAGAAATAAACTTACTACCTGAGCTTGGGTTGGCAGTAACGGTTACCAAAGTTCCAGCTGTGTACCTATAACAACTAGGAGATGGGGTTGCGCACGGTAAACCTGCTGGTGACACACTAATTGAACCTGTACCAGTGCTTTGTGGGCTAATCACTGTCCTTAATTCAAAAGTAGGAAGAGGTTGGGTCACAGGAGGTAAATTTGTACAGTGAGTACCCCCAGCTTCATCACAAAAACTTACCCAACCAAGATTATTTGATCCCCAAGCATAACCCACAAGATTGCGTGCACCAGAGGTTGCATCTACCTTAACTGCTACACCGTTTGACCAGGTTCCGTTCATTTTGATCCAACCATCCCATTCCCCACGTAGAGCCACATGACGCATATTACCCATACAACCAGTTACAAATACCGAACACGCCCGTGCCCAACCTTCAATTTTTTGATTTGGAGTTACACCAGTAAGACGAGAACTGTAAGGTGGGGTATTAGAATCAGGGTAGGGCCCTGAAGGATCAAATTCTATCCAACCAATATTCGGTCCCCAAGCGAAACCATTTAAATTATTGTTATTGTTTTCATCAACTTTTACCCCGTACTCATCAAAGAATGAAGTAGAGTTGGCTGGTCCGAAATAAATCCAACCCATTCCAGAACTCCAAGCCCAACCTGTTAACCTATCTGTACCAGTAGAATGATAATTTCCATAATTGTTAGTGATAGTGAACATCCCACTGCGACCTGGTGCAATATCTAAAGCTCCAATATTTGCCGTGTCTAATTCATAATAATAATTACCAGTTGGAACAGTGGGAACAAGGCTGGCATAATGCCCATCATTTACTCCCAAAGAAAACGGTGCTTGTTGAGGAATTCCCTGTTCAGTAAAAAGTTGAGCTGAGATACTTTGCGTGGCTGGAACTATTGATGGGGCATTCCATCTGACTGAATTTATAGGTAATGGCGAGACACCGGTACGCCAAATTTCACCTGATTGTGGAAAACTAACGCTAATCTTTAGCGATGCAATTTTAATCTTTCCAAGATAGTCACATGTGATTGGTACGATGCCCGACACGGGTAGAGCACAAACTTGTATGTCATAGTCACCGCTTGGATAACCACCCGCTTGAGCTAAACTTTGCGGTATTGTAATTGTAAAATGATCATTGAATGAAATTGGTGTGGGAGTAAAATCGTGGAATATAGCTGGTTGCGGAACACTATTAAATGATTGATGGAGGGTAACGGTAAACCGACTAGTATTTGGAATATTATTGTTATTCCAATTAACCAAATAATTTTGACTGATATAAAGTGGTAATGTACTTGGAGAACTTGTTGGACTAGTAATACTTATACTTGGTGCACCACTGCCAACAATATTAAACACTCCGCTCTCTCCACTTGAATTTGGACGACCAAAAGCTGAGCTCAAACGATACTTGTAGGCACCTGGAGCATTTGGCACCGGATTAACTACATAATTCCCCGCACTAGGATTGGTATTAGGGATATCACGCACTGTGGCTACCACCTGTCCAGTGCTCGCATTTAATCTTTCAAGATTCAACTTTTCTGTGGTTGGCAAATTGTTGCTCCAGGCCACAACTTGGTTTGAACCTGCTGGCCAATTTGCACCAGCTAGTGGTGAGGTGAAATTGATATTATAAGTTGGCGCTGTGTACGGCACCACATCAAACACACCACTTTTGGCCACTTGAACTAGTACACCAGAAACAAGATTCACTGGGGCAACTTCAAAATAATATTTACCGGCAGTAATATCGCTTGGCAAAATTTGGATGCTCTGATTGCTATCATTTGGACTAGTAACTTGTAGTATTTGAGTGCCAGCCGAGCTCCAGGTATTAAACTTCATTAATCGGACATTCATTTGTGTGTTTGCGAGAATATCGGGCGTTGTTTGCCAAGTCACATTTACAAAATCTCCACCCATAAATTGGCTTGAATTATATTGACTTTGGCCAGATGGTGGCCACTGGTCCCCGCCCAAAGGAGCAGTTACTGTAGCATTATAAATACTAGGATTTACCATCTTGATAGTCACCGGTGACACGACTTTGGCACCTGTAAACACTCCTGGTGCAGAAATTTCTCTGACCTCTAAAGTGTAATCACCCGTTGGAATATTTTGTAAAGTAGAAATCTGTGGCACAACCCCATAACAAGTGCCATTTGCGGCAACACCACTTGATCCAGCAAGATAGGTGTTAGCGGTAGCGGTTTTTCGTATAACATAAGCCTCAACGTTTCTTGTTGGGTTAACACCAATACAACCGATTGTTGCTGGCGAAGCTGTATTATTCCAAAAAGTTGTCCCTGTACTCCCGTCATATGGAGCACTTAAAGTAATATTACTTGGAGCAACAATAGTAAATGGTGGGGTAAATCCTGTTATGGTGTAACTGCCATAACTACGATAAAGCTCGAGCTGGAATTGCCCTCCTCCCCATGCGTTAGCGGGAACTGGGATCGTCATTGATCCAGTATTGGGAACATTTGATCCTTGGGCCACCGATAGACCAGTTGTTAAACTATAGAGTTTCCAATTAAGAGTAAAACTTGAAGAAACATTGGGAGAAGTCCAGGTGACGTTGGCTGAAGTCCCTGCCGTCCACTGCGTTGAAGAACTGGGATTAGAGATGTTAATCAAGCGAGCGCTGGCCGTTGGCGCCACAGTAATCACTGGAGTTTGGCTTTCATAAAGTGTCCCAGGCAAACCATACCTTAAACGAAGAAAATACTTCCCTGGCATAATCACCCCAGGAGAATTAAAAAGTGGTGGGACAGTGTAAGTAAAACTTTTAGGATCTGGATTTGGTTGAGAAAAATCGCTAAAAATAGTGTACTGAAGGGAAGGGAAATCTTTATTAACTAAATATGCCCGATTGGGTGATGTCGAAATATTTGGGCTAGACCAACTCACAGTGTAAGTTTGGCCAGGCTGCCAAGTTGTATCAGATGATGGTGAAGTAAACGTTGCTGCGAGTGGCGTCTGAGCTTGGGTTAAAGAAAACAAACCAAAAAATACTACGAGACTAACTCCGGAAGATAATAATATTTTTTTTAACATTTTCTATTTGAAACAAATTGCCTCACAGGTCGCTCCACGGTATTGGAGCACCCAGGGTTTGGTGGCGCCAGCAGCCATAGAAGTTCCAGGATCTAATATTACTTTGCATAACCCTGGGCCAACCTGGGCATCATCTGGTATATCTTGCACACCAGTTAAGAAGCATAACTTAGCGTTTATAAAAAATTCCTGTGGAAGAGTGTCGATGCTGCCAGTATCAGAATGTGTCTGTGAATAAACCGTAAAAGTATCGCCGATCGGCAAGCTTTTCCACTCCGCATTCCCGGAAGTGTCTTTTGATGCTAGAACCTTACCAACTCCAGGTGTGCCACCACCAATTCTAATATTGTTATTGACATCCAGATCACTCCCAACAAGCAGACCACCACTAAAAGTTCCCTTGCCGACTGAATTCATGGTCAGGCCCTCATTGTCATTATCACCAGAAATCCAATGGCCGTTTAGATTAAGTGTCTGTAGGGCAACATGATTCCCTAAATTATCTGGTTGGGTTCCACCTGTACCTCCAGCGTTATCGATAGCACATTGCCAACCTGAACCCGTATTTTTAAGAATATAGTTAGTGGGGCAAGTTTTGAGAGATAGAATTGGATTTGATTGAGTGCCCGATAAAATTAAGCCGTCACCAGCACCCACACTCACACTACTACCAGTAGCAGTACCACAAACCCAAGCCGAGCCATTCCACTGTAGAACTTGGTTGAGGCCGCAATTACTTGGTGGCTGGAATCCTCCGCCTCCACCACCCGAATTAGTATCAGTATTTAGAATAACAAGGGTTTCCTCTGTGGTTCCGTCGCCGTCGACATCCCTCATACTCCTCACAAATCCAATTGGCCCACCAGAGTCCAGCATTAAGTTACCTTTAGAGTTCGTTGGGCTCATTGAAGTTAATTGGCCAGTACCAAAATTAGCCAACTCTTTAAAAATAATTTTTTTATAACCTCCCAAATCTGCTGCCTTCGTACAATTATTACCATCCTTATCACAGTAATCAGTGGCACCAACTTTACCCTCAACATCTAAGAGAAGGTTAGGGCTGGGGGTTTCGTTGGCAGCACCACCTACTACCATGCCAGTGAGAGCGCGGAAGAGGCCGAGGATGCTTAAGCCACCATCTTTGATTTGGGGAGTAGCTGATGAGTCGATAGGTGGATTACAGCCTGGGTAGCCATCTGGGCACAGTGGGGCTTGGCCACTGCCTGGTGGGGGGTTATAGGCGGCGTGGGTGGGAGTAATGGAGAAAATTAAAACGCTAAGTAAAATAAAGAAAGAAGTAACAATTAACTTTGCCATATATTTAGTTTTATTCTCTAAATAATAGCAAACAAAACTTAACTTATCTTATTACTTATCCACATTAAGTGGCTTTGGTACCAACTTTTCTTTCAAAGTTGCCACGATCTCACCAATTTCACCTTGAAAAATTTTAGGTAAGTTATGCCAATTCTCTTTTATTCGATGATCGGTGAGACGATCTTGGGCAAAGTTGTAAGTGCGGATTTTCTCCGAGCGATCAGCGGTGCCAATTTGCTCTTTACGCTTCACGCTATCGCTCGCACTTGCACGCTCTTTTTCTATCTCCTCAAGTTTACCAGCCAAAATCAACATGGCCTTCTCTTTGTTTCTGCCCTGACTACGCTCACTCTGGCAACGCACCACAATCCCTGAAGGTTTATGTAAAACTCTCACAGCTGTTTCCACTTTGTTCACATTTTGCCCCCCTGCTCCACCAGAGCGCGTGGTAGTAATTTCTAAATCATTTGGATTAATTTGAATTTCACTAACTTCTCTAATCGGCATGATCGCCACTGAAACAGTACTAGTATGAACTCTCCCCTGCTTCTCCGTGGCCGGAATCCGCTGCACTCGATGCACACCAGTTTCAAAACGTAAATCACTGTAAGCCCCCTCACCTGCCACTTCAAATGAGGCATCTTTAAAACCACCCATCGTGGACTCCGATTTATCTACTAAAGTGTAAGTCCACCCCTTTAAAGTGGCGTAACGTTCATACATCTCCGATAGTTCAGTAGCAAAAAGTGAAGCTTCATCACCACCAGCGCCAGCGCGAATTTCTAAAATCAATGCTGTTGGGTCCCCCTCGTCGAGAGAATCCTTATTTGTAATTGACTCCATCTGCTTCACCAGCTCCGCTTTCTCTGCTTCAAGTTTTGCCACCTCATCACTTACCATTGTTTTAAGTGACGGATCCGATTCATCTTTATTCAAGTCTAAAACACCTTGGATATCTAAATCCAACTTATCGTACACACTCATCAAATAGGAAGTTTTATGATTTTTTCTCCAGGCTTCGAGATTCATTATCTAAGCAACATTTGCTGCTTCACTTTCTTCAACTTTTTCTTCTTTTTCTGCGCGAACTTTTTTAGGGGCTTTTTTAGGAATCGCACTTGACTTCTCACGGCGATTTTTAAACTTCTCTACACGGCCAGCGCTATCAATAACCTTTTCGTTACCCGAAAAGAATGGGTGACAATTACTGCAAATTTCAATTTCTAATTTTTCTTTAGTTGAACCCACAGTAAAAGAGGCGCCACAAGCGCAAATAACCTTTGCTTCAGGGTAAAATTTTGGGTGAATATCCTTTTTCATAGTAGCCAAAACTAACATTTATTTAACTATTTTGCAACACGTTGATCATATTCTCTTGGATATCAGCCGCTTTTTGCATTACCTGGTCACCATAAAAGGCGTTTGACTGTTTAAACCAATTTCCCCCCGCATAATAGCGTAAGGCCGCCTCGCGCTCGGCTGTGTAACCGCCACGCGCCGCGCCCAGGTCACGTAAAAAGAGGGCGGAGGCGGTAAATGCGTGTTCCGGTTCCCAAGGATTGGCCGCAGTTTTGCCAAGCAAACTAGCTACCTTTGGCGCGTAACTTTCCCAAGTTGTAGGGATAAATTGTGACGGTCCCATTGCCCCACCCCAGCCATTGCCCCACGGGCAAGAAAGCGGCATTAATTCCGGATCCAAACCAAGAGCTTTGGTAATACGTAAATAAGCAGATTGATCATCACGTGATGACTTCCCCGCGGCCTTATCTTGTGGCCCGGGCATAATCAACTTCCAATGTTTGGCTGGTGGATCAATTGGACGATTACAGGTGCCCACATTTTCACCCAAATTAGTTTCTTGTTTTAAAATCGCCAAGAGGAAGGCAGGTCGAACCCCGGTTTTAGCAAAAGCTTGGTTGGCATACTTAAGCGCTGTGCCAAACGGAATAGCGGCTGTGTCGCGAAGTGCAAAAAGTGCGGTTCTGATCTCTGCCGCTCGTCTTTGCCGGGCCTGAAGCACGGTATTGTAAGCCACCTCTTGAGATTTACTCATCGCTAAAAGATTTTTCTTTTCTGCTTCTTTGGTAGCAATCAATCTCCTCTCAACTTCAATTGCTTTTTGAGCATCAATCTCAGCTTTTTGACGACCCTCTAAACCTACCCGCTCCTTTTCTGTTGTTGTTTTATTTTCCCTCATCTCCTGAAAAGATTGGTGGATAGAACCTTGCACAAACTCGAGTTCATCCACCCCAGATGAAATTGTGGAAAATTGGTCTTTTGAAAGCACTGCCTCCACTAAAGAGATCGAGTCAAACTCTCTAGTTTTACGTAAAAGTTCTGCTAGCGACTTCTTCTCTTCTTCAATTTTTTCTTCTAAAGTTTTGATTGCGGCTTTCTTTTTATTAATATCCCCACCAAGTTGTTCAATATTAATTTGCTTAGCCTTAATATTTAATTTGGCCCGCTCAATTTGCGCAGTGAGAATCGCTACATCTCGGCCAATACTTGCCGTTTCCGCTTGTTTAGTTTGAAGAAGGATCGACTGGATCTGAATCTGCCTCTCCACATCTTTTAATTCAGCCTCCAAGACGGCCTTTTTAGCTTGCGCCACATCTGTTTGTGCCTCCACGTAAGTAAACGAGGTAGCCAAAAGTACAAAAACAAATAAAAGAAATAAACCCCGGTTTTTGGGTAAAAACATACGGGGTTTATTATAGCAAAAAAATTTAATTGGGGCTTACTTCTTATCCTGTTTGGCAGCACCTTCAGCTGGAGCCTCGGCACCTTCCTCCTCCTTCTTACCCTTCTTTTCTACCTCAATAGCAGCTAGATCCACAGGTGTAGTCTCCTCAACCTCTTCTTTAACAGTATCAATGGAAGCCACCACGTCTTCATCCTTATTTATCGCCTTTACGCCTACAGGTAATTTAATATCCTTAACTAAAATCTGACTTTCGAGCGTGGTGAGTGAGGAAATATCAACATTAATATTCTGAGGTAAGTCTTTAGGAAGCGCCTCAATTTCAAGCTCATGCATTACTTTAACCAAAATACCGGCGAGTTCTTTTACGGCTGAAGATTGACCAGTAAACTCAAGTGGCACTTTAATCTTAAGGGCTTTACCCTTCTCAATTACATAAAGATCAGCGTGAATTGGCTCATTACTTACTGGATGATAATTAACTTCATGAATCAAAACATCTTTGTGGTCATCTGTAGTTTTAAGAGAAATAATCGCTGACTCACCAGCTTTACCAAAAACTTTTTTAAACTCTTTCAAGTCCACGAGAAAACTCGCAGCCTTTTCTTTAGGGCCATAAGCCACAATTGGCATTTTGCCGGCCTTTCGCATTCCGATAAGCTTTTTACCGAAAATTTCACGCTTTTCTGCCTTTAGTTCTAACATGGGGAGTATTCTACAGAAATCTACAAAAAAGGCAAATTTACTTGATCTTGATTGATGATATCAACCTTTCAGAGCTTTCACTTTGCGTCTTATCTATTATCTCTAAAACCTTATTATTAGGCATATTAACTATGATCAACCCTTCATCACAACGAAATCCCTCATACCCAGACATGAAAATCTTCTCGCAAGATTCGAGATTTACTTCACTATATTTGTCCTGTATCGCCTGACTTCCCAACTCCTTAATAATTAAATCCATGCTGTAATGCTCACTTGGTTCAAACAAACCCTCATTGTAACCAGTTGATATAATGATATTGCTATAGCCTTTCATCACAAACCAATCAGCACGGTAGTCAAAAGTAACATTATAAATTGGAGACTCGAAATGTTTCCACTCAAATCTATCTGGCGATTCGAGCCATTTATAAAATGGGCTTTCAGACCATAAGAAAAACATTAGCACGATAAAAGCAAAAAGTACTGAAAAAATAGCAAGTTTTTTGTGAACCAATTTCCCCTTCCGGTACACTACCGGGTAAACTCCCACAGTGTAATAATGCGCAACAAAAAGTGTAGCAAAAATTAAAGCTATAAAAAAAGAACCGCCGAGATTTTCGTAATAATAAAACAAAAATGTGAAAAAAACTGCTCCAACAATATACGCCAAAATATATTTTACATTCATTTTAGTTTAGTACTTAAAAATGACGACGATTATTGAGCCGGAGATTAAGACGATCGCGCTAAGCCAGGCAATTACCCAAGTGGTTGGCACAGCACTTGCGGGTTTTATTGGTATTTCTGAAACCGGAGTTAAGGTTGGGCTAGGATTTATAGTTTGGCTATCACTCGCCACCACTACAAAGGCCTCACTATTTGCCAGTGGCACTGTTACCCCCTCTACCTTATGAGTATCAAGTTCCACGTAGTAAATGTCTGGCGCAACATTTGATGCCAAACTCACAGATTCTTGACCGTCGTTATTGCCTTGATTTAAATTGATCGCGTCCGGGATTAATTGCCCCGACACAGTTTTGAGTCGCATAAAAATCAAATTTCCATCTGGAATATCTTGCGTGTCCCAAGTTACCAAATGCCTGCTCCCGGCCTTCCACTCCACTCCAGCAATTGGTGCGGTAACAAAAATCCTAGGATCAGCATCGGTAGGGCTCGTAGTAACAATCACTGGTGGCGGAGGCGGGCTAGTTGGGCTGGTTGGAGTAGTAGCTGGAGTTTGTGAACTAGGTGCAGACGCCGTTTGATATGCAGTTAAACTCCAAGGACCAGAAATAAAATTGCCAACACCAGGTGGGACAACTAAACTCATTATCCCCGAACCTCTAAAACCATTTTTTATTATAGAAAAAATATACCTCGGCCCGACTTCAAGGGCGATAATTGGGGTTTTTCCACTTGAGTCAGTTGTTCGTGAGCCTAGATAGTAGCCGTTTAAAGTCACGATCACTTCCGCCCCTGCCAAACTCACACCAGAACTATTTTTAACTTCAAACTGCACGGCCCTTAAGGTGCTCGAAGAAGTGCTAGATGCACCGGGATTACTAGACGGTGTGGTAGTAACTGGTGCTGGGGCCACCATAGCAAATGAACCATTAGTTCGATCAGTAACTATTTGACCACTCGTAGTTACTATCAACTCAACTTTATATGTGCCGGGGGGGATATCGCCAGCGCGCCACGTATATGAACGCGAAGTAGTAGCCGTTACAGTTTTTATTATCGTTGAGGAATTATTAGGATCAAGTATACGCAAACTCCGAGTAGCGTTAGATGAAATATTATTTTCCACCCAAGTAAATTTGTGTGCCTTGTTTGTTAAAATAATTTCTCCACCATTTGGATAAGTCATCCGAACACTTTTTGAACCACCACTATTGTTACCACCCGAATCGTCGTCGCTATCATCATCCCCCCCATCATCATTATCATCACCACCAGGATCTGTCACCGAAGAAATAATCTTGAAGACACCCGTCTTAACTGCGGGCACATTCACACCCCCTGAACCAGATGCCAAAACAGCATCAACTTCAATATAATAATCTCCTGGCATCGCACCTGAAGGCAAAGTTATTGTTTGATTGCCATCATTACCCCCTTGAACAATTGGAGTAATTGGTGGACTCACCGCCACTCCACTACTCTTAAATAATCTAAACAACATCCGCGGATAGGCCGTGCTTGGAGTGTCGGCGCTCGTGGGGATAGCTGAATTTGTGCCCCAAGTTAACTTCACTAACGAGCCCACTAAATATTGTTTACCTGACAGATCAGAAGTGATGTTTATTGTGGGCGTTTGTGGTGGTGCGGTCCCGATCGTAAAATTAGCACTAGTGGCCACCGGGTCAGGACGAAGTTGTGATGAGAGCCTATACTTAAACTGTCCAGGGGTACTTGGGATTACTGTTACGAGAAATGAGCCCGTATTCGGTAAATTTGCATTAGTCGCCACCACCACATCATCGCTAACTCTGATTCTCTCTAATTTAAATTTTTCAAAATCTGGTAAATTTGTGGTCCATCTCACAAATCTTTGAGTGCCAGGAATCCACACATCAGTGGAGATTGGTTCGGTAATGTCTAAATTATATGTTGTTTGAGCCGCCACAATGTTAAACACTCCACTTGTTCCTACCACATCCTGGATATTCGAATCGCTCGAGTGGAAAGTTAAGCGGTAACGGTATTGCCCAGCAGGTCCAGTGACTGTTGGAATAAGATGCTTTCCGTCATTTGGAGTATTAATTGCACTGCCAACCAAATTACCACTTGCGTCTAACTTTTCAAGTTTAAGATCTTCTCCACCAGGTACATTTGCCGTCCAATTAATTTCTTGACCAGAATTTATCGGCCAGATCGCTCCTTCGGCTGGAGAATTGATGTTTATGTTGGTTTTATGGGTAATATAAAAAACTCCTGTGATATCAGCAGGAACATTAACTCCTCCCACATTTGCTGTATCAAGTTCTAAATAATATCTTCCGTGTGGGATAGTGGCAGGATACTGAAGTTCATAAATTCCATCGTTGTTGCCAATTCCAAAAACAAGACCCCCGCTTGCTTCAGGGATATATTGACCACCCTCAGTAAAAAGTTTGAGATACATTGGATTACCAGTTGGCACATTTACTGTCGTCCAAGTTATAGTTTTATCTATACCCACCTGCTGAGTCACACCAGTGGTGGGTTTAGTGATAGTAATTGATGGAGGGATATTTGGTCCATCTACCGCCGCGAGTTGTGAGCCAGAAAGAGAAAAACTAATTTGGGAACCAATTACCGCTGAGATAATAAAAATCCCAAGTGCTAAAAATTTAATATCTTTATTAAATAAATTCATTTTAAGAAACTTCTGCCGAGAGATGCTCTCTCATATATTCTAACGATCCACCCACTTTTTTACCAGGGTTAAAAATGTTTTGAGGGTCAAAAATATTTTTAGTACGCTTGAAAAGTTCAAGAATTTCTGGCGAGAACATTTTACCCAAATATGGCGTTCGGATAATACCGTCATTGTGCTCGGCATCAATCGAACCGTGATACTTGGCCACCAAATCGTAAACTTGATCCGAGACCTCAGTAATCACGTTTTTATTTGCAAGCTCTTTGGGACCCATTAGAGGGATAATGTGGAAGTTGCCATTACCAGCATGCCCAGCCACCGTGTAATTTAATTTATAGCGATCAAGAATCTTAGTAAGCGAAGGCAAAAATTCTGGCAAATGTTCTGGGTTCACCACAATATCATCTATAAACGGTGCGGTGCGCTTACCCTTCACATGCTGACGAAGTAAATTAAAACTCTCGTGGCGAATCGTCCAATACTTCTCCGCTTCTTCATGAGTTTTTGTGGCCCGGCGATGAAGTCCTAAAAGACGCACTTTTTCTGCGGCTTGTCTTAATTTTTCATCAATCTCTTTTTCATTATCGCCAGCAAATTCTGCAAGCACCACAAGCTTCGGAATCCCACCACGTAAAATCATCAAAGACTCTGGGACGAAGCTCCAAATTAATTTGAAAAAATGCTTAACTTTCATTGACTTTAAAATCCCGCGCCAAAAACGCATGGCCAAATAAATTGTGTTGTCATCATACGACTCAATACTGTCGGGCTTAAACGGCAAAAGTTCGTTCACCAATTTAGAAACTGGGGCCAGATCACTTAAAAAGATTACAAGAAGTTTAGAAATTGGTTTAACTGGCACAAGTTTAAAAGTGATTTCGGTGATCATCCCGAGTGTGCCCTGCGAGCCCACAATAAGTTTTGGTAGATTAAAGGTTCTTCCGTCCCACACATTCCACAAATAATAGCCGGCAGAATTTTTAGAAACTTTTGGTTTCGCCTCTTTCAATTTATCCACATTTTCAGTAACGAGTTGGAAAAGCTCACGATAAACTTTACCCTCAAAATCTTGTTGTTCCATTTTGTCGTCCAATTCACTTTTGGTCAGTGGTTTTACCACGCGCTCCACGCCGTCGGTGAAAATCATTTTTAAAGACCTCACATAATCCTCCGTTTTCCCGTACGATAAACTCCGCTCACCACCGGCATTGTTGGCCACCATGCCACCAAGCGCGCATAAATTTTTAGAAGCCGGAAACGACGGCATCACCAAACCTTTAGCTAATGTCTCTTTTTCAAAATCTCTATAAAATGTGCCAGGTAAAGCGTTGGCGAAGTCTGCTCCAACCTCCTTCACGCCATTCATAAATTTAGTTACGTCGAGGATAATCGATTCGTTGAGTGATCCACCAGACATACAAGTGCCCGCCGCGCGCGCGGTAATGGAGAGGCTCGCATCCCCCGCCTTTTCGCTAGCCACAAACTTCACTAAATTAGAAATATCTTCTGCATCCTTCGGAAACACCACAACTTTCGGCATCACTTTAAGCAAACTCGCATCTCGACTGTGAGACTCTAAAACTTCCGCCTCCGTATGAACTTCCCCCTTAAAAAAACTTTTTATTTTTTCAGCTAAGTCCATTGAAAAGTTTAAGTTTGTTAGTTACCACCTTCTGCATCGCCACAAGGGCCGGTTTGAGAATTTTGTACGGCGCGACTTCGTCAGGAGATTCTTGAAGTGAGAGTTTGAGTCCGTCGCGGTAGGCCACGCGAAGTTCAGTGTTCACATGCACAATGGCTACGCCAGCGGCGATAGCAGCTTGGATATCAGCATCGGTGTTGCCAGACGCGCCATGCAGCACGAGAGGCAAACCGGTCGCCTCACTAACCTTTTTAATCAAGCCAATTTGGAGCGCTGGGTCACCACCAACCTTAAACATGCCATGGATGTTGCCCACTGCGGGAGCTAAAAGATCAATGCCAGTGGCCTTCACAAACACCGAGGCATCCTCAGCGCTTGGTAAATCCTTTTCTTCCAAACTTACGCCTTCAGGTAATTCACTCAGAACCTTTGACGACGTGCCAATATAACCAATCTCGCTTTCTACTAACACGTCACGCCCGCAGGCTCGAGCGTATTCCACACATTTTTTAGTTTCAGCGATATTTTCTTCCATCGGTAATTTGCTGCCATCGAAGATGGCCGCATCGTAACCAGCATCAATCGCCTCTTTAACCCGATCAAATGAATATGTGTGGTCAGCGTTTAAATAAATTTCCTGCTCTCCTTGTAAACTTTTTACCAGCGCGGCCGCCTGCTTAACACCCACGAAATCCCGCTCCCCTTCCGACACGCCGATAATCACTGGCACATTAAGTTCTCGCGCTGCCCGCGCAATCGCCCATAAACCTTCAAGATTAGAAATATTAAAATGTCCCACCGCTCGTCCCGCGCTCTTTGCCTCCATCACACATTCACGTAAAGATTTCATACGTATTATTGTAACAAAATAAACCCCCTTAAGGTAAGGGGGTTCTGGGGTTAAGTTCGACAAGATTTTACGAAGGCGGCGTCATCATCCACCTCTTCAGCAAATTCATACACTGCACACGACAATATGAAAGCTAAGAAGGCGTAAGCGACCGCCTCAGCAAAACTGTCATGACTGAGCACTCTGTAAAACACCACTATGGGTATTAGGGAGAGGCAGGCCAAGATGACAAGTATCCGCAAAAAAATTCCACGAATTATGCTGTTCAATCCTCACCTCCTTTCATTATTAATTGTACGGCCAGTGTGGATCATCCGTAACTAATTTGTCATTTTTCATTTTACTAAAGAGCCACCATGAAAAAATCCAAACGATCACGCGCATTTTTCCTCCTCTCAAAGACCTCTGCCCGAGCTAATAATTAACGCCCAAGCAAAAAGACTCAAAATCCCACCAAACAAAAGGAACAGAAATACCCATGACCTGGTCGTGTTGTGACCATTTGATTCCTCAGGCATTTTTATCTCCTTAAAACAAAGACCTTGGATCACACCTGTTATATAACTACCACAAATCACACAACTTGAAAACAAAAAATCCCGCCGCAGTGTACGCAAACGGGACTTAAACTTGCATAGCAAAGTTATACCAATTACTTTGATGATGAAAAGAGAAGAGTAAGTAACACCTCAGCCAATAGATCTACCGGCATCGGTGGTCCAAGAACTCCAATCTTTTTTTCACGTATCTTTCTTGGTTTTCCGTCTTTTTTCAACTTCGCCATTTAATTCATTCCTTTCCTTTCCTTTTTCCGTTCCACACTCCGGACATCGGTCCGAATCTTTTGGCTGACCACGCAGATCGTAGCCGCAATCGAGACAAAGGCTATTTAACCCACGTTTAATTATTATTTTTTCTACTCCTCCTTTGTGTATATCTTTCAGTGCTCTCCAGATCCCTAAGATGAAAATCGGTAATGCGATCAAGGATACAGGCAATGGAAAAATAACAAAAAAGCTGAGACATCCGGCAGCAAAAGCCAGATTAAGTAAAATATTGACAAACAACCCAGAGTCTTTTGGGCAACTCTTTATTGCCTCTACCCACGTGATGTTTAACCTCATTTTCTTTCTCCTTACAAAGAACTCGGATCACACCCGTTATATAACTACCATAAATTATCTTTTTTGGCAAATAAAAATCCCGCCGCGACGAATCGCAAACGGGACTTGGATTTTCCTACCGAAAGGACCGTCCTTCCGAATCATTCCCGATGATTCCTCCAGTAGTACGAAGTAAGGAGGCCGATAATCACAGATATGGGAAAGAAAAGAAGAACGTGCACAACCTCCTCAAGTAGAAACCGAATCTCCCGGAAAAATTTACCAATCTTCATACAGAATCCTTTTGTAATTCCTTACGGTAGATCAACCTACTACAAAAAAAGGCGACTATGCCCATGACGGAATACGTAATAGAAGCAAGCAAATAACCTGACTCTTCTCCTGGCGTAGTGGCCTGACTAGCCAACACCATCATCAGAATAGAAAGAACGAGAAGCAACCCAACAAGAAAACTGAGAAACCGATACCAGGTCATTTTCAACTCCTAATTTTGAGAGACCATCCTGGACAACGATCACAATCGAGTCCATCTTTTCTATTCGGTATGTTATACTTTTCGGCATGCAAAATCAAGATTTTGACTTCATTGCCATTGGCGACATTGTCACCGACGCGTTTATTAAACTTAAGGAAGCCGAGGTTCATTGCGATATTAAAAAGGACACCTGTCAGATCTGCATGAGCTTCGCCGACAAGGTGCCTTACGAGAGCGTCACCGTGCTACCGGCCGTGGGCAACTCCCCCAATGCTGCCGTAGCTGCCGCGCGTTTGGGTTTGAAGACCGCCCTCATCACCAATTTGGGCGCTGATAAAAATGGCGACGACGCAATTGCTAAACTTGCGGGCGACAATGTGGCCGCCGACTTCATCACCAAGCACGAGGGCGTGATCACCAACTATCACTACGTGCTTTGGTACGGCGACGATCGCACTATTTTAATCAAACACGAAAAGTATAATTACGTTCTCCCCGACTTTGGCAATCCAAAATGGATTTATTTAAGTTCGCTCGGCGAGCACGCCTTCCCCGAATACAGCGACAAAATTATTGAATATTTAGAGAGTCATCCGGAGATCAAAGTCGCCTTCCAGCCCGGCACCTTCCAGATTAAAGCCGGCACGGAGAAATTAGCGCGACTCTACAAACGCACTGAGGTCTTCTTCTGTAACGTTGGCGAAGCGGGACGGATCTTAGGCGTTGAAGGATTAGAAGTGAAAGATTTATTACAAAAGATTTCCGCGCTCGGACCCAAAATTGTGGTAATCACCGACGGACCAAAAGGCGCCTATGTGTATGATGGTAACGAGACCTGGTTTGGCCCCACTTACCCGGATCCCAAACCGCCCTATGAGCGCACTGGCGCCGGCGACGCCTTCTCCTCCACCTTCACCGCCGCTCTCGCCTTGGGCAAAACGCCACTTGAAGCTCTCGCCTGGGGACCGATCAACTCCATGTCGGTAGTCCAACAGATCGGCGCCCAAGCCGGCTTACTCTCTAAAGCGAAACTCGAAGAGTTTTTAGCATCCGCCCCAGCCGATTATAAACCACAGAAAATTGACTAAAATTCAAAGTGTGCTAGATTTTACAAAGCGTGTACATAACTATTTGGTTTCTCTTCTGAAAGGCAATAAGGTGACAGATGCTTTTAGCAACAAAGACAGTAAAGGGCGTTAGTGATAGCAGTATTGGCGAGAGATTTGAACTTCGTTTTTTTGGATTAAAACAAATCAGACGAGGCAAAAATCCATACTCAACAACTATCCACAGGGGCCTAGAGTGGTGCATCGTAAACAATCCCATTGATTTGCGTCCACTTCACCCTACCCCGAAAACATTTTCCGACAAACTAATGCTTGAGGTAGAACGCAACATCAAAAAAAGAGGAGGTAGGTTATGCATCTTCTGCTCCGTTGGAACAGAAATTGATTATAGTAGAGGAATCGATGGTTTTTTTACTTGGGACAATGGTGATTGTGTGGCTAGCATCGTCACATTTGACCTAACTAGTTTCGACTTTGGCCCCACTAACTCTGGGTACAAAAGAGAGATTTCAGCGGACCATTTAATTGTTGAGAGGGATCTTGATGATACATTTTTGTTTAATCAGTTAGCAAAGGAGATTGCCTTGCAAATTGATAATCCCAAAGCCGTTCACTATCTCTCAAGCCTGAGAGATGTGAAGTAGTAACACCCCGCGAGTATGGATACTCATGCGGGGTATTTTTTTGTCTACTTAATTATTTAGTTTTTAAGCTAATTAGTTTTTTAGCTTTTTCTACAATCGAATCAATTCCTAAACCATAATGCTCAATGAGTTCGAGCTGGGTGCCAGATTGGCCAAATTGGTCATCAACGCCCATAAGGGTCATTGGCACGGGGCAATTCTCAACTACAAATTCCGCCACGGCGCTGCCCATGCCACCGCGCTTCTGATGTTCCTCTACAGTGAGAATCGCGCCGGCCTTTTTCGCCATTAATTCAATCAGCGTTATGTCGAGAGGTTTGATGGTGTGGAGATTAATTACGGAGACTTCAATATTTTCTTTCAAAAGTTTTTTGGCCGCGATGAGCGCATTGTAGACCATCGGCCCGCAGGCGAAGATCGCCACGGCCGGCTTTTTACTATCTACCAAAACATTTCCTTGGCCGATTTTAAACGGTGATTCTTCAGTGGTCACTACGGGAGTTTTCTCGCGCGCCAAACGCAAATAAGTTGGTGAATTATTTTCCGCAATCGCAAGTGTCGCCTTTTTAGCTTCAATTGAATCGCAAGGCACAATCACCTGCATCCGTGGGATCACGCGCGTGATGGCAATATCCTCAATCGCTTGGTGCGTACCGCCATCAGGACCCACCGACACGCCAGCGTGAGAACCCACAATCTTCACCGGTCGATCGTTGTAGCAAATCGTCGTCCTAATCTGCTCCCAATTGCGCCCGGGACTAAACATGGCGTAAGAAGTGATAAAAGGGATCTTGCCCATCGCCGCTAAGCCAGAAGCCACGGCGGCTAAATTCTGCTCCGCCACGCCAATCTGCACGTAGCGGTTAGGGAATTTATTTTTAAACGCGAGCATCTGCGTCGACTCAGTGAGGTCGGCGCACAAACCCACCACCTTGTCACTGCGCTCCCCTGCCACCACCAAACCTTCGCCAAACCCTTTGCGGATCGGCACCTGCTCCACCCCCAATTCATAAACCTTCGGATTTAACTTTGGATCATTCACGATTTAATTTTAGCATAGGTTAGATTCTTACGTGAACCAAACTAATAAATAAAGAATAGTCATTATAATTAATATAACAAGAGGAAATAGGAGGATAAAAAGAGTCAGATTTTCTCGCCTTGAAAAATCATTTGTCACATCACTCACAATTGAAGCAACACGCCCGCTTCCTCTCACTTTCATAAGAAAAAGTAGGTAACAACACAAAATAATGGGTATAAAAATTATCGGCAGCTTTTGTGATTGATCAAAAGGTAGCAGTAATATAACAACTGCAATAATAATTAAAATCAGGAAAAGCTTAAATCTATTATTTGATAAATAATCAACAAATTTTCTGAGTGATTTTTTCATTATAAATTACCAACCCCCACCTGTAGACATTTGATAACCGAACAATGAACCAACCGTAAGAATAATACTGAGACCAGCGAGAGCGAGTAGAAATAAAATGGTTCCGACTACTATACGACCGGTAAAATACGACAATAGAATAATTAGGACGGCTCTAACAATTGACGTTGTATGGTTACTTTTTGGAATTGGTATGATGGTCCATAATGCAGAAAGCATCCATAAAGCAGGTATCAAGTGACCACTAAAATAATTGTCTTTGAAAAAACTTATGGTTGATTTGATGTTGAGACCAAAATTATCATGTATTAAACCAGCAAATACAGTATATGACAGGAAATATATCACGATAAGTGCCGATGATATTATAAAAATTTTCAAAAAATTCTTATTTGAATTACTCATGCGCACTCTTGAATCTAATTTTGGATCAGACACGATTTAATTTTAATATAGTTAAACGATCATAATTTAATACGGCAGATGACCAAGAATTAGAAATACCAGCACAATCGACATGATAGATGCAGCGCCAGTAATTCTGGTGTGTGGATTACCCTCAACAAAGAAAGAAACTATCGGCGCAGCAATGGAAACAAAATACAAAGTAATAAAAAATGTATTGTTATCAATAAAACTGTAGCCGAAAACATAATCGCTGGCCGCAATAAAACAAATATAGGCAATGCAAAATAACGACACCCACCAACACACTTTCCTTCTGTCTTTTTTAGTTAAAGAATACCCATTTATGTTCTTCGGATTTAATTTTGGATCAAACATGTTCTATTTATATACTTGGGCCGCAATAATCAATACTACAAGCAATATATGCCCAAACAATATAGCAAACAACCAAAATAATTAAGAAAATTAAAATTTTTTTAAACATATTTTTTACTCATGCTCGCTTTTTATGCGGCCCCAGAGGGTGCGGATGTCGTTTAGGGCGGATTTTCCTTCTTCTTTATTTGGCGGTTTGCCATGCCATTCAAATTTCCGTTCATATTCAGCTACTCCTTTGCCTGGGATAGTGTGAGCAATAATTACTGAAGGCTGGGAGAAGATTGCTTTAGCCTCGCCCACGGCTGAATTAATCGCCTCAAAATTATGACCATCGATCTCGATCACGTGCCAATTAAACGCTTCCCACTTAGCGCGCAGTGGCTCAAGCGGCATAATGTCTTCAGTGAAGCCGTCGATCTGGATATTGTTGCGATCCACGATCGCGATGAGATTGTGGAGTTGCTCCCGTCCGGCCAAGAGCACCGCCTCCCAAGTGTTGCCCGCATCATGCTCACCGTCCGACATCATGCAGTAAAAGAATTTATCGGAAGCTCGCCCTTTATCCATTTTCTCACCCAGCGCCATGCCCACGGTTTGTGAGAGCCCTGAACCGAGCGGACCGGATGAAGTCTCAAGCATCGGCAACCACTCGCGGTGCGGGTGGCCCTGGAGATGCGAGCCGAATTTGCGCAGTGTTTGGAGTTCGCTGATGGGGAAGTAACCGGCGTGCGCCATAGTAGCGTAAAGCACCGGACAGATGTGACCGTTGGAGAGCACCAAGCGGTCACGATCCGACCAACTCGGATTTTTAGGATCGTGTTTGAGGAGATGGAAGTAGAGCGCGGTGAAGATATCCGTCATGCCGAGCGGCCCGGCCGTGTGGCCAGAACCCGCCGCCACGAGCATCTCAATAATAGAACGGCGAATCTCGTTCGCCTTCTCTTCTAAAAATTTAATTTTGGAATCGTGGAGATGCATTTTATAAATTTTGGAAATCGTGAAGGGTTTGGATAAAGTCGTCCGCCTTCCAAAGTGCTGAACCAACAACGAGCTCCGTGGCACCAGCCTCCAAACACTTTTTACCTGTCACCAAATTAATTCCTCCGTCTACAGAAATTTTAACACTTGGGTACTTAGCCCGCAAAGTTTTAATCCTCTCCAAGACCTCATCTTGAAACGGTTCACCATGATGACCAAGTTCCTCAATGGCCATAAACTGAATGACGTCTAAGCTCTCAATGTATTTCTCCACCAAATCAAGTGAAGAATTCATCAAGAGTGCCAAACCAATTTTAGTGGGCGTGTTTTTAACTGAATCGACGATCTCCTCCAAATGATCGGTGGATTCTGGGTGCACAATTATGCGGTCAGCCACGCTCACCCAATCAGCTGCCACCTCCTCAGGTCGCTCGATCATTAAGTGCACCTCCATTTTTATTTTGCCATTTATCTCGTGCAAATCATCCGGCACACTCCATGATTTATCTGCCACAAATCTCCCATCCGCCACGTCTAAATGGAGCCAAGTGGTGAGCTCCCCCACTTCCTCAATCTTGTCGCGGACTTCCGTAAAATTTTTGCCAATAATAGCTGGGATAATTTCTCTCATATTTAAAACTCGTGTTCAATTTCAACTTTATAATCAATTTTAGCGTTACGCCTAATGTGCCTGTCATCGCCAGAAAATTTGGTATCAAGCCAAAGTTTTACCGAGCGTTTAGCCATGTCTGGGTCCAGAAATTTGGCGCCGAGCGAAAGGATGTTGGCGTTATTGTGCTCACGCGAAAGTTTAACAATCTCGTCCGCACCACCATAGTAAACTGCGGCTCGAATGTGCTTAAAACGATTAGCGCACATCGCCTCGCCCTGACCAGACGCGCCGAAAATAATACCAAAATTATTGTCTGGGTCAGACGCCACCATCTTGGCTACAATATCAATAAAGTCCGGGTAATCGTCACCGGGTACAAGTTCAAAAGCGCCTTCATCAAAAACTTGATGACCTTCAACCTTGAGAAAATTTTTAATTTCCTCCTTCAACTTAAACCCCGCATGATCTGTGCCTAAATAAACTTTCACTATTAAATATTACCACAACTTGGACCGGTGATATTGGAAGGAACTTTGCCCGCAAAACCAGTACTGTCGACACACCAGATTTCCTTACTCTTTCCTATCCTATTATCAAATAATGGTGATTTACAAATTAAAGACTTTCTAATCTTCCCGGTCATAGGTAAACCAGCGGATACCGCCCAATCTTTAGAATCTCCAGTTTTAAAACAAGAGATGTTGTTAGCGCCATAATTATGCATAGCCTTAAATTGCTCACTCCATGGGCCTGAATTTTGGTCACAAAGATTTTCTGGGAAATAATAATCGTCGGGGTTTTGGCCAACAGTGACCATCATCTCCGCTTGGGTCCGCATACCAGCCATTGTTGCTTGAGTAGCAGCCGCAGTGGCTTTCTGACGAGCAGTATCTAGATTAGAAATAGTTATTCCAATTAAAAGTACAATCAAAATTAGGGTAATCCAACCAGCGATTCTTAGCCCACGACTTCTGACCCCCAAAATAAATACAAACAAACCAACCAGAAATAGAACAACGGAAATCAAAAGAGTTAGGCCGCCGTCCATCGCCCAAATAAAACATTCGGCGATATTTGGAATCAGAGAAATGGAAATAAAACTAAAGATTATCAGAATTAACCCCCAGAATTTTTTTGATTTAAACATTTGCTCTTTCTTGGACCAAAAACTGCGCCCCAGCATTTAGGTCAAAGGGTTCGCGGCCGATCCTAGACTGAGACCATGACCACCACAAAATAGCTACCAATATTAGAATAATCGCAAGCCGCCAAATGATTCCACTCAGAAAAGCCATCAGTAAAATAAAACCCAATATTAAGGCAACCTTACTTGGAACACTATAAATATAAATTAAATCGAGGTGGTTACCGAACCCGACATCGTTTGGTAACGCAGCCCTAAGGATTGTTAGGATCGAGGAAAGAGCAAACAGTACGATCCCTAATATAAGTAATTTTTTATACATGGGGTTCTACGCTTGCCCAGTCTTGATCACATGCTCAATCAAAGTGTGAGTGTAGCCCATTTCGTTGTCGTACCAGGCGAGGACTTTGCAGAGGTTGCCGCCGACGACTTTGGTGAAGCCGAGATCGGCGATCGAGGCGTGAGGATTGCCGAGAATGTCGGAGGAAACATACTCTTCTTCAGTGGCGGTGAAGATCCCCTTCCAGCGCGGTTCGCTCGCGGCCTTTTTTAATATTGAATTAATTTCTTCCACACTCGTTTTACGTTTAGTAATAAAAGTAATGTCAGCAATTGAGCCAGCGATCACCGGCACGCGGAGAGCAATGCCATCAAACATCCCTTTGAGATCCGGGATCGCTTCGGTCACGGAAATGGCCGCGCCGGTGGTAGAAGGCACGATGTTCGCCGCGGCCGCCCGGCCGCGGCGATGATCCTTGGCATCCGGCGCGTCCACAATTTTCTGCGTGGCGGTATACGCGTGCACAGTGGAGAGCAAAGCCTTCTCGATCCCGATCGCTTTATGAATAATATCAATCACCGGCGAAGCCGAGTTGGTGGTGCATGAGGCGTTGGAGGTAATCTGGCAAGTGGCCAACTTCTCATCATTAATTCCCATCAAGATTGTGGCGCCATTAATGCCCGGCAAAGGTTCACCTTTAATTGGTGCGGAAACCACCACCTTGTGCGCGCCGGCATCAAGATGCAGTTTGGCCTTCTCATAAGTTTCAAAAAATCCCGTCGACTCCACTACCACATCAATGCCCATCGCCGCCCAAGGTAATTTGTTTGGCTCCTTCTCTTGGCAAACGTTTATCACATGCTCGCCTACCACCAACTTACCATCACGCACCACCACCGGCAGATCAAAACGCCCGTAGGCGCTATCGTACTTGAGTAAATATGCTAAATTTTCTAAATCTCCTAAATCATTAACGGCTACTAAATTAATCTCTGGCCTCTTAACTGATAATTTTAAAAACGCACGTCCAATTCTGCCTAAGCCATTAATGGCTACATTTACTTTTTTCATATTTCATATATTTTAACACCAAAAAGAAAAAAGCGTCGGGGATAATCCACCGACGCTTCAAATTTAAAATCACTTCTTCTCTTCCACCCTCGCCTTCATGCTGTCTGAAGGGATCACAGGATTCTCCAATTTTTCTCTCGGCTCGCCCCTGATCCCGGGCACAACATAAACTGAAGGGATGTTCCTACCCCGCACTCGAGTCGGGTTTTTATAATCCTTTCTCACCCGATCTTGCGAAGTACATCCTCCGCCCGCTTGCAAAATTATCGCAAACGCCACAAACCAAAACGATCTCCTTATCGTCCTCACAACCATTCCTCCCTGAAAAGACCTACTCAAGTTAAAAATTAACGCTCCTCACATTATACACAATATTATAAAAATAGCAATCCCTCAAATTTAGATAAAAAAGACCCCGCACGATCTCACGTGCGGGGTAAAAAAGTATTAAGGGGACAAATTACGTACCTACACCCAGCGCCAACCAAAACGTCTGGCGAGAGGCACTAAAACACAATTGTAGCCGAACAAAAACATCGCGGCGATGGTGGCCCAGATAAGTGGATCAGTGTATGATCCCTTGAATTTATCAGTCTGGTTCAAGGCCAAAACGCCGAGAACAATGCAGACCAGCACACCAATGCCATCATGAGCAACCTTTTTCCAGCTCATGCTTAGCACCCCCAAAAGAGGCCAAAGATGCAGAGGATGACGACGGCAACTACTACGACAGCAATCACCACAGCGCACCCTGCCACAGATGCTGACACCAGTGACTTTGCCGACATCCCAACCGGAACAACAGTGATCAGGCTTGCAAGTGACGCAGCAGCCTTAGATGTTGCGCCTAGCGAAGAGAAGGTCATCACCGACGCTTCCACAGTGCCATCGTCCTTTTCCTCTTGCAGAAGCGCACCGCCACCGCTCAGTTTGGTTATAGAGCCGGACGTTTCAGTGAGTTGACCATTGAGCGAAGTAGTCTCAACAGCGAACTCGATTTTGTTTCTGTCCGAGCTGATATTGAGGCCTCGTTGCAAAACATGAGTAGCAACAAGTCGTCCTTCGACTGACTCTTGAATTTGCGCCGACACTGAACCGTCCCGATGACGCACCACTCCAGAATAATGAAGTCGCGTCGTTCCATCGAAGACCGTAGCAGAACGATCATCGTGCGTGATCACCGTCACCGAACTCCCCACGCCGAGGATTTCCTCGATCAAGGTTTCAGCCTGAACTTCAGCCACGGCACGACCACCAGCCAACGCAAACGGCGTCGGAAACGCGGCCACTGTCAGCGCCAGCACCATGGTTGGTGTGACATTGCGGAACCGCCACTTACTCACTCGCAACATCGCCCCAAGACCAATCGCAGACTTCTTCATCGTACTTCTCCATAAAGGGACATTGGCTTGGTTAATGGAGAACATCTCCACCAACGAGAGTTGGTCTTATCAAAGACCTAATACCAGATAAAGCCTAACGAAATTTAAAAACGTAGTCAAGCAAAATTTTGGACAAAAATGCCGCTTCCCAAAATGAGAAGCGGCTGAACGTTGGCCATCGAATTCCCTTGATCCTAGAGTAGAATCAAAACGATTAGAGCGAAGGAGAGCACTACTGCCGAGTACGATACTCGACGAATCGCGATCGCCTCCGCCTCTGTGACGGGATAGATAATCATCTACCCCTCCATGCCGATGCATATGATCGGAACGAGACTCTCGTACCAATCAATCCATGACTGAAACCACGAAAGAGCAATCATCATTGAAGAATCTCCACAAACAAGAAAAGGAAATGATCAAGAACATCTCGATCTTAAAGAGCTACGCCCAAATAAAGCCTAACGAAGTTTTAAAATATAGTCAAGCAAAATTTTAGACAAAAAAAGAGGCCCGGGTGAACAATTGCTCACCCAGACCTAGCGATCTTTTTTATAGCCCATAATCTCGTCGCCTGAGAAGAGAGCCTCACCCCTGTCATTTGCACCAACCGACCGAGGAACGTCATTGGCTGGTACACCCATAAGGTTAGTGCACCTCACCTCACGGGAGAACATAATCAGGGCAAGTTCACGCCACAGGCTGTGAAGCCTAGCGGGAAGCTTAAGAAAAATTTCTCTCAAGCTGAACTTTCCGCCCACCGAAATGACAAAATCCCAAAACCCAAATCGCTAAAGGGATCCACCCACCTCTATTTTTGTTTTGCTTGGAGTTTTTCTATACCAAGACAAATGTTAGAGGGTTTTGCAATGGCTAGGAGGTTTTTTAGGGACCCCCATAATCCACCTAGCCACATCTTAGTCCGGCACGGCACCTTCCATTTCATTGCCTTTCCTACTTACGAGCTAGATAGTTAGTCTAGCCCTAGATGAGGTTGCGCTAGGCAACCCTTGTCTTTGGACTCAATGTACTACTGCCCACTAGTATACACGAACTGTGATTTTTGTCAAGCGATTCTATATTGAGTTCGTCAAGATTGCCAAAATGTGGCTTAACCAAGCGCTTTTTTGAAGAGCGCTTCCAAGACCTTGGGATTGGCGGAACCTTTACTCACCTTCATGCCTTGGCCGATTAGGAACTGCAACGCCGCGGCTTTGCCAGCCTTAAAGTCCTCCACCGATTTAGCATTCTCGGCGATAATTTTAGCCACAATCTCTTGCAAATGCCCCTCATCACTCTTTTGGATCAAACCTTTCTCCTCCGCGATCACTTTCGGCGAGCGCTCATCACTAATCATCATGATTAAAATATCTTTGGCTCCGCGCGACGACACCTCCCCCGCTCCCGCCATCTTAATTAACTCGGCGAAGGACTTGGAAGTCGGACTTCCAATTGGAAGTCCGACTTCCAAGTCAGCAAGAACTTTTACTAAATCGTTAGAAATATAGTTAGAAGCGAGTTTAATTAATTCTTTATCACCACCAAGTTCACGCGTCACACTTTCGAAAAATTCCCCGAGTTTAAGGTCGGTCAAATAAGCCTCCACATCCTCGGCCTTCACGCCAAAGTCACGCGCGTAGCGTTCGCGTTTAACCCACGGCAATTCGGGCAAAGTCTCTTTTAAATTTTGGAATTCCGGAATTTGCGAGATCCAGAGTTTGGGCAAGTCCGGCTCAGGGAAGTAGCGATAGTCCTGCGACGTTTCCTTTTTACGCTGACTAAAGGTCTCCCCTTTGGCCTCATTCCACCCCCTGGTCTCTTGTGTTACCTTTTCCCCACCTTCAAGCAACGCCACCTGGCGCTCAAACTCATACTCAATCGCCCGCTCGGCCGCACGGAAAGAATTTAAGTTTTTCACTTCCACTTTTGTCCCTCGTTCACCAGTTTTTGAAACTGAAATGTTGGCCTCCACGCGCATCTCGCCCTTCTCCATATTAGCCTCCGAGGCGCCTAAATAGCGGAGTAAGAGTTGGAGCTCACGCGCAAAGTCACCCGCTTGCTTGGCGCTCGTGATCACTGGTTCCGTCACCAATTCCATCAGTGGTACACCAGCACGATTGAAATCCACCAATGACGAACTTTCATCTGGTGTTATGTTTTCCAATATCCACTCAGTAGATTTATCGGGCGTTGATTTACGATGTTCAAAATGGATTGAACTCGCCGTGTCCTCCTCTAAATGCACACGTGTAATCGTGACATCATTAAGTGAGCCACCGGTTACGAGTGGATGCTCATACTGACTAATCTGATAACCCTTGGGGATGTCAGGGTAAAAATAATTTTTGCGATCAAACTCGGTAAAATCAGAAATCGTACCACCGATAGCATTACCCACACGCAAAACTTGCCGCACCGCCTCTTTATTAATCGTTGGCAAAGTGCCCGG
Source organism: uncultured Candidatus Saccharibacteria bacterium (assembly GCA_964648765.1). Lineage (GTDB taxonomy): Bacteria > Patescibacteriota > Minisyncoccia > Phycocordibacterales > JACOZG01 > JBBTTN01. Next base: position 152,597 of record CAZYLF010000002.1, read on the forward strand.
ATGCGCGAGGCAAATCGGGCAAATGTTCACATTCGGTTTTACTTCATCCGGATCATTCGCCGAATTGCAAAACATTTTTGTTTTGGTCTTCAACTCCGCATGAATCTCTAAGCCTACCGTAAGTTTATATTCTTCCATGTTTAAAGCACCATCATAACATATACCTCACCTCCTCTTCGAGCTCGATTTCGAAACGATCTTTAACTAATTTTTTTAGTTTGGTGACGAGTTTGATAACGTCAGCGTAAGTGGCGTGGCTTTCATTAATGATGAGATTGCCGTGGAAGTTGGCCACCACTGCCTCACCTTCTCGTAGCCCCCTCGCTCCCACGTCTTCAAGTAAATAACCGGCCGGGATTTTACCGTCCCTAATTTTATTTTGATCTATCTTACTTAAAGCTTCTGGCGTGATTGTGCTTACCAAAACATTTTTAAAATAACTCCCCGGGCATTTTACCCCTGGCACATATTTGGCATTTCTGATTTCGATAATCTCCTTAGACTTTTTCAACAACTCTACGCCATCACCTTTTTCTAAATTAAAAGTCGCGCGCAACACCAGCCAATTTTTCCCCTCGTTTTTAAAAATGCTGTTGCGGTAGGCGAAGTGATGGTCTCCACAAGAAATTAGCCCCACCCCGGCCCTCCCCAAAGGAGAGGGTGAGGGAGAAAAAATTTCTATTTTTTCAAGGTGGTCAGAAATTGATTGACCGTAAGCGCCGGCGTTGCCGACAATTGCGCCACCCACCGTACCCGGGATTCCGGAGAGTGATTCCAAGCCCGCTAAATTATTTTCAATCGCGAAGTTAATTAATGAAGCGAGCGGCAAACCCGCCTCGCAAGTAATCACATTCCCCTCACAACTAATTTCGGCCTGAGAGTTTAAGTAATGAATTAAAAGTCCAGGATAAGTTTCGTCAGAGAAAACCAAGTTACTTCCTCCAGCCATGACTAAGTATTTAAGACTATTTTCTTTCGCGAGAGAAACGGCATCAACTAATTCTTCAGGTGAAATAACTTTAAGATACCACTTCACTTTGCCACCCACGCCGAAAGTGGTCAGTGGCTTAACGTCCACATTTTCTTCCACATTCGAGAAAATGTTTTTCACTTTACGACTAGAAAAAAGCTTGGGAGTAAACTAGCAATCCCATAAAGCCAACTAATCCTGTGACTAATAAAAACTCTTTCATTGCTTTAGATTATACCAACTTTTTACTGCGAGAGAACGCGGTAGTAATAAGTAGTGTTTGAAGAAAGACCAGTAAGAGTTACAGCATGAGCAGTAACTTTAACAGAATCATCTTGAAGTCCACTTGATAAAGCATAACCGAAGTTTGGGTAAGCAGCTCCAGAGATTGAAGGGCGAGAAGTGGTATCGTAAATTACGCGGCTATTAGCGGCGCGATCAGTGTCCCAACGCACAATGGCTGAAGTTTCAGTCACGTCAGTAACACGGATGTTTGAGATTACAGGTTTAGTATTACCACCACCTCCACCACCATTAGTATTAATATTAACAGCAACCGTAGCTGTTTTGGTAGCACCAACGAAATCTGTAACGGTTAAAGTAGCTGTTTTAGAACCTGAAGAGCTGTAAGACTTGGAAACAGTTTGACCGCCCACATTGGCAGAACCATCGCCAAAATTCCAAAGATATGTGTAAGGAGCTGTGCCGCCAGTAGCAGAAGCAGCAAAACTTATGCTTTGGTCGATATCGAATGAAGAATTGTTAGATGGAGAAGTAATACTTGCATCTAAACCAGAATTATTTTGGTTGATAGTAAGATTGAGAGTAAGAACTTTGTGCGCACCATCAAAGTCACTTGCAGTGGCAGTAACCACTTTGGCGCCAGAGGTAGAGTAAGAGTGAGAAACTGTTTGACCGGCTACATCGGCAGATCCATCACCAAAACTCCAAAGATAAGTGTAAGGAGCAGTACCGCCAGAAGCAGAAATTGCAAAATCAATATTTTGTCCTACATTAAAACTGCCGTTATTTGAAGGAGAAGAAATTGAAGCATCGAAGGCTACGGTTGGAGAATTAATATTTAATGTTACAGAGTCAACAGCCCGAGCACCTGTAAAATCAGCCACCACCAAACTCACAGTTTTTGCACCAGCGCTTGAAAAGGACTTTGAAATGCTTTGTCCAGACACATCCGAAGAACCATCATCAAAACTCCACACATAAGTATAAGGAGCATTGCCACCAGAAGCAGAGAGTGAGAAATCAATGTTTTGATTGATATCAAATGAAGCACCATTTGAAGGTGAGTTAATTGAGGCAACCAAAGGAGCTGATGCTAGTGCCGCTTGGTCAGAAGCAGCGTCTTGAGCCAAAACCGAAACTGGTAAAGCTAATAAAAGGCTAAAAATAAGGGTAATCGAGGCTAATCTGTTTACAATTTTTTGCATATTCATAGTACCTAACAACTATCACATCGAGATAAAAAAAGCAACCCCGTTCGCCTAAGCGAGTCGGGGTTGGATTGGGGCAAAGCCCAAGCTACAAGTTGTTAGTTAAGGGTGACGACGATAGGGAACGAACCCAGTAACCCTTCGGGGTTGTTTGCCAAACTCCATACTTGGAGATTGTTAAACAATGTCTCGTTACCATCAGTGATTGCCGTCAACACCTTACTCGGCAACGGTACCGCTACTGTGCCACTGCCGACTGGTGATGTAAAAATCACATCAACGATCGTGGTGTCATAGTACGCAGTGTGCAACTTGTGCTGCAAACCGTCACCGTTAGTTACCGACACGGTCACCACAAGGGAAACGGTAGCTCCCCGAACAAACGGTCCTCCCGGTGTGATACTAGTGATCACTCCAGAAAAACCAGTGGTAACAGGTGGCAACACCACCGTTGTGGTCGAGGCATAAACTTTGGTTACGCCATCGAGACCAGTACACTCAACTGTGTAGGTATAAGTACCGGCCAGTAATCCAGAAAAAACTCGGGAACCAAAAAGTGGCAAAGATCCAAGCCACTCGGCTGGGCCCGAACTACCACGGCAGCTCGAGGTGTTTGCGCTGTTGTGAGACACAGACAACGACGTGCCTTGAGGAATTGACGCGAGACTAGCGATAGTCACTGTCGGCGCCGGAGGTGGAGGCGGAGCAGTAACCACAACATTCACGGATTTGTCCACTTTAGTGCCATTTACCCCGGTACACTCCATACTGAAGTTATAAGTACCAGGATTCGGCAAAGGAATCGTCTCTTGACCGGCCACTCCAACGTCACCAGTCCAAGCACCAAGCTTTTTGCAAGAACCAAGATGGGCTCCTGACCAGGATAGAATGAACGGGGCGTTAGCTGTAGCTGGACCAACAAGGTCTAGTGTGGGCGTCAACACTGGAGGTGGCGGTGGTGGATTTGGAGTTCCCTCTTCATCCTCCTCAAACACTTCGATCTTCACATCCACCAAAGCATCTTGAGTGTCTGCGTCTACCACCTTGATGGTAAGTACTCGATGACCGATTTGTTCATCTCTTGGAGTCCATTTAAAGATTGGGCCTGTGCCCCTGATCTCTCCATCAATACTCCAAAAGATAACAAGCGGTGGACGACCACCTGAAAACAAGTGAGTGGCGTCGAAGATTACCTCGAAACCAGAAGTTACCTCCCAGTCCCGCCCACCCCACTGTTCACCATCAATAGTGAGACCCAATAGGTTTACATCTATCCGGATTCCAGATGTCACGAGGCCACCACCCAAATTAAGATTGTGGGTGACAGTCACCGTTCCATCTGGATGAACTTCAAAAGCCACATTCCCTTCATTATCGAGAACCACAAAACCGTTGCTGACAGTAAGGCCATCCATGGCTTCAATTCTCGTATGAGAAATGAAATTGCCATTTTGGGCGTCTTCATGTTGGTTTGGGTGCTCAATTGGCACACAACCACTCATCGTCCCCGCCCAAATGGCAACACCAATAATGAAAATAATGGCAAACCAATCGCGTTTCCTCTTCCCGTTTTTCTGCATTCTGCACTCTCGCTTTCCGCCGTATTTCAGGCATTTTTCTTAACTAACAAATCAAAGACCAACTTCCACAACTACCAGACTATTGACAAAAAATCAAGAGCTAAATAGCTGCGGCCCATCGTAATCATCTGGGAGAGACTCCTCGCCTGGCGGCGCACGATTTGCATCGTCACGCTTATTGCGTTCGCTCACCCAGAGTATGAAAAATATAATCGCTAGTATCGCAAGTAAAATATTGAGCCAGCCACAAGAGTCCTGCCAAAAATTGGCAAGTCCAATAGCCGCCACCTGCCAGAGGGATTCCTTTTGCCCCACATCGTGAGGACCCTCAGGCATTGGACCAATAAAGTCAGGGGTCGATGTCCCTAAGTTTAGGTCACTTGGCTTGATCACAGGCGCTGTGCCACTCTCCACACCGCGCTTGTAGATCCCCCGCAAATCTAGCGAGTTGGATGTACTGCGATCGCAATAAATATTGTTTATTGCCAGTTGTGTAGTAATGAACACGTAGCCAGTGGGCTCGTTAATCCCCCAAGGAGTAAGCACGTCATTGCCGTAACGCAATTGGAAAAGCTTAACTGCTTGGTAGGTGGTTTCGTCATATACGCCGTTTAGAGGCACTTCATAGCCCTCATAAGTACGGAGAAAGTATTGGAGTTTTATCACCTCCAATGGATTGTTTGCTCGGCCGAGCTTTATAAATTCGTTTAAGTAACGTGGGCAAGATTGTGGTAATTCTGGAGTGACAGGCTTAGCAGGAGTACGGCGTCTTCCGCCACCTCCTCCACCTCCGCCACCATTGTCATCATTGTTGCCACCGCCTCCTCCACCACCACCATTGTTTGTGGTGAATTGATTTTCAGGAGACACTTCGTCTGCACTCCCAATGCCAGTGGTAAAGTTGCCCTCACCACTAATAGCTAAGGAGCTATCGCTGGTGTTAAAGCTGCCTTCACCGCTATTGCCAGTGCTATCGGTATTGAAGCTACCTTCACCAGAGTTAACTGGATCTGTATTTTGGCTTTGGTTTGATCCGCCACCGCCTCCTCCGTTATTTTCTGGCACATCCACAGACACCGGGGCTTGGGTATTTGCACCACCCTGCTCCTCACTAATCGCTAAGGTGCTGAGATCTACGCTTGTAGGTAACACATCTGCACTCACTAAAGTTGGCCAAGTAAACACGCAAAAAAGCCCGATAACCACGGGGATAATCCTCGAGATATATGAAGCTCTTTTTGACATAAATAAAATAAATTTCGATAAAACGAAACCCTCAAAAAGAACGAATGTAAAAGATCTAAAATTGCGAGAAAGAGCTAGGACTAACCTAAGTTAATAACTATCAGAGGGATGGCTTAATTGCAAGCCATTTTTGCCGATTATTAGACTTAGACCCACATCAAGTGGTCAAATTTGAAGACGTGCCAGTCAGTAAAAATTACACAGCAATAAAACAAGAAGCCCCAGTGTCCTATAGGACACTGGGGGGGTCTTAATATTAAAGCCACATATTGATAAAGGACAAAGCATCTGTCCTTTAGACTACGGAGTAGGAACTTCCTCGGGGGCTGGTTCAGTTACCTCAGTTGACAAATCTTCTTCAGTTACTTCTGGTATAACTTCGGGTTCCGTAACAATAATTGGATCAACGGGAACCGGTGTTGGATCTTCAGGAGGCAAAGGTTCCGGATCTGTGGTTGGAGTTGGGTTCGGATCTGTACTTGTAGCATTTGGATCTACACTTATATCATCTTCAATATCGTCTATTGGAGGTGTGGTGGTAGCGACAGGTGGTGTAGTTGTAGCATTCGGGTCAGGATTTGGAATTATATTTGGAGTTGTAGTGGTTGTAGGTGGTGGCGGCAAAACTTGTCCGAGATTTACCTCTTCGAGAATAACTTTTAGCATATCTTCATCAATGCACGTAGCACCCAAACAGATTTTTTCGGCCACCAAATCTTTTACCGTCACAGTGCCTTTAAATTCCGCATCTCCAGTAACGATCAATTTATCAACTGTTAAGTTAGCAATTGAATTACCCTGCAGAATAGAATTGATACTTTCTATACCTAACAATGTTTGAGCTTGTACTGGTGGTTCGGGTTTGTATTCGAGATTTACGAATACATTAATACTACCCTCTCCTGACCCAGTATAAGATTCCAACGCCACACCCACGGATGGTTCGTTATACGCCGCTTTGCGTCCAACACCAGGAACACTCGAAATAGTAATCTGATCACCAATTTGAATTGCTCCGCCCTCATCATTAACTTTAGTTGGCACACGACCAGAAAGTGAGATTGGGAATTGATTTGGAGATTCCGCAGCATCTGGCGGTAAACCCAATATCACTCCAGGTTCAGTGGCCACAATACCGAGAAGTGGAGTTGACGAAGCATTGGTAGCGCGAGCCACATGATAAAGTGGAGTATCGGCCATCACAAGATCACCAGGTTCTAGTGAGTCATCTGAAAAATAAAGCTCAGCCACATCAGTGCCGCCAGTAGTAGAAGTTACAGAACTGATCCGCCCGGTGGTGGAAGCTGTACACCAACCATCATCATCAACACAAAGACCGCCGTTCACAATCCCAATCCCAGCTTGGACTTTACCGCTACCAACAATGACATAATTCTTAAGAGCACTAGGTAAACCGAGGCCCGACCCAGTCGAGAGACCGGTGGTGGTGGCCACGAAAAACCCAACAGTAGAAGTGGCGCCGGTTGAAGATTGGGAAACGCTAATAATAGAATTGATCCCGTTGCCTGGGGTTGATGAAGCAATTGACCAAGCATTAAAGGCATTTGGCACCGTTGTGGTTGCACCAACGTTGCTAATACGCCAACGCTCAGTACCACCAGTAGAAAATGCAACCATATCAGCGGCTGGCGACCACATACCAGTATTAGCATCACTTTTAAAACTAACAGACGGTAGACTAACGGACCCAACAGCATTTAGTACCACACCTGTTGTCCCAATTTGGAACAAGTCACCAGCTCCAACGGTAAATAAGGAGGCCGGGGATGAATCACCGATACCGACCTTGCCCCATAAATTTGCTAAAATAACATCACCATCAGCATTTAACCCTCCGTTGCCCCTAAAACCACCATTTATAACCACATCACCTCCTCCACCGCAACACTCAGAAGGTGAACCATCCCCAGCGCTAATCCTAAGTTCGCCACCAATTTGTTCGGCAGTTGTTGATGTGGCAATTGAAATTGAACGGTAGGAAGTCGTGGCAGTGAAAAGATAATTACCGTCAACTGTTAAAGCAGACGTAGTTGCATTATTAGGATTGAAAGAAATGGCAATAGGCCCGCTAGAAAAAAGTCCGCCCTGACCAATATTTATACCATTACCAACTCTCAAATTTTGAGCGATGTCGGCCGATTCTGAAACCCGAAAATCACCAGCCTGCAAAGAATGGAAAAATCCTGATGTCGCCTCAACCCCACTAATATCAATTTTTTTAATGTCATCAGTAGTAGAATCAACCACGTAAGCGTAGCGCCCGGCAACGGCAACCCCGACTGGAGATGAACCGACCGCAATCCCAGCTACCATAGTGGGAGTAGTTGGGTCAATCAAATCAATCACTTGGAGTTCATTGTCACTATCGTTTACTACGTAGGCATAGCGACCGGCTATGACCATATCAGTTAATGTCTCACCGAGAGTACCTGTACTTTCATAACCAATATCATTAGGGGAAGCTGGGTTACTAACATCAACCACACAAAAAGATGCACCGGAGTCGGTGGACACACAATCATCGTTACCCACATTCATTACATAAGCATAACGACCAGAGACCGCCACTTTTATTCTAGTTGTAATAGAAAGGTCAGTATCTCCTAAATCAACTGTGCCTACCGTAACTGGTAAAGTCGGGTTCGAGATGTCTACTATCTCTAATTCATCAGCGCTAACATTAGTAAAATAGGCATAATGACCAGCAACATATATAGAACCTTGGTAATAGGCTATTGCATGGGCTTTCGGTACAACCAGATTAGCAAAGAAACGAATAAAACCTTCAGAATCCATTGCCAGTGTACCAACTAAAATTGGACTGGTTGGTATTGATATGTCTATTACAGAAAGTAAACTGGATTCTTGACTTATATAGGCATATTTACCTGATATGTAAATAGCATTTACTGCTGTTAGGCCAGAAAGCGTGGAAACAAGCACGGGAGAAGTAGGGTTGCTAACATCCACGATTTTAAAAGTGTCACCTTGAAAACTTGCCCCACTTGAACCAACATAAACATATTGGCCCGATACGGCAATAAATTTATCATTTGCACCAAATGAGCTAAGCGAACCAATTAAAGATGGTGAGGAAGTGGAGGTATCAAAAATTTTTAGAGTAGTGTTGCCATTATCCATAACGTAAACAAATCTTCCGGCCGCTGCGATGCTAGTAGGTGTAGGTGTACCACCACCAAGAGAGGAAGACCCAACTTGTTTTAATGTCCCAGGAGTATGTAGTAAGCTTCCACTTGCGACATGAAGTGCCTCAGTTGGCGCACTTGTGCCAATACCAATGTGACCATTTTGATTCGTTCCTCCGATATAAAAAGCTGGTGTAGTCGAGCCCGTATTTGCCACAACAAAGCTTGGACTTGAAGTGCTGATCTCAATGGATAGTTGACCCCAAGGAGAAGTAGAGGCAACACCAATCGCACCTTGGAAGTAGGCGGAAATAGGATTGGTGGCTGTACTTGAGGCCACAGAAACAGAAAGTGGCCCGGAGCTAAATATTCCACCCGTGCCGACGTTTAGGCTTGAGCCGACTGAGAGATTATTTTGGATGAAAGCACTTTCTCGCACGTGAATGTTACCTGCTTCTAATGAGTGAACAATGCCGGAGGTAACCTCAATACCAGAAAGATCCACCGTGTAAAGTGATCCGGAACCGGCCACATAAGCATATCTGCCAGAAACTGCCAGACTTCTTGGAGTTGCCCCTAAAGCAAGCGTTCCTGTTAAATATGGCGCAGCGGGGTTAGACACATCATAAACTTTTAGTCCCGCGGAATCCGCGCCGACATACACATAACGACCAGAAACGGCGACAGCAGAAATTAAAACAGAACCAATCGAAACGCTGCCCGCAGTCACCGCAGCGGTAGGATTACTTACATCAATCACTTTTAAATCTGTACTAGAAACATCAGTCACATAAACATAACTCCCAGAGATGGCGATGTCGGCTGGCGTACCACCAATGGTTAATGAGTCTTCAATTGTTGGGGCAGTAGGGTTAGTGATATCGATAGTCTTTAAATCATTTGCTCCCGAATCAATTACGTAAGCATAACGACCGGAAACAACGAGATCCGCAGGCACTGGAGTTCCGCCACCACCAAGAGAAACACTTCCGGCTACCACAGGCAGAGTCGGGTTGCTAATATCAACGACCTTCAAGTCATCGGCCGTAGAGTCTATAACGTAAGCATGACGGCCAGCAACTACCACATCAACAGCGGCACCTCCGAGCGAAACAGAACCCACAAGAGTTGGCGAAGTTGGGTTGCTAATATCGATAACTCTGAGCGCACTTGAACTCATCACATAAGCGTATCTGCCAGAAACTGCCACCCCCCTTATTCCAACAAAGCTATAAGTTCCTACTTGAGCCGGTGACGAAGTAGCTAGGCTAAAGATCTTAAAAGCAGAACCGTCTTCATCGGCCACATATGCATAGCGACCAGCAACAATAGTTGTTTTAGTAAAACTTCCGGTGCTCAAAGTGGCATTCCCAACTAACACAGGGTTGCCTGGCGATTGAAGGAAGTTGCCTGCGTAGAGAGACAAAGCCTCCGTTGGCGTGCTAGTGCCGATACCAATATAACCATTCTGATTTACTCCGCCGATGTAAAATGCGGGGGTTGAGGAGCCGGTGTTTGAGACTACAAACCCGGGATTGGTGGTGCTCAACTCAACGGCAAGATTATTTGAAACATGCAAGTTAGTCGTCGTGGCATTTGTTGTAGTTGAATTCACCATCGTTAAATTAGTGATAGTTGAAGTAGAACTGTTGGCCAAGATTCCCCCACTCAAGGTGGAGAGACCGGAGACAGCCAGGGAAGTTAAAGTGCCGACGGAAGTAAGTGAGGAAGCGGTGACGCCAGCCGCCAAAGTGCTGCCGGTCAAAGTACCAGCAGCGGCAGCGGGTGTGGTGGTAGCGATGACTTGACCATTTGGATTAACGGCGAGGAAGGTGCCAGCAGGAGTGGCGAGGTTCGCGATTGCCAAGTTAGTCGTCGTGGCGGAAGTGCTCGTTGAATTCACCATCGTTAAGTTGGTGATGGTGGAAGTGGAATTGTTGACGAGAATACCGCCAGTGATAGTGGCGAGGCCGGAACCAGCAATGGTGGTGAAGGAAGCGGCACCGGCAGTGAGAGCGTCAGCTCCGATGTCGATGGAGCCGAAACCGTTGGTGATGGAACCGCCGTTGAGAATACCAACTGAAGTGAGTGATGAAGAGACAACAGCAGAACCAAGTGCTGTGGCTGAAAGAGTGTTGACTCCATTGATGTTGAGAGCGAGGCCAGAAGCTAAATTGAGATTGCCACTGACGTATTGATTAGTCGTCGTGGCATTTGTTGTCGTCGAGTTAGAGGTTGAAAGATTAGCAATTGTGGAACTGCCAGAGAGGATGATACCGTCAGTGGATGTAAGTGGGGTTAAGTAGAGGCCGGCGTCTGTCCAGTTGGATGAACTTGGCGTACTCGTGGCAATCACTCGGCCGGTGGGATCAACGGCGAGGAAGGTGCCAGCAGCGGTGCCAAGTGAAGTGATGGCCAATCTGGTAGTGGTGGCATTGGTGGAAGTTGAGTTCACCATTGTTAAGTTGGTGATGGTGGAAGTGGCATTGTTGACGAGAATGCCGCCGGTGATAGTGGCGAGGCCGGAACCAGCAATGGTGGTGAAGGAAGCGGCACCGGCAGTGAGAGCGTCAGCTCCGATGTCGATGGAGCCGAAACCGTTGGTGATGGAACCGCCGTTGAGAATACCAACTGAAGTGAGTGATGAAGAGACAACAGCAGAACCAAGTGCTGTGGCTGAAAGAGTGTTGACTCCATTGATGTTGAGAGCGAGGCCAGAAGCTAAATTGAGATTGCCACTGACGTATTGATTAGTCGTCGTGGCATTTGTTGTCGTCGAGTTAGAGGTTGAAAGATTAGCAATTGTGGAACTGCCAGAGAGGATGATACCGTCAGTGGATGTAAGTGGGGTTAAGTAGAGACCGGCGTCTGTCCAGTTGGATGAACCGCCTGATCCAATACAGGTGCCACCAATGGCAAAGCAGCCGGCGGTGAGATTAAAGCCAACATTGGAAGTGGAAGTGGCGGAACCAGCAATGTTAAGACCAGAGAGTGTGGTGGTGCCAAAGCCGGTGCCGGCAATTTGTATTTGGGGAGTAGTGCTGGTGGAGAAAGTGGTGGGTGAAGATGTGCCGAGGACGAATGTGCCAGCCATGTTACGGAATGACCAGTGGTTGTCGGTTGCTCCAGCGGTGAGTGTGAGTTGGGGAGCGGTTGAGGAAGCGAGTTGCAGTGTCCAACGAGGAGTAGAAGTGCCGATACCAAATGTGCCCATGCCGGTGTTGATGGAAGCCATACTGGCTGAACCTAAAGTGGTGGCGGTGGAATAGTAGGCAAGAGTGTTGGCGGTGCCTTCAGTGCCACCGATACCGGAACCGGCCACGACTCGTTTAACTGAGAAGGTGAAGTTGGCGAGTGACCCCCCGCTTGAAGCTGGATATCTGGCTTGGACTCTGACGTAATCGCCAGCGGTGAGTGAAGCGTAGACAATGGCAGATGAAATGCCTTTGTCAGTACTAGAATTTTTTGCAGTAAGTGTACTACCAGGAACAACAGTGGCAGCATTGAGAACAATCTGGAAGGCACTGTCGTTGACACTTGTACCTTGAGCTACGTCAGCATGATAGTGAAGTTCATAAAGACCAGTTTGATAAACATAAATTCTTTCAGTGTTAACCGCATCAAAGGCAACGGTATTCGCATCATTTTGAACATCCGTGGTGTCGAGAGTTACGTCGGCGAAGGAGGCAGTGAGAGTGTATGAAGTTGAGCGACTACGTTGAGTGACAGCAGGATCGAAGCGAGTGGTGGAAATTCCGCCGATGCAGCCTCCAGCTACAGAGAAGCAACCTTGGACTAGATCAATACTGCCACCAAAAGTTGATGTGGCTGAACCCGTAACGGCTAAATATGTTGTGGTGGCGTTGGTGGAAGTGCTACGTAGCGTAACAAGATTGGTAATCGTAGAACTTGCAGAATTAATTAAAATTCCATCAGTGGAAGTGAGTGGAGTGAGGTATGCACCTTGATCAGTCCAGTTAGAAGAACTTGGTGTGGTGGTGGCGATGACTTGGCCAAGTGAGTTGACGGCCAAGATAGTGCCGGCGGGAGTGGCGAGGCCGGTGATTGCAAATCTAGTGGTCGTCGCATTAGTTGAAGTGGAGTTCACCATCGTCAGGTTAGTAATTGTTGAAGTGGAATTGTTGACGAGAATGCCGCCGGTGATAGTGGCGAGGCCGGAACCAGCAATGGTGGTGAAGGAAGCGGCACCGGCAGTGAGAGCGTCAGCTCCGATGTCGATGGAGCCGAAACCGTTGGTGATAGAACCGCCGTTGAGAATACCAACTGAAGTGAGTGATGAAGAGACAACAGCAGAACCAAGTGCTGTGGCTGAAAGAGTGTTGACTCCATTGATGTTGAGAGCGAGGCCAGAAGCTAAATTGAGATTGCCACTGACGTATTGATTAGTCGTCGTGGCATTTGTTGTCGTCGAGTTAGAGGTTGAAAGATTAGCAATCGTGGAACTGCCAGAGAGAATGATGCCATCTGTGGAAGTGAGTGGTGTTAAGTAAAGGCCGGCGTCAGTCCAGTTAGATGAACTTGGCGTACTCGTGGCAATCACTCGGCCGGTGGCATCAACGGCGAGGAAGGTGCCAGCAGCGGTGCCAAGTGAAGTGATGGCCAATCTGGTAGTGGTGGCGTTGGTGGAAGTTGAGTTCACCATCGTTAAGTTGGTGATGGTGGAAGTGGAATTGTTGATCATAATGCTTCCGAAGCCGGCAGCGAGTGAGCCAGAAGAGAGAGCGCCAACGGAAGTGAGTGATGAAGCTGTAACAGTAGAGCCCAAGGCTGTAGCTGACAAAATATTGGCATTATTGATTAGGAAGACACCATTGGTGGGAAGATTAAGGTTACCGGTAGTTAATGTGATACCACCAGAAAAAGTGGAAGTGGCAGAATCTCCCGTAATGGTTGTTGTGGCTGTGCCGCCGATGTAGAGACGGTCGACGATGGATTGACGAGTAGAAGAAGCTTGACCAAGAGAGAGGAGATTATTAAAAGTCCAAGCGCCTGTGACGGTCTCATTTTGCCCCTTACGAGTAATGCCAGAATTTGTGTAGTCGATAGAGATGTCACCTTCACCAGTGGCCCCCGTAACATCAAAGTCAGCACCGAGGAAGTCTATGGCCGTAGCAGAGGTAGTGACATCCGAATCGTTTTCTTGAATCACCACAATTCCCCCGCCGGCCCCACTGTCATCAGTGCCACAGATCAAATGACCTGATGCGTCAGTTTGCAACAAACCAGAAACTCCAGAACAATTTAAATTTGCAATTCTTATCCCAGCAGAATTTACTAAAATCCCCCCACCAAAAGTTGAAGTAGCCGTGCCGCTCACGTACAGATTGGTCGTCGTCGCATTCGTGGTGGTTGAATTTAGCATCGTCAAATTATTAATCGTGGAACTACCAGTAAGTAAAATGCCATCCGTGGTGGTAAGTGGAGTTAAGTAAGAACCTTGATCAGCCCAATTTGAAGTGCTTGGCGTGGTGGTAGCAATCACTTGACCATTTTGGTTAACAGCGAGGAAGGTGCCCGCCGGAGTGGCGAGGCCGGTGATGGCAAGATTGGTAGTGGTGGCGTTGGTAGAGGTAGCATTAACAGCATCCAATGCATAAGCTACAAAGGCCGATGGCACACTACCTATTTCTTTACGTGGCGTCATCTCACCGTCACCTCCGACATTTACACCAAGATAAAGCGTTTGGCTAAAGTTTACATTTGCCAAACTAGAAACATTACCAAGCAAAACACTGAAGAGTCCGTCGGTGACCGTTACAGCATTAGCGCCAGATAAAGTTTCCGTCCAGATTGATGAGCCACCCGATGCTTGAGTGTAAAGATTAAAGACTATGTTATAACTGCCGTCAGTTACAGCCACACCACTTGAGTCGGTAAGTTTACCTTGGTAATTAATTTTTTGATTTATTACCGCTTCAGCTTGAGTAGGAAGAAGCGAGAAGAAAATTAATACCAACAAACACGCCTCCACAGTTTTGAGAGCGAGTTTTCTGAAGCTGTTTTTAGTTCGCTTTAGGCTAACAAAAGCATGCTTCATTACGTATTAAATTTCTCCCACAACTTCTGCGGGATTACCTAAATTTTAACACAAAATCGCCGAGATTATTCGGCAATTTTTGGTAAAGTTGGGGATAAGAATTCTAAATTACTGGGCGCTAGAATTGATTCTCAAATTTGCGGTTAAACCGCTCCGCAAACGATCATCAGTTTCACTAAATTTAACAGTAATTTTGAAGTAGACCACACCGTCAATCACCGTTTCTGCGGGCTCAATATAAGTCACAATTCCTGAGAATTTTTCTTCCGGCAATGCATCAAGATTTATCTCAACACTGTCGCCTAAAGTTACTCTGCCCACGCTAACTTCAGGCACGTTGGCTTCAATCTGCCAATTGCCAACAGAAAGCACTGAAATTAATTTTTCGTTTACCGTTGCCACCTCACCCGACTTGGCTTCTTGATAGGTAATTGTGCCGTTAATTGGAGAAAATATTGAGCGATTCCTTATCGCCGTTTCAATCGACGAGACTTTGGCTTGCGCCTCACTCACATTAGCTTTAGCGCTCGCTAATTCTTCTGGGGTTGCGCCAGCTTTGGCTAAATCTAATTCACGTTTTGCTACTTCTAAAGCTGCCTCGGCATCATTATAGGTTTCGGTTGTAGTGACTATGTTTGAGATTGCGGTGTTAATAGTTGACCCAGCGGAATAACTCCAAGATTTATAATTATCGATATCATCTTGCGTAACCACGGAACTGCCAACACTTAGATTATTAATTTCTCTATTAAGAAAATTAAGGAAATTATTAATATCTCGCAAGTAAGTTAGTGCCACCCCTGCGGTAGTTGAAGTAAGTTCTTTGCGCCAGGTATTTACTAATCGCTCAAGTCTCGTCTGCTCATCGTCAAAATCATTATCACTATCATAAGATTCGTCAGCAATGGGATTGTTGCTACTTGGATTATCAAAAATTTGTTTGATGTAACGGTTCACCGCATCATTTGCTCTCAAGTAGGCATCGTCAACGTCTGTAGATAACTGATTTTTTGCATCGTCAAAAGCTGACTCCGCACTTGCTAGTTTAGACTGATAAACTGAAATTTCTTCAACTCTTTTGCCACGAGAAATCTCAGCAAGATCTGCTAAATATCTTTCTTCTGAAGCTTTAACTTCACGCAAATTAGCTGCCAACTCTGATGTGTCTAGCGAGGCGAGGAGGTGGCCAGTATTAACCTTATCGCCAATTTTTACATAAACATGAGCAATCTTGCCACCTTCAGTAAAAGCCAGATCAGCACTCTCTACCGCTTCAGTTTTACCAGTCACCACCACTTGATTGCCTGACAAAGTTTTTACTGGCTCTAGATTTTCAACAACAACTTCTTCCTTACCACCAAACATCCAAAACACTCCCAACACAATTGCGAGCAATAGTACTCCGTAAATTATTTTTTTATTTTTAGACATTTTATTTTAGATTTTATCAGATCCGTGACATTTTTTGTACTTTTTACCACTACCACAAGGACAAGGATCATTTCTGCCCGCTTCTTGATTTGTTGATTTATTTACCTCTGAAATTAAAGGATTTTGAATTACTATGGGCACCGGCGCCTCTTTTTTAAGTTCAACCCCAATGTTTGGGATAAATTGCATAAGCTCTTCAGCAATTCTTGATTCCATTTGTTTAAACATCATCAAGCCCTCACGTTTATACTCCACCAAAGGATCGCGTTGGCCATACGCGCGCAAACGCACGCTTGAACGTAAGTAATCCATCGACTCCAAATGCTCCACCCAAAACATGTCAATAAACTGGAGCACAGCATTACGGAGTGATGCCCCAAAAACTTGATCACCTAAAGCCTTCCTTTTTTCCTCCAAAAGATTTTCTTGTTTATCTAATTCCTCGTCGTCAATACCAGCTTCTTCCAATATTCTCATTAAAAATTCTTCTGCATGAGACCCTGACTCATCTTCTAATACCTCTCTGCGCCTTTGATAAATTGTGAGCCGTTGATGATTAAGCACACTGTCGTAATCAAGCAAATGTTTCCGAGAATCAAAATGGAGCCCTTCAATTTTAGCTTGAGCGCTCTCAATCGCTTTAGATACAAAACGATTTTGAATTGGCTCATCTTCAGGAATCCCCAAACGCTTCATCATCCCCTTAATTTTTTCTGGTGCAAACACCCTTGCCAAAGAGTCTTCAAGTGAGATAAAAAATTGAGTCGCCCCCGGATCACCTTGCCGCCCAGCGCGACCTCGCAACTGGTTATCAATTCGTCTTGCCTCGTGGCGCTCAGTGCCAATTACGTATAAACCGCCCAAATTTTTCACTTCTTCATATTCTTCTTTACTTGCGTGAACTCCACCGAGTTTAATGTCCACACCACGACCCGCCATGTTGGTAGCCACCACCACACTCCCCCTTTTACCTGCGCCAGCGATAATCTCTCCTTCCTCTTCATGATTTTTGGCGTTTAAAATTTTATGCGGAATCCCCTCTTTTTTAAGATAGGCAGAAATAAATTCGTTCTTCTCAATTGAAACGGTACCAATTAAAATTGGTTGGCCTTTAGTGTGAACTTCTTTTATCTTTTTCACCAACGCCATGATCTTTCCTTTTTCGGTTTGAAAAATTAAATCTGTAAGGTCTAGGCGCGTGGTTGGGCGATGAGTAGGCACGGCCACTGTTTCGAGTCCGTAAACTTTTTGGAATTCTTCAGCAGAAGTTAAAGCCGTACCCGTCATACCAGCAATCTTTTCATAGAGCTTAAAATAATTCTGGAGGGTCACGCTAGCATAAGTGCGAGATTCTTGCTTAATTGCCACACCCTCTTTGGCCTCAATGGCCTGATGTAAACCCTCCGACCAGCGTCTGCCCGGTTGCAAACGCCCCGTAAACTCGTCCACAATGACCACTTCGCCATTTCTGACCACATAATCCTTCTCTTTTATAAATAGGGCCTTCGCTCTTACTGCCGTCTCAAGATGGTGCACATACTTAATCCCCTTTTCAGTATAAATATTTCCAATTCCCAGCATCTTTTCCGCCTTACCGATACCATTTTCTGTTAAAGCAATCTCGCGACGCTTTTCGTCAATTTCAAAATCTTCAACCGCGTCAAGTTTAGACGCAATATCCGTAAACACTTTATACAAATTACTTGAATCTGCGGTGGGGGCAGAAATAATTAACGGCGTTCGAGCCTCATCCACGAGCACAGAGTCAACCTCGTCGATAATCGCAAAATGATGCTTTGAACGATTTTTAGAATTCGTTTGAACAATTCTTTTTGGATCAGTAGAGATATTGTCACGGAGATAATCAAAACCAAATTCATTATTCGTGCCGTAAGTAATATCGGCGGCGTAGGCCTCTGCCCTTGAACACGGTTTTAAAAATTCATAAAACACCTGAAACGATCCACTCTCATCACGCGCTTCATCAGTCTCTTTTTTGGCGTGGCTGGGATCATAAAGATATGATATATCGTGATTTATTAACCCGACAGAAAGTCCTAAAAAATTAAAAATTTGTCCCATCCACACGCTATCGCGACGTGAGAGATAATCGTTAACCGTTACCACGTGTACTCCGGATCCTGTGAGCGCGTTAAGGTAAGTGGGTAAAGTGGAAACCAGGGATTTACCCTCACCGGTTTTCATCTCCGCGATTTTGCCCTGGTGCAACATAATTCCTCCCAAAAGTTGCACATCGTAATGTCTTTCGCCAAGTGTACGTTTTGCCACTTCACGCACTAAAGCAAAAGCTTGAGGCAAAATATCGTCTAACGTTTTACCGTTTTTTAAATCAGATTTTAACTCATCCGTTTTCTTAGATAAATCTAAATCGGTGAGATTAACCATCTCTGGTTCAAGAGCATTAATTTGAGCCACCAATGGGTTGGCCGTACGCAATATCCGACTTGAAGAATCGCCAAATATCTTGCTTAGTATTGACATAGAGACCAATTCTCACACATTAAACAACAAAAAACAACCTCGTGAGCTAAGTGCTTTTACGAGGTTGTTTTTAAGAAAACTATCGCTTCTTTTTTCCTCCTTTCTTTTTCTTTGAAGTTTTCTTAGTGCTTTTCTTTGCAGCCTTTTTCTTTTTTGCCATTTTAAAATTTATTTTATTTTCTTAAAAGTAAGATGACGGTGGTCGACCCTCACCCACATCACCGACACATTAATTATCGTTTAAATCAAACTTACATACAATAATTTTTTGTAAAAAAATGTGGATAACTTTTTTTGTAAAATTATTTTTTATTTTGCTGGAAAAAATAAAATAAAAAAATTCCGCACAGATGTGGTCAGCGAGTGCTAAGCTCCAACACTAAATGTCTTAATGTGAGTGCTATCGCTGACCGCAACTAAGCAGAATTTTACAAACCTACAAACTAATATTAGCAAACCCCTTAAAAACGTAAAGCCCCGCCGAAGCGGGGACTTACGCAGACATTTATGAAACTTAAGTACTGAAATTAGTGCCCGAAGGCGCTAACCAAAGCACTCACCACCCCATCCTAGCAGAAACAAAACAAATGTCAAGCCCCTATTGGGGATTAGTTTTTTGCCCTTAATTCTTCTATCTTTTTTACCCTATCATTCAACTTCAACTCTTTGTAAATATTATATAGATTTGGATCGTTGATTATCACCGTGCCAAAGCCCTCGGTAAGTAATCTGTCTGCCTCTTTTGTATTCCCAGAAATAAATAGGGAGAGGGCATAAAGTTTTCTCGCCTCCTCAAACTTTGGTCCAAGCTCGAAAGCTTTCTTAAATACTTCCACTCCTTCATTAATCTTGCCAGAACTAAGATAAGTTTGGCCAAGTTGGAATAAGATAGTTTGCTTATTTGGAGAAGCAGCTACAGCTTGTTTAAGTACCGCAATCGCCGGTTCATAATTACCAGTAGCGCGAAGCATATTCCCTAAAAATACTCTCACTCGAGCATCTGCAGGAAATTTTTCTACCTGTACTTCAAACTCTTTAACGGCAAGGGTGAAAAACTCTTGCTTGAACCTATCTTCATATTGGTTGCTACCAAGCACTCCGAGTGACAGGCTAGCCAATTGCTCCCTCGCCTCTCCAGAAACAAAAGTTTTAGCCTCTAAAATATTTTTGAAATAATCTAGACTGTGTTGGTAGTTTCCATCTTGGTTTGGTGAAATTGCTTTTATTAATGTTTGCGAAGCGTTGATTGGTTTAATATTTACAAAATACAACGTGCCAATCATTGCAATAATTACCGCAACACCTAAACCTTGGGTCAAAAATGGCTGGGGCTTGAAACTCGGTAAAATAGCCTGCCTATCAACCCCATTTCGCCAATTAAGGTAAGCAAGGATAGAAAAGAATGAGAGGTAGCTAATAAGTTGGTCGAACACAAAGATGTTGTGGAAAAAGTAACCCACCAAAAGGCCTGAAAATAAACTTTTCTCTA
The DNA here is from genome assembly GCA_964648765.1 of uncultured Candidatus Saccharibacteria bacterium. Lineage (GTDB taxonomy): Bacteria > Patescibacteriota > Minisyncoccia > Phycocordibacterales > JACOZG01 > JBBTTN01. The sequence goes on from CAZYLF010000002.1 coordinate 172,490, forward strand.
GCACATCCCAATCCTTAATTTTTCGCCACAGATAGTAAAACGCTGTAACAAAAAGTGATAAATATAAGCCCAACCCCAAAACACCAGCGCTAATTAGCCAATCAAAAAATACATTGTGCGAGCGGTCAAACCACTGCTCTTGCGAATACATTTTTGGATCATAATACTTATTGAACAAAAACATATAATTATCTGGACCCCAACCAAGTACTGGATGCTCTTTAAATCCTTGCAAACTCATGTTCCAAATTAAAAAACGAGCATTGGTTGAGCCACTCGTGACAGAAATATTGGAAAACCTCCCAAGTACAGGATTCGATCTTATGAAATTTGAATCTTTAAAAGAAACAAACAAAATCAAAAATGCCACCATTATTCCAAGTATCCAAAGTGCCCACTTACGAACATTTTTATTATTTTTTTCAAAAAGCGTCACAATTAGTGTAGACAGCAGCACCCCACCAAAAAATCCAAGTAAGGACCCTCTGGTAGCGGTGTAGTAAAGATTAACAAATTGCAAGATAATAATTGGAGAATATAGATACCAAGCCCAGGAACCACCCTTTTCTTTTGCTTGTCGATATAAATAGATTGCTGTTATAAAAATATGCACCAACATATAAACGGCCAGATATGAAGCATTGCCGAGCGAGGCGTCCAAACGTGCACTGCTTTGATGAATCTCTGCTTTGCCGGCCAATTGTAGTAGTCCATGAATACCTACCATCACACTCGCACCAATTGAAGTATGCCAAAACCAAAACCAAGCCCTCTCGGTTTTTAAAATTGAAGTGAGAACAACAAAGTAGCCAAAAAGATGAATGAAAGATACTAAGCCCTCCATGCGCTCTTGATTAGACCAAAAGGCTCGGTATGGATCGATGGCATATGCAGTGGCGAGCGCCACCACTACCAAAAAAATTGTCACAAAACCCAAAAGCCATGTCTTTTTTGGTCGGTAATTTTCATCTCTTAAAGCTAATATGAGCCAAAAAGCAAATATGATTTCAACGATAATTCTAAAAGCGAAACTTTTACCCGTAATAAATGGGAAAAATAAAGATGGGCTGACAACCATTGGAAGAAAAAGGGTTGCCAAAAGTCCAATAACTATCCCCCACCGTAAAAATGAATTCATGCCGAGTACTATAGCAATTAGATATCTTTTCGGCTAGTATTTTGTCATGTTAGCATCCATTAAAAATTGGGTATACAGGCTTCTGCGCAAGAGTGAGAAATATACTAAAACAGATATGCTATACCTAGCCAAGGGCGGTTTCTGGCTTTCCTTTGGACAGGTCATATCCGCCGGCCTGTCATTTTTCTTATCTCTCGCATTTGCAAATCTACTGCCAGCCTCAGTTTACGGTACTTATAAGTTTATTTTGTCAACCGCGGGTTTACTTAACATAGCCACCCTAAAAGGAGCAACGACAGCAATCACTAAGTCAGTTGCCCAAAAATTTGACGGCGCTCTAAAGCAGCTAACCCAAATTAGGTTGAAATGGTCCCTCCTTTCTTCATTCTTAGGCCTCACAATATCCTTTTGGTACCTCTACAACGGCAACACCACTTTAGGTTATTCTTTTATCTTAATTTCCCTTCTCTCTCCCATAACCGATGTGTTAAATGGAGTCGGCGCCTTCTTCCAAGGGAAAAAAGCGTTTGGGATAATGACCCGTCAATTTCTTACCTCTCACACAATTAATGTGCTGTCGCTTTTGGTTACCATATTTTTCACGGATAACATATTTTACATTTTACTAAGTTACTTTTTACCTCAAATTATATATAAATTCTTTAACTATCAAGCAACACTGAAAAAATACCCGGAAAATGATCGAACAGACCCAAATATTTTATCTTACACTAAAAAATTAAGCGCTATCAACACTATTCCACTACTTGCATCACAAATAGACAAAGTTCTGATTTTCCATTATCTCGGGGCAGCTCCCGTTGCCATCTACTCCTTTGCCACAGTATTACCAGAACAAATATTCGGTTTTTTTCATCATCTTAATATACTGGCTTTACCAAAATATTCGTCTCAAAATATTAGCGAATTAAGGAAAGCGGTTGTCAAAAAAAATTTGATGCTGTTGCCGATCCTAATAATAATTACTGTGGCTTATTATTTTATAAGCCCATATGTATACAAGGTATTTTTTCCACAATATACTGAGTCAATATTTTTATCACAGATATACATACTTTCAATTACGGGAGTTTTGTCATTTCTACCCACCACAGCTATAACTTCACAAGAAAAAGCTGGGTCGTTGGCGAAGGTTCGAACTGGTAGTTCCTTAACCCAATTATTTTTGACCTTCATTTTGATCACAAAATTTGGAATAATTGGCGCCGTGATCTCAAGAGTAATCGCTAAATTAATTAATGTTTTACTCGGGCACTATTTATTATTTAAAACAAACTAGCGACCTACCAATTCAGTGCATCCTTTGGAACCACAACATCAGCACCTAGCTCAATTGGTGAAATTTTTGAGATCAATTTTTCTAAATCTTTAGGTTTAATACCGTAACCAGGTCCCTTTATACCTAACATATCACGTGTAATCTTGTCCCCTTTTTTAATTACTATCTTAGTTACCACACTTTTTGCCAACTTTTCCCGTAATGGGATCAATTCATCATAAAGAATTTTTTTATTAGCTTGCCCCATAATCTGTTCAATTCTCCGGATCATACTAACTAAACTTTGAAATTCTTGGGGATTTAGTGAGGCAGCATGATCGCCCCCCTTCATGTTTTTATCAAGAGTAAAATGTCGCTCCACAACACAAGCTCCGTTGGATACAGCCGCTAATGTAGGAAGTAGATCCGTCTCGTGCCCAGAATAACCAACCGGTACGGGGTGGAATAAATCACGCAAAGTATCCATAAATCTTAAATTGATTTTATCCTCTGGTGATGGGTAAAGCGACAAACAATGGAAGATCACTACACGGTTATTATACTTCTGAACAGCACTTACCGCGTCTCGTATCTCCTCCTCAGTATTCATGCCTGTAGACAGCAGTACTGGTTTGTTTTTGGCAGCCACATACTCAATCAATGGGATGTTAATTGTGTCAGCGGAAGGAATTTTATAAGCATCAATATTTAACTCCTCAAGAAAATCCGCACTAACCTGATCCCACACACTAGCAAAAAATAAAATTTCTTTTTCTTCAGCATACTTTTTAAGTTCTTTGTACTGCTCCCGAGAAAATTCCAATTTGTCGCGATGGGCACCATAAGTTGGAGCAAAAGCATTAGGTGAATTATAGGGCTTGTCTAAACCCTCCTTGGTTAAAATCTCATGGGTGGTTCTCTTTTGAAATTTGACTGCGTCGGCCCCAGCTTTTTTGGCCTCATCGATCAATTGTTTAGCTAAAACAATTTCACCATTATGGTTAATCCCCACCTCCGCAATTACAAAAACCGGCTCTCCTGACCCCACATATGTTTTACCAATCTTTACCCGCGGAGCTGAAAAATGCGGAATTAAAGATTTTATCTTCTTCTTGGTTAGGTTAAAAAAATTCATGGCACTTATGCTAGATAGTAGGCCACCCAAGTGACGGTGTCAATGTATCTGTTTTTGATCTAATAAAAATTCATAATATTCCCAATCTTCGGGTTTGTTGATACCACTATAAGCTTTATCTAAAACCAGTGGAATGATTTTTTCACCAGCCATCATCCCCTTTTCCATTAAAGTTTTCCACCAAATTACATCCACATAGCCCACATGTTTATAAGCTTTGGGTAACTTGTGTTGAGGTAAATTAAACGATTCTTTTTCTCCACCCACACTAAGTAACGGCTCCAGAAAACCTTCGTCCCCGACTTTGTACATTTTATATGGAGTTTGCTCTGGCTCGGAAACTGTTCTCACTGAGTCTGCTTCGGGGTGATCGGCCAGAAGTTTAATAGCCTCATCAATCTCAACCACCGTCCTCAGGGGTGAGGTTGGCCTCAACTGAACAATAATCTCTGGACGATAATTCTCCTTCTCGTCCAGCCACTTAAGAGCGTGCTGAAAGGCCATTAAGTCAGTCGCATCATCACCAGAAATTTCTTTGGGTCGCAAAAAAGGAACTTCTGAGCCTAAACTTTTAACCACAGCTGCAATATCCTCACTATCGGTCGACGTAATCGTCCGATCAATGTATTTTGACTTTTTGGCTTCGTCGACGGCATAGGCAATCAGCGGCTTACCGTTCAAAAGTTTAATATTTTTTCCGGGGATTCTTTTGGACCCACCACGAGCAGGGATAATGGCTAAGACGTTAAATTGATCGATCATGGTTGGATTATAACTCTTTTTGAATTAAGTTAGCCAGCCGCAGTCCAGCTTCGCCATCAAAAGGTGCAACCATCCGTTCGATAATTTTTTTCCGGCCATGGGCATGGAGTCGGGGATTTTCAATATAAGCTTCTATGTCTTGCTTAAGTTCCGTCTGACCGTATGCCACCTTAACTCCGCCCGTCTTCACTAATTCTTCAAAATGAGTATAGCGATCGTAAAATCTCTTCACGCTTTCCCAGTAATTAACTTCCGCACCAGAAATCACCCCATCAAACGCCACGCAAATAATGGGCTTACCCAAGACAGCACCGTCAATCGCGATAGTGGAAGCACCAGTAATAATCACATCAGAGTAATACAGGGACTCAACTAAACCACTCTCATCCTCGCCGGAACCTTCTTTCACGTAATCCCCTTTTTGATCAAAGATAATACTGGGGTAATTCTTTAAATCTTTTTTCACTGGGAATTTGGGATGTGTTCGATATAGCAATTGATAGCCTTCACCCAACTCTCGCAAAATTTCCTCGAAAACACCAGGCAACTCATTTTCATGAATAAATAAAAACTCCCCCATCGCGCCGTAAAATAAAAGTTTTTTATCAGGATCAAGCCCCTTATCCCGGAAGAAGTCAGACCGACTTTTAGCCATTTTTAGTTTACTGGGATGTAGAACATCATAATGCGGCACACCAAACAGACTAATTTTTGTGTCACTTTCATCTATCGCCTGGTGCTCCAAAGCCATTTCTTTTAAGAAAGTATTCTGTAATAAAAAAATATCTGGAACTACCCTAAGTAGACCATGACTGGAAAGATTATCCCAACTTCTCAGCAAGCCAATAGTTTTAATCTGTCTTTTTTTTGCCTCTCTCATAATCAGCACCTCAAAATCATAATCCGTAATGGAAGTGCCGATTACGAAATTGGGAGAATATTTATTGAAAAGTTTTTCCAAAAAAACCTCCTGACCGGTTTTTAAAATTAACAATCGTAATAGTTTTTTATACCAACCAAAATTTCCCAAAGTTTTTTGCTGAAGCAACTTAAGATAAGTGGCCAAGAAACCTGAGTCCCCTCGTCGGTAAGACCTCATCTTAGACCAAGTATTAGTATGGGTATTGATAGCACTCCGCGCTAAAGACATTACCAAGCTCTCGGCTTTTGTCGGCTTTCCTCTTTTAAAACCTTCGACGATTACATTGCCTCCACCAAAATCACGAGCAAAAATAGCAACCTTGTCTGGCTCCACAATCAACACAATTCTATTTTGAGAATTTCGTTCTTTAAAAATTTTCCAAAAGTCAGTGTAAAAAATATTACGAGCAATAATATCTTTAGCGAGTGTGATAAAGATGGTTTTCATGATGGCTGAATAATAACAGAATTGTCATATTTTTATATTTGACAAAAAAAATAAGTTAGTATATAATTAGAGACGGAAATCAGACCTTTAACATAGTCTTTTTGAGAGGAGAAGGCGGTGGCAGATGTACTGTTCGTAACCAAGGATATTGCCGGGATGGCGCTGTTGCACCCACTGGCCAAAGCCCTGAAAGGGTTTGGGCACAAGATCAGAGTGATAGCCGAAGGCCAATCAATCAAAATGTGGGAAAAAGACACAGACAATGATGTGGTTAAAGCGGTCGGTCTAGAAACCGACACCGAGACCCTTATCGGTCTTGTCGAGGCGTCTGACCTGATCGTCACTAGTCTGGGCCGACCAATTAGACTGGAAAAGATGGCCTCCATTCTCACTCGAAAATGGCCGAACAAAAAGCTGGTTTGGCATCCCGACATTTGGGGTGGCGAACGGCGGATCACCGAGGTCAAGCCTGACTTGCTACTGGTAAACGATACCAGGGTACCGATCGCATCCCACGTCGCCGGAGCAATAGTAGCGGAAACTGGTAGTTGCTACCTTTATGGTTTAAATCAGGCTGATCGCGGGACAGCGATCGCCCGTCAACAACAATCATCAGCGAGGTTGGCTTTCTTGGCTGGCCAAGGGGAATACAGCCTCGACTTTATCCACTGGCTCGCGGACTCTATTAAGCAATCCGTGCTGCCGTGGGAAGTGGTAGCCAGTCTACACCCAAAGTACAAAGCGGAGAGTTGGGCCCAAAAGTGGAATGAGTTACTCAAAACGGAACTGGCCGGACTGGTGACTGACCGTTTTGAGGGAGTCCCGCCAGATCATATCGCCACAGTAGCTAACATAACCGTGTCGGCCTACAGCACCGTGCTGGCGGCCAGTACGGCCTTTGTCGGCGGAGCAGTGTCAGTCTCCACCACAGCAACTCGTCAGGGTATGCTTGAAGGAATGGGCGTGGAGCGTTACCCACTCGCGGAAGTTGGCCTCGCCTACGAGGCTAAGACCCCCCGCTGTCTCGAAGATCTCTTGACTGATCAACGACCAGCGGGAAGCCTGATTCCGAAAATCGACCCAGTCGAGACCGCCCTCAAAGCGGTAGTAAGCCTTCTGTAGGATCATTGGCCGGTGGACAGTCTTGTGTATTTACACTTGATTGCCCGCCGGCTATTTTTATAAATTATTTGTTGGGAATTTTGATAATCATCAGTCTAGCCACCCCGTCGGCAAAATGCTGATGTGGCATGCCAGCTGGAATAAACAACCAATCCCCCCGTTTTAAGATAAAATGCTCACCCCCAGAAATTTCTCCACCCCTAATCTCTCGCGGATTATCTGTTCCATCTTTTAATTTTGAAAAATAAGGATTGGCAATTTCTCCCCCACAAATAAAATTTGCCTCTCCCTCCAAACACAGCCACAGATCAGCTGAATCTAAATGAGTTTCAACTTTACTCTTAACACTAACATCTTCCAGAATGTTTAGTGGTAAGTTCAATTCTTTGGACAACGAATTAAACGGTTCCAAATTATTCTTACCTGGCATAGGCTGACTACCCCTCAACACGTTCTCAAGATAGTCAGCTTTGATTAAGGTGGCTTTAGTCATGTTACTTTTTATTAGCCACACAAATAAGCGACAACCCGAAACCGAAATTAATATGATTCTCAACTACCTTAATCCACCGGTTAAGAATACTCCTGATAAGTACGGGCAAGAAACCACCTTCTTTCCCCCGACTCTTCAGTTCAAGCTCTTTTTTAAAAATTTTTTCTGACACAAAATAAGGTAAAACACCGATCATATTCCAATACCTAATCTTTTGAACCACAAAACCCCTAGACTCGAGCAGTTTAGTTAAGCCGACTTTGGAATATCTCCGATAGTGACCATATTTAATATCCCTTTTACCAAACAGCCACTGATGAGCTGGGACAACTAAAACTAACTGACCACTGGGATTCAATTTACCAGAAATTCTTTCCAAGATTGAGCTGTCATTTTCTATGTGCTCTAAAACATCTAACATGGTAATTGAGTCGAACTTCTCAACAAAAATATTCTCTAGATCTTCAGCAAAGCCTTTACGTATATTTAAACTATTGGCATTTTGCTGAGAAAGAGCAACTAATTCATCGTTTGGCTCCAGACCAAAAACTTCTGCGCCCTTTGATTGCATCACCTTTAAAAACCCACCTGAACCAGAACCGATATCTAGTACCTTGGGACCAGAAACCATCGTAGACACTAGATTAAATAAATTCCAATTTCTAAAATCAGAACGGTTGTCTAAACCAATAAAATAATGCTTGGAGAGACTTTCTTCAGAATCGTTATAAAAATTAGGCATACTACTTAGACCCTTTAACCAAAATAAATGTTGGGGAAAGAAGATTCACAAGTTTGGTGATTTTAAAAAACAAAAAAATATAAGGAAAATACCCGAAAACTTTATAGCCCTCAAAGATCTTGGAAACCGTACTCAGGTTAAAGAATTGCTTGTGATCTGGATTCTGAACTTTTTGAGGAGTCCACCCCCATAATCTCATAATGGGGTAAATCCAAAAGTGAGAGTTTGGCGTAGTAATAATAGAGACACCGGAATTTTTTTTTATTCTTTCTATTTCCCAAAAGGTAAATTTAGGATTTCTAAGGTGCTCAACAACCTCAGTACACCAAATAAGGTCAAAGTTTTTATCTTCAAATGGCATCCCCTTCTCAATGTCACAAACCAGAGCTCCCTCATAATTTGGGTCAATGTCCAGAGAGACAACCTGGTAGCCAAGCTTTTTTAATTCCTCCGACCAATAACCATCTCTGCATCCAATGTCCAAAGCCTTCTTATTTAAACCATTTTTAGGTACATATGAAAAAGCTATCCTTTTACCAGCCGTGTCGTGCTTAAACTCCGCCTGACCCAAATCAACTGGTATTTTTTTTAGTAACGAGATCATTTTTATTAAATCAAATTATATTTTTAAACTTATACAAAAAGTAACGCAAAACAAAAGTTCCCCCAACAACCAAGGTTGTAGAGATAATAGTTGGAATATCAATTATATCAATCAGTAGCCACAGCAAAATAATATTCAAAACAGAAATAAAAATACTTACTCCAGAATAGTTAATAAAATCTTTAGAAAAAAATTCCTTAATGATTCTTTTTAAAAAATTGGGTGGTTTTATTTTATCCATTCTTAATTATTTCTTTAATGCCAGGCTCGAGGCTTTTAGGATCTCTCGCAACATTAAGTCTGATGATAATCTCTGCCAGCAAACCCATCAAGATAAACAAAACGCCAACCACCATAAAAATGGAGACCAGAGTGGGGAGTGGTGTCCGATTAAAATGGACCCCCTCAATCACTCGATAATAGACCGCCCACAGAAAGATAAGTCCGGATAAAAGTAAACTAACAAAACCAAAAATACCAAAAAAGTGCATTGGTTTGGATGAGTATTTATTAAAAAAATGGAAAGCTAAAATATCCAAAATGACTTTAAAAGTTCGGGAGATGCCATACTTAGACTTGCCGAACTTCCGGGGAGAATAGGACACTGGAGTCTCAATTACTCGAGCCCCCTTGTTTGCCAAATGAGCCACTAGCATCCGATGAGCGTCACCCAACAATAAAACATTATTAAAAACCTCTCGGCGATAAATTCTAAAGCTCGAGCCATGATCATGTAGTTTAACACCAGTGATGTAGGAAATTAATTTATTAGCTAGGACTGAGGGAATTTTTCTAGTAAAAAATTGCCCGGTCCAGCGATTAGTTCTCCAGCCCGATACCACATCATAACCCTTATCAAACTCATTAAACAATAACTTTACGTCTTCAGGATTATTTTCTAGGTCACCATCAAGAGTCACAATTACATTACCACTAGCGTTGATCAAACCGGCCAACAAAGCCTTGGTCTGGCCATTATTATGAGCAAGTTTAATCCCCACCACAGCGGTCAGTTTTTTAATCTCACTAAAAGTCCCGTCAGTAGAGCCGTCATCCACAAAAATTATTTCAAAAGTTTTATTTAGATCACTCAAGGCCCGCGAAATCCTGCCGTAAAGTTCGGCTACATTCTTCTCTTCATTATAAAATGGGACAATAACTGAGATCATTATTTTTTGTTTAATTTCTTTAGCAGTTGTTGGGCGATAAAAAAATCTAGCTCGTTATCTATGTCGTGAGCATGGTCAGCCGAAATAAGGTGGTGGCCCACAAAATCCCCCGTCTGATTTCTTTTATTCTTTATCACCCCCACTCTGGTGATTACAGGCAAACTCTCTCTATTATACGCTATTTCATAAGCCTGCCTGTTGGAAGGCGCCACATCTCTAGCTTGATTGGTAACATAACACAAGACCCCCTGTTTTTCAGACAATTTTACCATTTTTCTCGGATGGCCTTTAGCGGGAGAAATTAAAACCACCGAATCTAGATGCTGATTTTTTAAAATTAATTCAATCCCCCGATCCACATCCTGAGCTAAAACTAATGGAGTGGTCGGGCAAAGATATACAACTAGATCCGGTACATACGATTCCTCCCTCTCTAACCAAACCAGCGCATGCTCAATAAATTCAAAAACCGTTGAATGATCGGTTGATATAGTTAGCGGTTGTATAAAAGGTGTTTCAATACTATATCTGTTAGCCAGCCTAGCATAATCCGGGGAATCTGTTGATAAAATATACCTATTAATATACTTGGACTTTTTGGCTATCTCCGCTGGCCAAACCAGCAGCGGTTTACCGCCCAACTTCTTAACATTTTTATGGGATAAACCTTTTGAGCCAGATCGCGCCCCACTAATACCTAGGATTTTAAGCTTCTTTTGTGACATGTTATTTAATATTTAGAGCTTACCTTAAAATACAGTACGGGACAACATTTAAGAAATTTTGACTATGCAGAAGACTATTCTATCATCAGCTCCATTTGGCCTAAGATCCGAGTGGCTGTTTGGCCATCGACTGGACCCGCCAGACTTTCCACCAACTTGGCTCGTCCTTCTTTTTTATAATCACGGTTAGTTAGGTACATTTTTACCGCCCCCACCAACTCTTGCTCGGTTGAAACTAATGATACCCCGCCACTAGCTACCACATCTACTAGATGTTTGTTTTCTCTGAAGGCAACCCTCAAGTCCTCTTCCCACCTTACAGGTATACCATTAAATCCGAGGGAGATTACCGGCGTGTCTAAGATGGCCCCCTCTAAAGCAATTGATGAACCAAAATTCATAATCAAAGCTGAATGCCTAATCAAGTTAGCCAACACCTTCATTTCATCTATTTTAAAATTCATATTTCTCCCCAACCACAAAATTGGCACGTTTTTTAAGTCATCAACAAACTTTATTCTTTTCTCATCAATCGGATGAACACTTGCCACCAAGCCCAGCTCGGGAAAGGCAGTTTTAACCACCATTAAGTGGTAACCATGATCAGTCTGCTCGAGGATTTGAGTGAATGGTGGACCACTAAAGTAAGTTAGCCATGGCCTGGCTGGATCAAGGCCAACTAACGTAGCAACTTCTTCCCGACTAATAAACCAATCCGGGCTGCGATGGCAGCTCCACTGCAAAAAACCAACAACCTTGATTTTATCACGTGGGTAGTCGTCTAAGACCGAAGCCTCTTCGACCATAGTTGGATTTTGAACCAACAAAAAATCAGGGTGCACAATTAAAAATAGTTTTGAAGATAAATTATCCCAACTTTTAGTCATACCTAACGTTTTAACTCCATGTCTTTTGGCTGCCTTCAACAAGGAAATATCTTCCCTGTCCAATAGAGATGGAGTAAACACCAGGTTTGGTTGGTATTTTTTTAAATAATCTTTCCAAACAACGTCTTCTCTGAGAAAACAATACTCAAACCAGCGGAGAAAACTCCGCCAAATCTTAAAGCCACCCAAAAACCAAGCTATTCTTTTGGCGCAAAAATTTAATAGTGACCCACCTCTTAGATATGGGTACTTTTGCCGACTTTTTATCGTAACAGTGTGAATCGAATCATGAACAAATATTTGCCACAAGTATGCCCAACTAGGCATGTGACTTAAACAATTAGGTAATGACTCAAAAAAAATATTTTCTGCTGACATTTCACCGGATAACTGACTTAACCGTTGCTGCGAAACAAAAATGATAAATTTGAGCTCTTTTTTTTCTTTAAGTTTAGTGTAGAAATCACTTCGTAAAAGATTTCTAATTTCCATATTGGTCGGACAGTTAATAAAAATGGTTTTCATGTCGGCACGCGAAAAGTGTAAATTCTTCACCTAAATATGCTATATTTTGAAAATGAAAGCAAACAAGAACACCCAAATTAAAACCACCTGGCTCAACAATACAAAACAGACCTTAAATACAGGCTTGATTGAGACGTCTATCAGGCAACCTATGGCAGAAGAGATTTTGGTCGAGATGGTATATGTACCCGTCCACGGTAGTTTTTGGCTAGCTACCAATCCCCAAATGACCCACCCCAGAATAAAAGAATTTATGGAAAATGATGGCTTTGTGTTTGGCAACGGTGGGGTGGGTAAGGTCTTGGCTGTAGGTGAAAATATCCAAGACACCCTGGTTGGCGATTTTGTGGCCATTTTCGGTCACACACCCTGTAAGCATCAGGACTGTGGGGCCTGCTATGCTAGACATCGATATGTTGAATGTGATTACGGTGAGGGTAAAATAATTGGCCACGGTAAACAGTCTGGTGATGGTACTTATGCCAGATTCGCAACTCTACCTAAGTATTCATACGAAGTCTGTTCAAAAAAAGATGACCCCATCAATGATAAAACTTTAAAAGCTCTAATGTATAGCTTTCTGCTGGCAGACGTGAGGAACGCCTTAACGAGAAATGACAATGCCCTAAACCACGACACCGTGATTATTTTTGGTGCGGGGCAGTCTGGCTTATTGGCAATTCATTTAATTTTAAAAACCAACGATCGATCTAAAATTTTACTGATCGACATAGATCAGAGTCGACTAGAACACGCTCAAAAAATAGATAATCAAAGAATCTTTACCTACCACTTAAACCAAAAAAACGAACAAACGGAAAACATAAACCTCATCGCCAAACAAATCGAAAAAGTCTTTAGCGGGAAAAAAGCGGGTTTAATTTTTGACGCCTCATCTGGTAACTCGGCCCCGCTCTGGGCTAATACCAAAATCCTTGGGCCAAATTGCTTAGTAATAGTTTTTGGTTTTGGTTCACTTGGCGCGACGCTAGATAATAGAGTTTTCCAACTATCTGGTTTAGAAATATTAATGAGTCGAGGTGTAGGTAATCTGGAGAATCGAAAAGAGGTGGTCCGCTTGATCAAAAGCAACAGCGACGAGTTTATAAATAGAAACCTAACAGAAAAATCAATCGAACTCGTTAACCTTAAAGCGGCAATGGATTTTATTAGCCGCTACCAGGGCGAGGAAGGCGTAATTCCTCAAGCCTATATTAAGTTTGACACTCATTGATATGAAAATTGAAATCGCCCTACTCCTATATAATCGACCAGAACACAGCCAGAAGGTAATTGAAAGTCTGGTGGCTAATGGTGTATCTGAATTTAGAGCTTTTTTAGATTATCCCGCCAATCCTGAGGTCAAGAACAACCAGCAAAAAATTCTCGCTTATCTAAACTCTCAAGATAAAATAAAAATTAATTTATATCAACACGAGACAAAACAAGGTTTAGCTAAATCAGTGAAGTTCGCAATGAACCACACCTTTAAGGATGCGGATGCGGTAATTTTACTAGAGGATGACTGTGTAGTTCGACCCGGAGGCGTTTCATTTTTTAGAGAGGGTCTGGAAAAATTCCGAGATAACAAAAATATCCGCAGTATTTGCGGCTACTTGTTCCCCGCACCCTTCATGAAGAAAAGTGAGGAATTACTACTGCTGAGCCGTTTTTGCACGTGGGGGTGGGCAACCTGGAAAAAAGAATGGTTAGACTATAATCACGATTTGAAAGAACTAGTAGATAAATTTAAAAAGAACAACACCCGAATAGAAGATTTTGCGATAGACATTGCCCAGTTAACAAAATCAAAAACTTACCTTGAAAACAAAGTGGATATTTGGAGCATAAATTGGATCTTACAGCACTACATTACTGGCACACTTTGTCTCTACCCAACCGAATCGGTTATCGAAAATATTGGGTTTGACGGTTCAGGCAAAAACTCCGAAATTACCCCTAATTTCAATTTGGCAAATTCCAAATCACAAAATATTCATGACTGGGACAACATCTCTTATTACGTTTATAATGAAGAGGTCTTAAAACAGTTTATGAAAGAGAATGGCTTAAAAACTTATCCATACCTCTAGAACGATGAAAATTAAAGAAATTATTGTCACCCCAATTGCCATAGATGACCCACCCCTACTAAACGCCTCGGGTCTACACGCTCCCTACGCACTAAGAATTGTGGTAGAAATAGTCGAGGAAAGTGGGCTAACGGGCATCAGTGAGGTACCTGGTGACCACGATACCCTTAGGGTGTTAAACGGGCTTAAAAACTTTATAAACGATATTGATGTATATGATTTAGACAATTTTAGATTTTGGCTCAAAACAAAATTTGGGTCATCGGAAACAGAACATAGGGGTTTGCAAACATGGGACAGAAGGGCCTTATCTCATGTGGAGGCCGCTATTGAGGTTGCCGCATATGATTTAATTGGCAAAAAACATAACAAAAAAGTCTGTGAGCTACTTGGCGGACAAAAGAGACCCAATGTCCCCTTTGCTGGCTATTTATTTTTTAAATATGAAGGAGCAGGTGGTGATTTAGGATTTAAAACAAACCCAAATAGTACTGGCTGGGCTCTGGAGAGGCAGCAAGAAGTGTTAACCCCGGAAGCCATTGTGAGACAAGCTAAGTGCATGGTGGAGACGTTTGGTTTTAAAGCTCTAAAATTAAAGGGGGGTATTTTAGAACCCAGGCTGGAGGTAGACTCCGTATTAGCTCTCCACCAAGAATTTGGCAAAACAATGCCACTTAGAATGGACCCGAATGCAGTGTGGTGTTATGACACCGCCCTTAAGTTTGGTAAAGAAATGAAGGGAGTAGTAGAGTATCTAGAAGACCCCGTCAGAGACCAAAGCGAAATGGCTAGACTGAGGAAAGAGTTACAAATTCCACTAGCGACTAACATGGCCACGACGTCATTTTCTGATTTAAATAAAAGTCTAGAGTACAATTCAGAGGATATTATTTTGTTAGACCATCATTTTTGGGGAGGTTTTACTCCCTCACTTAAAATGGCTGATCTAGCAAATGGACTAGGTAGAGGAATTTCCACCCACTCCAACTCTCATTCCGGAATCTCCATGGCCGCAATGGTTCATTTTGGGGCTGTCCTCCCCCACCTTTCTTCTTCCCTTGACACTCATTACCCATGGCAAGCAGATGATATTATCTCAGGAGGGAAAATTGAAATAAAGGGAGGCTCTATAGAGATTCCTCGTGGACCAGGCCTCGGCATAGAACTAGACCGCGAAAAACTAAAACTTGCCCACGAAAAATACCTAGCATCAGGCCTGACGACCAGAAACGATGAAGTCGAGATGCAAAAGGTAAATCCCGAGTGGAGATTTAGACCGATAAGATACTAAAAATACGAATCTTCACTCTTAAAAAACTTTTTAATTTTTTCCTTTGCTTTTCTTAAAAAATGGAGTGAAATAAAACTTGTTTCATTTAAATAATTTAAATGAAATTTATGACCGTCAAACTCAAGCTCAGAAATCGAGACTTCATCTAAATGAGGGTAATCATTAAGATTGAATAAGTTAACCAGAGCACACTGCATTACTAGGGCGTGAGTGACAACCAGCGGGCGTTTTGAGTCACGAGTGCTCAGTTGATTTAAAAATTCAATAAATCTTTTAGCTGCCTCATTAAATGACTCCCCATCAGCTGGAGATAAGTCTTTATTTAACCTCGCACGTCGTTTAGCTTCTTTGAAGGCAACACCAGTCACGGATCTGGAAGGTGCATATTCGACTACTCGATCATCAAAATTTATTGATAGACCCAGGGTCCTCGCTACAATCTCAGCCGTTTCTTTAGACCGAGCCAAGGGACTAGAATAAACAATATCAGGCTTTATTTTTTGTTTAAGGTAATTTGCAGCGGCCTGTGCCCTCTTTTTGCCAGTGTCAGACAAACCAACCTTAGCCCCCGCCTCATATACTAAGCCCTCACGAGACCGACTCTGGGCATGCCTCATTAAATAAATTTTCATTTTAGTTAGTATAGTCTACCTACTAGTATACTTAAGATCCACTGCCTATGCACTCCCTATCTTAATAATCAATTATAAAGTAAAATCATAACAAAATATGAAACACCTATCGACAATTACCAAAATAATCATTCTTTCTTATATCCTCAGAATGTCCTTGGCCATGCTTACTTTATCTTATTTTGGGGAGGAGCCAATCTTTAGCAATGATTCAAAAAATTTTTTGACAACTGGTCAAAACCTTACATTAGGCCGGGGTTTTACTAAAGATACTAGCCCGCCGTTCTCCCCAGAGGCACATTTTCCCCCGATATATCCATTATTAATAGCTGGGTCAATCAAATTATCTGGTGGCGTCATCCCACTAGTAGCTTTTCAAATTATTTTATCATCGCTAATTCCACTTTTAATTTGGGAAATCACTGGCTTCTTAACCAGCTCAAAAAGAGTGCGCATCTTCGCCTCAATTTTGTCTGCAGTTGAACCTCTAACGATAATTTTTAGTGTAATGATACTGACCGAAGTGATCTCAGTTTTTTTTATTCTTCTTTCAATTTTACTGTTTTTAAAATTTATCTACCACCACAAAAACCAACACATCATACTTTCGGGAGTCACGTTGGGTATTTCAGTCCTTACTAGACCACACGGTCAATTCTTAGTTATTTTGGCACTTCTTTTTTTACTTACAACCGCGATCATCAACAAAGCCACCCGAAAAAAAACACTGCTTGGCTTGGCTTCCTTTTTACTCTTTTATGTTGCAACAATTTCCCCTTGGCTCATGAGAAACCATAGACAGTTTGATAGTTATAGTATTTCCACTACTGGACTGCGGAACGTGTACACATCCATAGTTCCCGCCGTAATTTCTCTTCGAGACGGTACTGAATTCGACGAGGCTCAGTCAATTGCCTACGCAAACCTAGAAAAAAAATACGGCTACACAAGAAAAGATATTTTGGAGAGGCCAGAATTAGGGAAAATTTTAGTTAAAGAAGGACTTGAAACGGTTAGATCGAACATAAAAGTAACTTCCCAAGTTTTTCTCATCGCCATTAATGCATTTTTTACCCAGGACCTATACTATAGTTATGGTGTAAGATTTCACTTAATACCTCGCTTCACGACGGGCTTCTCACCTTCAGTTATTTTATTAAAGGAGGGGCCAATAGCATTGTACAATACAATCAAAGGGAGTGTAGGATGGTACGGACTTATTCCTTTGGCGGGTAGAATATTTTGGATTTCAATAAATTTATTAATGCTAATCGGTTTCTTAGTGGGGGTAAGAAAAAAGGAAACAAGGTTCATGACAATCTTCTTATTAATTATCATCTTATACTACGCCGGTACGTCAAGTATCGCTGCCTTTAGTGATCATGGGCGCTTCAGACTGCCAGCATCGGGTTTTATGTATGCCCTAGCTGGTTTGGGTTTTTGGAGTTTAGCAGATAAACTAGGATTAAAATTAAGAACAAAAGTATGAAAAAATTAACCTCATTTTTAAAGAAACTGCTTGGGGGGTTTGGTCTTTCTATTAGTCATTCTCATCAGATACAATTAAACACGAGGCAGATGCGCTCGCTTTTATATTTGGGGGCAATGTTTAATCGTGTGCGCCACCTAAACGGAAGTATAGTTGAGTGTGGTGTGGGCAAGGGAAGGACACTCTTGTATTTTTCATTTCTCGCAGAAAATGAGGGGAAAAATCGTAAAGTCTGGGGTTTCGACTCCTTTCAAGGTTTTCCAGAACCGTCACCAAATGACGCGAGCCCCAGAAAAGCCAAAAAGGGAGAGTGGTCAGGAAACACACCGCACGACATTTACACAATCTTATCTCGCGCTGGAATAGCAAGTCAGTACATTAAAAACAATATTAAACTTGTAAAGGGCTTCGTCGAAAATACACTTTCAGACTACGACAACTCCCCGATCGCACTTCTCCACATTGACTTAGACCTGTATGAGGCCTACAAAGTAACATTGACAGAAATGTTTCCCAAAATTATTGATGGGGGTGTAGTACTTTTTGACGAGTACAATGAACCGAAGTGGCCGGGTGCTAAAAAAGCCGTTGATGAATATTTCAAAGATTCTAAATATCAAATCCAAAAAGATGACTTTTCAGGAAAATATTTTGTAATTAAAAATTAGAAAACTACAAGTTAGTATTTAGGCCTCTTAAATGGATGACTCTTCATAAACCTGGCGACAATTTGTCTCATGGTAGGCAGATCCTCCTTAGTAACAGGGCCGACAAAACCAAGCCTCCTAATATAATCATATCTAAACTTATCGCCAAATACTAAAAAGTAGACGAGCGCAGTACTAGTTCTGGTGTCTAATATTGCTCGCACTGGGCCAGACGACATTTCCACCACCTCAATTAAGTCAAAATTAAATACCAGTGGACTTAAGTGCGGCTTCATCATGTAGTCTGGGCCATCAACAAGAACGAAGTCATAATCATACTTTGGTATGTTTTCATAACCAACTCCCCGAAACATATCACGGGTTTTCTCTACAGCCCTTCTTAAATGTATTTCCGCAAAATCAAGGTATTTATTTGGCAAAATACTCAAGAGATGCTTATGGTACATTTCATTCTCCTCAAGAGACACGACCTTACCTGGGTTCCCTTCTTTCGAGTTCTCTAATAACGCCTGAGATATCACCACAGTAGTGACTCCCGATCCGCACTCCAGTACAAACTTCGGTTTATACTTTTTAATACTTTCATACAAAATTAAATAATCACCAAACTCACATCCCGTGGAAACAGACTTAGCTAAGTAATCATTTAACTCCAACCATAAATCTGGGTATTTTCTGATAATAGTATTTCTTGCCCGCTCTTCAAGTTTCAAGGCCACAAATCTACCAATCTTGCCCCTAATAGTACCTAAAATTGTCATTTGAATTTCAATTTAAATTACTTAGCCTTAAGTATAGCCCGAATGGACTCGATCCTCGACTCCCAACTGTTTTTGTAAGCCAGTTTTTTCGCCTGGATAATTTTTTTTTCATCATAACCAGTCTCCAATATTTTATTAATCTTACTAGCCAAATCAAGAGGGTCATCGGGTTTAAAAAATATGGCCTCATTTTCAGAGATAATGTCACGTATCGCCGGTATATCGGAAGCCACTAACGGTCTAGAGGAGGCTAAGTACTCGAACAGCTTTACCGGAGAAGTTTCCACTCTGGACTCCTCATATCGCGCAGTATTTGGTAAGACTAACACGTCGGCCGCCTTTTGCCATAACGGCATATCCTTATGTGGCTTACGGCCGACAACAACAACATTACTAAATTTCTGAGCTTCGACTTTAAATTTTTCAATGTCACCATCTGTCCCTCCAACAAAATACACATATGTATTTCTGGATAAATGATTAGCGCTGGCTAGTAGGGTATCAACACCCTTCCAATAGAACAAGCTGCCTGTATACAGAACAATGTTAATTTCTCCTGGCAACGAAAGCCTCTTTCGTGCCTCCTTCTTGGTAATGTCTAAATCAAACTTTCTAGCATCAACAGCATTGG
Organism: uncultured Candidatus Saccharibacteria bacterium; assembly: GCA_964648765.1. Taxonomy (GTDB): domain Bacteria; phylum Patescibacteriota; class Minisyncoccia; order Phycocordibacterales; family JACOZG01; genus JBBTTN01. The sequence continues at coordinate 192,005 of CAZYLF010000002.1, forward strand.
GTTGCCATAAAACACGACGACTGGGTACGTCGTACTTTCTAATTATCATACTTGCTTTTAAAGAATTAGTTGAAATTATTCCGGCTGTTCTATTAATAACTATTCTATTTATAAAATTAATTTTGCTCTCGTAAAAATCATGAATTTCGATAAAAAAATTCCTTTTAAGTAAGCTTAGCAAAAAAACATCTCTAAGATCGTGAGAGTAGTAAATACACTGACTGCTAAACATAGCTTTGGCAAAAACAACAATATTAAAAGTTAGAAGTAAAATAAAAAAACTCAATTTTCCTCCCATCCTTTCCATGGGATCAATAACGGGTAACTTGATTAATTTGAAATTTCTTTTTGTTTGGTGGTAATTAAAGGGGTCAGAATTAACATGATTACTATTTGACCGATTTGGTACCCACAGTTCCACCTCAAATCCCTGATCTGCAAACTCCTGACAAGTTCTCATTATTAATGGAGACATTGTCTTCTCAGATGGGAAACGCCAGTGTGAAATATAGATGAGTTTTTTATTCATTTTTTTAAGATAAAAAACCTATGATACTGGTTCTCAAATGGTACAAATTCTTTGATTATCCTAAAATATTTTTCAATTTCCCTACGGACATCCCTCTTACTATAACCTTTTTTCCCAATCTCCCAATAATGTTGGCCGTTGAATGTATGCTCTAGTGGTAATTTTAATTTGGTAGCAACCTTAATTTCTTGGATGAAAGGAAATTTAAACATAAATTTAATTGGGGGCCCAAAGTGAGGTAAACTTATAATTACATTATTGCTTGCCACCCTCCTCATCTCCATTAATGCCTTCCCAAAATCACAATAGGGCAGGTGCTCTAAGACCTGGAAAGCACACACCAGGTCGAACACTCCATCCTTGACTGGGATATCGCAGACACTACCAACATAGTCTGGGTTTAGGTCTTCAGCAATATCAAGATTTTTATATCCAATTTTGGTATTGTTTTTGATATACTGACCGAAAACTCCATCCCCCACACCAATTTCTAGAATATTAACTGGGGACAAGTTTATTACTTCCTTTATTTGAAAAAAATAACTAGACCACCTATCTAAGTGGAGGTATTTATCAAAATTGTACGCCTCTCTATTTACCTGTTTTTTATGCATATTTAATTATATATGAGAAAACATACTCAAAAAACTTCTCAGGCGTAAGAAACAGTCCAAATGTCTGAATCGCCAATCTTTGCATATTTATGAAATCATCATTACTTAAATTCCTATAGAAACTACTTACTATGGTGTCAAGATTTTTAATATCACGGAAACTCGCCCTCAATATAAATTTATCATAGTTTATTATGCCCTCTAGCGGGAGTAATGTTTCTGTATCAACCATGAGCGGGATTCTGCCTAAAGACAACGTTTCAAAGAATCTTGCTGAGTAATTTCCATCACCCTTAACTGACAGAGTGAAATCGGAGTCAATTATATTCTTAATATACTCTTCCCTTACCCTCACAGGGTCCTCGCTAATTGTTGCACTATGACCAGAATATGTCTTTCTAACAATAAAATTAGTACTAATCAAGTGACTGTTTTTCAGGATTTTTAATGCCCTAATTCTAAAAAATATACCTTTTTTGTGACTTTCTTTGTTCCTATCAAATAAACATAATAGGGAGTTAAGTTGATTTTTAATAAAGTACTTCAATTTATATTTCCTCCCGCCAAAACCGGCCCAACCTACAAACCCAACAGTTGGTAAGTGTTGTTTCTCTCTCGCAACAAAAGCAAACTTTAGCCCAAGATTCTCAACAAGTGGTGGAATTATTATTTCATTATGTTTTTTTTTATATTTATACTGAGAAGTTCTGAGAATTATTGAGTTCGGAATATTGATATCCTCATCGGAATCACCGTAAGCAAAGACTATCACCTTCAGACCTGTTTTTTCTGAGAGATCAATCAATTCGTTTAAATATTTTATATTTTTTTTTATACTAAAATAATTATGAGGTAAAAGTATAAAATCAGCTTCACTAAGTTCGACATAGGCTAAAAAGGTGTTTGACACTTCCCCTTCAAATAATTTCCCTGTTTTATTAGTTCCAAACTCTCCACTCAAAAAACTTAAATGTTCGACCCCAACCTCGCGCTTGAATAAATTAACTTTAGTTTTCATCTTTTATAATTTTTGAAATACGGACAGTTAAATTCTCTACGCTTGCCATTTCCCCAACTTTAACTTTTAAATAACAGCCAATGTCGTTTATTACCTCTCTCTTGTTTACAAGTGAGACAATTTTCGCCGCTAAATCTCTATAGTCTCCGTATTTAAATATTAGGTCACCATTATACGCATCAAAGTATGGTAAGAAACTTTCGTTAGAGGAAAGAACTGGTGTCGATGAAGCCATAGACTCTAGAACGGCTTTATCTACCCCACCAGTAAACGTCATATTAACCGTCACAGTTGCCCAGTTATAATAATCTTTTATTTTATAATACGGCACACTATCAACAAAAGAAATGTATTTTTCAAGAGTGAGATTACTAATTAAATTTTTAATCTCCGTCACATATTTTAGATCATCAGATGTGATAGGGCCACCTACAAGTTGAACCTTTAGGGCACTCACTTCATCTTTTACAATACTGATCGCCCTCACAAGAGTCTCAATATTTTTTATTCTCGTTACCCTGCCAACATGCAATATTTTTAGTTGACTGAAATCAAGCTTCTTTTGTAGATCATTAAACTGGGACAAATCTACCCCATGCCCAACAACCCTCAATTTGCTAGTTTTAATATTAAAACTTTTAGAAGATGCGGTAAATATGTTTCTGCAGAACAATAAAGACAAACGTAACTTAAGATCAACCTGCTTGTGGTTATACCAAAGATATATCAACTTACGACACACAAACCATACAGGGAACCCTAATGAGCAATAAGCGGGATTCATATGCACGAAAACCGCGTCGTAGTTTTTTCGCTCCTGCCAAATATATTTATAAAATCGGTAGAGGTATTTAAATCGAGATTTTCCTGACTCCTTGCTAAGAGATAATACTTTTACATTTTCAGGAAAAGAATATTTTCCCTTCTGTAAACAAATTACAGTTAACTTTTCGTAATGTTTAGAAAATTCTTCAATCCATCGATGAAAAAATCCAAGTATTGGATCATCAAGATCAACTTTTTGAGTAATAATTAGTAACTTCATTTTAAAATTTCCATAATCTTACCAACCAAACATTGCTTATCTCCTACCGGGCAAACGTGACTTGTCACTTCACCTGCGATACCAACGTTTGTTGAAACTATTGATAAACCACAAGTATTTGCCTCAACGAGAGTCATCCCATAGCCCTCGTAATATGAAGTCAGGAGAAACAGATCGGCAGTTTTGTAATATGAAGCCAGATCGTTAGACCAACCTTCAAATTTTACATTATCATTACGATTCAATTTCTGAACCATACTCTTTAATTTGCCTTCCTGGGGCCCAGAACCAACAATAATTAAGCCAATTTTTGTGTTCTGCTTTGTGAGTATTGTCATAGCCTCAATTGCTAAGCCAATATTTTTTTCCCAAGTTAAACGCGAGGCCATTAAAATTATCTTTTCGAACTGAGAATACTTTTCATGAAGATTTGTTTTTACTGGTGCGGATTTAAGCTTTTCAAGATCTATATAAACCGGCCTTATTTCAATATTTGCTTTTAAATTTGGAAATTGTTTAGCCAATGAATCTTTTATCCTCTGACTTACCACGCGAATCTCATTTGCTTTAGGGATAATTTTTTTAGCAATCATTAATCTGAATTTGTTCAAAACAGACTGCTTGCTAAAATATGGATTAAATAAATCAGTATGAATTTGTAAATGTAGCTTGGCCTTTATTTTTTTTGCAATCCTGAAACCAACTAAACCAGCCTCAAATGGATCTTGGCAAGTTACAATGTCAGCTTTAAAATTTAATTTTTTAGCCAGTTTGATTGCGTCAATAATATAAGTAAATCTAGAAACTGAGTTGGTGGGGTAGACAGTTAACTTTGGAGAGATTTCAGTAATTTTAAGACTTAAACTTTTTTTAGCAAAAACTATCACCTTAGTTTCTTCAGCACTTTCAGCATAGCTGGCCACGCGCGTGGCCACATCACTCCCGGGGGTAAATAGATTGCGGTCAGATCCAATACTAATTATTTTCATAATTCTATAAATTCATTTGCAATTTGTGACCATGAGCGATTAGCTTGGAGTAACTTTATATTTTCTTTTAACTTTTCATAAACCTCACTTTGACCTAAGTCCCCTATCGCTCGTGCGATTTTTTGCTCATCTCGAGTATCAACCAAAATCCCACATTTAAGAAATACACCAGGCAAACCAGTGTCCTCAGTTAAAATAAAGGGTTTGCCTAAAGCTAAACCATCAAGCACTAAATTAGGCGAGACTTCAGAAATTGAGGGTACAATAATAGCATGAGACTCGCTGACTCTACGAGATAACTCACTAGGAGAACTCACGGTGGTATCGAGTTTAATTGTAGTGTTATTTTTTTGAGCTAACTCAAATGCCCGAACCAAAACCAACTTATTTTTTAATTTAATGTCACGAGCCGGGGCCAAAAATAGTTTGGCTTTGGAGTCATTGATTTTAGTAAATTCAAAATAATTTTCAATAATTTTTGTTTTAACAATATCCAACTTGTAAGGCTCCCTCCAAATTTGTCTCAACCAATCAGTATTAAAAACAACCAAATTAGCCCATCTCAAAACAGATCGAGTAAATTTAAATATGATTTTTTCTTTAAAAGAAAACTTTCTTGGCTTAATATAAAATTCCGACAATCTTACTGCCTCCCCCGTTCGCTCCACATACTTTTCCCACAAAAAATCTCCACCCGCACGAATAATTACCTTTTTCCCAAACAATTTTGCAGCTAAAATTGTTGGTAACGCCACACTGAACGTATCTAAAATTAAAACGAAGTCTGCACCACGCAGCTGGGCCAGAACCTTAAAGAAGTAAGCAACATGTCGAATGCCACTGGGCAAATTTCGTACGTCAGAAAACTTAGCCGTCTTAACGGTATGGCCCAACTTTTGCCACTCCCTTTCTAAATTAAAAGCATATTGTGCTGGCCCCCCGATCTCAGGCGGAAAAAGTGGTGCAGCAATTAAAATTTTCATAAAATTTTTCGCATTTGGTTGGCGACTTGATCCCAAGTATATTTACTTAAAACTAAGTCTCTACCTTGGTTAGTTATTTTTTTAACTTCCTCTGAATTTTCTGGATTCAAAATAAATTTAATCTGATCGGCGATACTTTTTGGATTTTTTACTTCACAAACCCAACCAGTCTCACCAACTTTTAAAAAATCAGGGATTCCGCCCACGGGTGTACCCACGGTTGGTAACCCTGCTGCCATCGCCTCAAGAAATGAGTTGCCTAGACCTTCAGATAAGGATGGGCGCACAAACACATCCGCTTTGGCCAAATATTCTGGAATCTGTGAACCGTCAATTTGACCTAAAAATTTTACTCTATTTTCTAGCGCCAAACGGCAAGTGAGCGCTCGCAGTCTACCCTCATCTTTACCTATCCCAAGCACCCACAAACTAACCTCGGGCGGAAGATAAGTCAACGAGGTAATTAAATCTGCAATACCATTCTTTTTTACCAATCTCGAAGTAGTAATAATAATTTTGCCAGATCGTGATGGCTCAACTTTATTTAAAAAATTATCTACATCTACACCATTAGGCACTACTGTCACGGGGCACTTAGCGCCAAACTTAATTGCTCGTTTAGCAAGAAAAGTTGAAATTGCTTGGATATGATCCGCGCGTCTGTATATCGCTTTATAAAGTGGTCGCATAAACCAAGTGCGAAGCCATATATCTAAAACTGAATCACCCTCTTGAAGTGTTAAAATATATTTAATATTTGGAAACTTCCATTTAAAAAATAACGCCGCGAGGGCACCTTGATTGGCCATCATCGCCCACACCTCATTATACGGCTCTCTTTTGTGTAATCTTTTTGCTAAACGATACGCAGAAAATGGAAAAAATATTTTTGAAAATTTACCCGCACCCAGTCGTCGCACCATAGCTGAGCCATACTTTTCAATTGGCACCTGCTGGCCGTCTAAATTTACCGTAATAATCTCAAACTGGTAATCATCTCCAGCCAAACGCTCAATAATCTCCCTAAGCGCCACTTCAGCCCCGCCCACAAACGGGTAATAAGCTAAAGAAAATACCAAAACTCGTTTTGCGGGCATAAGGTTATTTTAATCCTAGCATACCCTCGAGCACATCTTTAGGGACTTCCTTGTTCTCTACTTTTACCTCTGGTTTTGTCTCAACCTTCGGTTCAGATTTTACTTCTGGTTTAATTTCAGGTTTAACCTCTTTTTTAGGTTCACTTTTTTCACCTTTCAACATTTCCGCGAGCGAAGCACGCAAATCGGCACGGGACTTTTCACTACCAGCTTTGGCTTTTTCAGGAATTTTGTTTTTAAGAAAATTGAGCGGAACCACGGTCTTTGGTTTAGGAACAAATACTTCCTCTTTTGAAATATTTTTTGCCACTGGTGGCACTGGCACAACCTTACGAATCACTGGTGGAGGCGGTGTTGGGGTAATTGGTTTTACTGGAACGATTGGGGTAACTGGGGCAACAGTTTTGGCCACAACCTTTGGCACAGTCTCTCTACGCACAGGCAAACCATTTTCATCAAAATCTTTGGCTGTGTACCAAGCCTGAGTATCCTGCTCCACCTTCTCCCTAGGTTTAGCCCACTGAGTCCGCGAACTCTTTACAATCTCATCTTTAAGCGACGGGCCCCGAGGGGCAAGTGGGCCCATACCCACAGCCGAGAATGGTGGCGATCCTACCCCGTCGATCATTAAAGTAAGGTACATTTGATATTTACCCAAATTCACAATGTCCTCCTGCAAGAAAGTGGGTGAAAAAACTTTTTCTAACACCTCGGCGTCAAACGGGCCAACCCGAAATGAAATAAGTGAACCCACGTTTCCAAACACCGCCGCCCTCACCTCCTCCGACATCTGCTCTACATATTGATGGGCAATAGTTAATGAGAGTTTGTACTTACGAGCTTCAGATAAAATATTGGCAAAAGATTCGTTTGCAAAAGATTGGAACTCGTCTACAAAGAAATAAAATTGCGGCAAAGTTTTAAGTTCTGCGTTGCCAGCATTGGCGCGCGACATCGCAGTTAAGTAAATCTTGGTGATCAGCATTGAGCCAAGCAAATTAGCGTTGGTCTCGCCAATCCGGCCTTTGGATAAGTTCACGATCAAAATTTTGCGCTCGTCCATCATCTGCCGGAAATCAAAGGATGATTTGGGCTGGCCGATAATATTACGAATTAGTGGGTTAGCAGTAAATTGACCAATTTTATTTTGAATGGCTGGCACAGCCTCCGCTGCCATCCGCTCGGTGTATTTAGCAAACTCATCCACCCAAAAAGATTTTACTGATGGGTCACTCACGTTATCTACCACTTTTTTTCGGAAATCTTTATCAGCCAACATTCGGTTTACGCCAAGTAAAGTGGAACCAGGATACTCAAGTAAAGCTAAAATTGTGTTGGTAAGAATATATTCCATCCGCGCGCTCCACGCATCCACCCAGATTTTTTTAAACGTGCTCATTAAGCCTGAAGCCACTAAATGTCGCTGATCTTTACCCACATCTTCCATCACGTTAAAAGAAACTGGATTATCAAGATCAAACGGCGCAAAGTAGATCACATCGCGGATGCGCTCTTCAGGCACGTATTCTAAAAGTTTTTCTGCGGAAGTGCCGTGAGGGTCGATAAAAGCTACGCCATGACCGTTCCAAATATCTTGGATGGCCATGTTATCAAGCAAAGTAGATTTGCCCATACCAGTTTTACCGATCACATAAACGTGACGGCTTCGATCCTCGGATTTAATTCCGAAGGGTGTGCGCTTGCCGCGAAAGTCTGTGAGCGCAAAATAATTTTTATCTTTCCCCAACTCCGGAGGCATTGTTTATTAATTGTAACATATAACACAAAACAAAAACGCTGCACCTTGTGAGTACAGCGTTCGATGACTTTTTTCTGATGTGAAATTTTACCTCCCACTTACACTAACTATTGTTTCTTTAATTTTCAACAAAAACTTAAAAATATATGAGACTACTTGTCAAGACCACCGGCGGTGTATTTGTTTGAGGGGTCCCACATCATCCAAGAGGTCAATCCAGCGTCGTAAACGGCCTGTTTTTGGGCTTTAATCATGTCGGCGGTATAGTCAGCCCCAAGGTCGAAATCCTGAAGCCAGGGACGCAATTTTAGAGGGCTGGAGGAGGCATTAGTAAGCTTAATTGAGGCTTGATCCATGGAATCTTTGATCACCTCATATGGCTTGGTGGCGGGGTTAGCAAAGCCAAGATACCCGGCCGCGTAATGCGAGGGGTAAACCATTGGTGCAATATAGTCAAAATAAGGTGCCGCCACCTCTAGAGTTTGGCCGATCCCCAAGTCATCTCTAGCGCTTGTAGTAAGCCCAAAAAGGTCAGCTGAAGTCACCACCGGTAAATCACTTAGTCCTCGATCAAGATACTTAAAAAATTCTCCCATTTGTTTTACCCGAGTTGAACTAGCAAAATTAAAATGTTCATAGGTAATGTCTTTCATATTACCGTCTGAAGGGAAGCGAATATAATCAAAATTAATTTCGTCAAAGCCAAGCGCATAAGCATCACGAGAAATTAAAATGGTGTAGTCCCAAACTTCTTTAGCCCCAGCGTCGAGCCACGGAATGCCTTTGCGGTCGCGCCACACAGCACCGTCACTCTCACGCTTCACCGCGAGATCCGGGCGCTTATCAACCAAAAATTCATCTTGAAAAACAGCCACGCGTCCGATTACATAAATCCCCTTCTCGTGTAATTTACCAATAAATTCTTTGATGTCTGGGATTCTTAATTGCTCAGCGCCAACCTCTTTAAGTTTTGGATTAGTCACGGGGAAAGCGATGTGGCCAGAGTAATCTTTAATATCAATTACTAAAGAATTAATTTCTGTTTCGTCAGTTAATTTTAAAATATGATCTCTAAAACTTTTGGTGCCGGCGGCCCATGATGTGAGATAAAGCGCCTTGAGCGGTTCAGGAGTTGATAAATGCGTCACAATAAATTCTGGCTCTTTTGGTTCTTCTTGCTCCACAGCCACTACGACTTCCGCCACATAATTTACTGGTGCATCTTTAAACCACGGTACCCGCCAAAGCAAAGCAAATCCGAGCGCTACCAACGCGACAGGCAAAACTAAAAAAAGAGCTGCCGTGCGTGTGTGATTTTTAGGATTGAAGTTTTTCATTATCACTTTCAAGCTTAGTGCCAGCTAAAGAAAACAGGGTAATGAAAAATCCTAAAACAAAAAAAATCGCTGTTTTAATTGAGTAGGGCAGACCGGAGAAGGGCAGAACCATAACCAGAATTCCTAAAAAAAGATTGTGCCAATTTTTAATCCGTCGCGCGTCCATTGGCTTCATTATAGAGTAAATTATTTAGTGAGCAAATTTTCGCCAACTTTGTAGGCCTCCCCCGCCCCCATGGTCATCAAAAGGTCACCTTCACTAAGTTCCAAACGGAGCGACTTTTCCGCTTCGGCAAAGTCGCTTACCGCCCGCGCCACCGATTTAACTTTATTAACTTCACTTGCGAGGATTTGATGATTAATACTTGGGTCAGAAGCTTCGCGCGCAGCGTAAATTGGTGCCACAAGCACTAAATCTGCTAAGGCCAAAGCCTGAGCAAAATCTGCCAAAAGTTGTTTGGTGCGACTATAGAGATGAGGCTGAAAGAAAATCACTAAGCGCTTATTTGGGTAAAGCTCGCGTACACCTTGGATAGTGGCCCGGATCTCGGTTGGATGATGAGCATAATCTTCATAAACAATAGCTCCATTAAACTCCCCTTTATACTCAAACCTCCGCCAAGCACCTCTGAACTTGTTGAGCGCACCTACCGCAACTTCTGCCCTAATCCCAAGCGCCTCGGCTACAGCAAGCGCGGCTTGAGCATTTCTTACATTATGCGCACCGGGGACGCGGAGTTTAAAATCTGTAGACATTTTTTGATACTCATTCTCCGTTATCACCTTTTCAGACTTGGCAGAGATTTCTGCAAACGCTAATTTAATATCTGTGAGATCTTTGTAATAATCCAAATGATCAGCGTCTATATTAGTGATCACTAAAATTTTTGGCGAAAGGTTTAAAAATGAGCGTTTGTACTCACAAGCTTCAACGACTAAGTACCCGACCGAACGGCCGTTCAGCCGGGCGGGATCACTCTTTCCAGCAATAAAATTTGTCCGCGTGCCGTCTTCTCGCAAGAGGAAACTGCCAATAATCACCGTTGGGTCCAAACCCGCCTCAATTAAAATTTGAGCAATCATGGCTGTGGTGGTAGTTTTGCCGTGTGTACCCGAAACAGCAATGGTGAATTTTTCTCGCGAAAGTTCGCCAAGAGTTTCAGGATACGTTTGGCATTTAATCCCCTCTTTTTTCGCTTCCACTAATTCTGGATTGTCTGCAGGGATCGCGATGGTGTGCACCACGAGCGTGGTGCCCGCTTCTACATTTTCTTTTTTGTGCTCGAAGTTTATTCGCGCGCCTAATTTAATTAACTCATCCGTCACCGGTGAGTGTGACTGATCTGAGCCGGTGACTTCCGCGCCTTCCAAAATCATCATCCGGGCAATTGCCGACACCCCAATCCCGCCGATGCCAATAAAGTGGACTTTTTTCATTATTTCGCTAGTATAACAGGCGGGTAGGACATTGAACAATTCTCTTTTTCAGGGAGGTAGATAATGACAATTGATGTTGGGTTGAAGCCCACAAAAAGCGTCGAATTATTTAAGGGTATAGCAACTGTTCACGCTTTCGGGCGCGAGACAGGTAATTGGCGAATTGGCGACTTTACGAAACCAGAGAACTTCAGGCGAGTCGCAGAGTTAGCGCAAAAATTTGGAGTAGACACTGTGTGGTGTCCACAAGCATCAAAATTCAACGCCACGATAGCCAAACCAATTTCTTTTGGGCCCTGTGACCTTGATGATAACTACCAACATGAGATTGCTGGCATAAAAGTTATGAGAGGTACCGAGGCCTCCGGCTGTGTGGTGAGCAAAGGTGAAGCTTTTTTTATGGCCACAGCTGACTGTCCGATAATGGTGGTAAGAAATACAATTGGCAAAATCGTGTGCGCTCATGCCGGACGTGGTGAGTTAATTGATCCAGCTTGGGTGGAAAACGGCCGACCGAATTATCACCGCAGGTTTGAAAGCGTTGTGGACGCAATTGTGTCTTACTTTGGATCTTGCATCAAACAACTTGAAATCGCGTCTGTTTTCGGTATTCGTCATGGTCATATTCACTCGGTGAATGATCCTAAGTATGGCGACTTTAATTTGAAGCTTCGCCAGTATATCCAAGAACGTTGGGGGGCTGAAATTATTTGTTTCAGCAGGGATGAAGAATTTTTGATCCAGAGATTGATCGGCCTACAGTGGCGCTCTCGCCACTCAATCGACGATAGACAAATTTGGTGTGACGAGGTCTGCACTAAAACCGATATAGACAACGAGAATAACTTCCGCTGGCACAGCGTCGCGCGTGGCGACAACAAGGGAGAGCGCAATGGTATTTTTGTAATCGTAAACAAATAGGAGAAAATCAAAAGCCCCGTGATCGCCACAAGCGACTACGGGGCTATTTTTTATTTCAATTTTTTAATTAAATTATCAAACTGCTCACCGCGATCAAATTCGTTTTTAAATAAACCAAAAGATGCAAAAGCTGGAGAGAGTAAAATTGCATCACCTTTTTTAGAAAGTTTAACTGCTTCACTCACCGCATCCTTCATACTATTAACCACTTTTGAATTTTCATTTTTAATCTTATCCGTTCCCGTCCCTGGCAACCAAATTACCTCTTTACAATATTTTGGCAAAGCTTCAACCAACTTACTCATATCTAAGGTCTTGTCTGCACCTCCCATTATTAAAATAATGTTCTTTTTATTTCCCAGGGCTTCTAGAGCTACTAAACCAGCCTCCGGTGTAGTAGAAGTAGTGTCGTTATAAATTTCTCTCCCCTTCCATTTCCGCACCAATTCCAAACGTCCAGGTACACCAGCAAAATTTTCTGCAACTTTTTTAATTATTTTTTCTGGCACATTAAGTGCCTTAGCTGCAGCCACAGCCAGTGCTGCATTGTACCTATTATGTACCCCCGGCATTTTTAACTTCCAGTTTTTCGGCAAATCATTTAAACCAACAACTATTTTGTTTTTTACCCCGACCATTTTTTCCATCTGATTTCCGGCAATTAATATATCTCCTTCTTTTTGATTTATATAAATCTTGGACTTATCGGCAAAATAGGCCTTCATGCCTGCCCGAATATCAGGCGGGTCACCTTTATAATAATTTAAATGATCAGGGAGAAAGGTGGTAAAAACAGCAACATTGGGACTAATCCCCTCATCACCAAAACCTTGAAGTTGCCACGAGTCGAGTTCCATCACCACAATGTCATCTTTCTTTAATTTTTTAAGTAAAGGTAAAGTTGAAACTCCGCGCACATTACCACCCAGAAAAACTCTTGGATTATTTTCTTTAAGAATTTCGTAAATTAAATGCGTAACTGTGGATTTGCCTCGCGTGCCAGTTACACCCACAATTTTTACTCCATGATCCATCGCAATTTTGGCAAACCACGATGTGCTCATTTTTACTTCAATGTTATTCTTTCGCGCCTCGGCAATTTCTGGCGAGTCTAAGGGCGTGCCAGCTCCTTTCAAAATATAATCGGCCTCGCGAAAATCAGCCAAATCATAGGCGCCAAATTTAAAAGTGATATTCGAGTAACCTTTCAATTTATCAACCGAAGGTTGCATCACACTTTGCGGTGCGTCATCAACCACCAAAATCTCCGCTCCGCACTCAGCTAAAAAAGCGGCATCCCCCACCCCACGACCAAGTAACCCAATACGCATTTGGGTAACTTTCTTCCCCGTAAAATACTTTTGATATTCAGACTTTTTCATAGTGGGCGAGAGAGGATTTGAACCTCCAAGACCTTGCGGTCACACGCCTCTGAAGCGTGCGTGTCTGCCAGTTTCACCACTCGCCCGCCCCCATTAAGTTACCTGGGGAAAGTAGGTTGAGGGAAACTGTTCATCATGCGATTTAACTCAGCTCCCTCATTTCTTATTCCTTGATAGAGAGGTAGGGCTACAAAAATTCCCATGAGCAAACCCGCAATGAAGAGGAAAATAGCAAAAAAGGTAAAAACTGACTTTTGTCCGCTCGTAGGATTAAAGACCATATCCTTTTTAACTTCCCTAAGATTGGTGAAAATCAAAAATAAATATAATGCACCAAGAGGAGCAAAGAATATCCAAATTAATCCGTTTATGATCTCTGCGAGATCTTTACTTACAATACTTAATAGTGCGGGGATTATGGCGATGACTAACGCGATAAAAAGTATAAATAAAAATCTACCAAAAACTGGCCACCAATAACCTCTCACATATTCTCTACTTTTAATTATTGCTCTCATACCCCTTTCACCTTCCACCACAAAAACAAGTAACGCAAAAATAGTCCAAACAAAAAATACTATTCCAGGGATAATAAGAAGCATTGAGGCTCCACCAACAATCAATGCGGCCAAAATGGAGATCCAGATAACTGAGTGGAGTTTACCCCAAGCCCGGCGATACGACTCTTTAAAACCGATCCCCTCATCACGATCTTTGATTGCGTAAATGAGTGCCACCTGACTCCAAATCTGGAATAAAGCAGAAACAAATCCAACTAAAATCCCCAGGACAATCAAAATAATCAAAACAGTTGCATTTTTAATTAAAAGCGCAACGCCCGACAAGACTCCGCCAAGTAAAAGTGAGACCAAAATCGGAAGCAAAGCGACCCCTAAATAAGTACCAATTCTGTTTTTATAAAGACCCCAAGCTTGACTAAGTGTTGCACCAGCGCCGTTCAACATGTTTTTATTTTAAATATAAATTATTAATATTTCTGTGCGCGCACTAGGGGTCGAACCTAGGACCTTTCGAGTATCAGTCGAATGCTCTACCAACTGAGCTATGCGCGCAAAAGCATGACAGAATATAGCAGAAATGGTAACTATAAACAAGAAAAAACTGCCGAGCCACACTTGCGTGCGCCCGGCAGTTAACCCCCCTTTTCTTTAGCAAAGTCCAATGTAAATCACCACGGCTAAAACAAAAATGCGGTAATCCTCATTAAAACTTTGAGAAAGAAATCCCCCAAGCTTTGCGATTGCCATCGCATTACCCCTTTGATTTGGTGGCCGAAAGTTTTTACTTAGCTTTTTGGATTTTCACCCAATAGCCAAGGGTCGACTTCTTTTGCCAACCTTTCGGCCCACCGTTCCAAATACGCGCCCGATCTTGGTCTGTGACCTTTCTTCCAATCCTCGCCTCCGTGGCCCAGATAGAAAGATAGAGTTCACAGACCTTTTCCGACAACTTTCGGTTACCGAGCATTTGCTCAGCTCGGTACTTGGTACCGAAATGACGATTCACATCGTCACACACCGGTTGCCGGATCTGATGCGAGCCATAAGCTGGCTCACTCAAATTTTTGTCGCCAATCGCCCAAATGTTGTTACTCGATTCTACAATCGGTATTACAACTTTGATGAGCTTATCGGCGGCTTTCGTCTCCGACGGTCCCGAGATGGCGATCCCCGCCACCAACGCGAAAAAGCCCTTATTCATGGCTTTCTCCTTCCCTGTAAGGACCAAGCTACTATCCGTAGTAGCCACCTTATATAATTATATCACACTAGTATTAAAAAAGCAAGTCCCCTAATTTATAGATATATTATCCTTTCTTTTGTCCTGTTCACCTCGTTTTGCGAATCGAGGAATCGAATGCATTGATTGTATTGGTAATAGCATCATCACCTTAAATCGACTTTGGTCTCTGTCCGAAAACAGAAACCGTTTTTCACTGTAAAATATTCCACGAGCAGCTTCCGCTACCCGTGCCTTGTTACGACTTAACCCTTGTCACCGAGCTTACCGTAGCCCCACCCTAAGGTGGAGTTTCGGGTATTCCCAGCTCCCTTGGCTTGACGGGCAGTGAGTACAAGACTCGAGAACGTATTCACCGCAGTATAGCTGACCTGCGATTACTAGCAATTCCAACTTCATGAGGTCGAGTTGCAGACCTCAATCCGAACTGAGGCTACTTTTTAGGATTGGCTCAGGGTTTCCCCGTCGCGGCCTATTGTAGTAACCATTGTATCATGCGTGTGGCCCAGGACATCAGAGGGTCATGCTGACTTGGCGTCATCCTCGCTTCCTCCCCGCAGAGCGGGGCAGTTTCGCCTGACACTTGTAACAGACGATAAGGGTTGCGTTCGTTTCCCCACTTAAGGGAACAGCTCAAGCCACGAACTGACGACAGCCATGCAACACCTGTCCTAATGTCTCTTGTGAAGACTTCAAATATTTCTACTTGAATTCATTAGAATTTCAAGTCCTGGTAAGGTTCTTCGTTTACCATCGAATTAAACCGCATGATCCACTGCTTGTGCGAGTCCCCGTCTATTCTTTTGAGTTTTAGCCTTGCGGCCGTACTTCCCAGGCGGATCTCTTAACGCGTTAGCTTCGCCTCCCAAAGGGTCGATACTTCGGAAAGCTAGAGATCATCGTTTAGGGCGTGGACTACCGGGGTATCTAATCCCGTTTGATCCCCACGCTTTCGTGCTTGAGTGTCAGGTAGGCGCCAGTTTATTGCCTTCGCTTTTGGTGTTCCCCATGATATCAACGGATTTCACCCCTACACCATGAGTTCCATAAACCCCTCACCTCCTCTAGTTTGACCGTTTCTCCCGCCTTTTCCCGATTAAGTCGGGATCTTTGACCAGAGACTAATCAAACCACCTACGCACCCTTTACGCCCAATAATTCCGGATAACGCTTGGGGCACTCGTATTACCGCTGCTGCTGGCACGAGTTTAGCAACCCCTTATTCATAAGGTACAGTCACTCCGCCTTACGGCGGATTCTTCCCCTATAAAAGGCCTTTACGTCCCGAAGGACTTCATCAACCACGCGACGTCGCTCCGTCAGACTTTCGTCCATTGCGGAAGATTCTCGGCTGCTGCCACCCGTAGGTGTATGGTCCGTGTCTCAGTACCATCGGTGGGGAACAGGCTCTCACCCCCCCTAGCCGTCATAGCCTTGGTAAGCCATTACCTTACCAACTAGCTGATAGCCCGGAGGCCGTTCCCAAAGCGGCTTACGCCTTTACTCTTGCGAGAACCATCGAGAATTAGCCAACCTTTCGGCTGATTATGCTCGACTTTGGGGTACGTTCCTCCGTATTACTACCTCGTTCGCCGTGGGTCTAAACCCACTCGACTTGCATGCCTTATCCACGTCGCCAGCGTTCATCCTGAGCCAAGATCAAACTCTTAGCAAAACCTCTTTTTCAAGAGATTTAATTAAACAGGACAAAAGAAAAAACAATATATTAACTTAACCCCGCACCTTGCGGGGTGTACTTTTTATTAGTGGATCTTTCTTTCTCAATTTTCAATGACCTCTTTGCCTGGCAAAATACCAGACAGACGCTAAGTATACTCATAGGGAATCCCGTGTCAACTCCTTTAATCTGACTTGTTTTTACGGTTATTCCAGACCACTAAAAGCGGAGCAGCAATGAAGATTGAGGAGTAGGTGGCCACGATCATACCGAGCGTCATAGCGAGCGCAAAATAACGAGTTGAGGAAGCACCAAAAATTACAATAATTAAGAGTACGGCGATAACTGTAATAGAGGTGTTGATGGAGCGAGCCATAGTCTCACGCAAACTCCGGCCCACAGTTTCAGCAAAAGTTTCGGCACTGGCTTGTCGTAATAAATTCTCACGGATCCGATCTAGGGCCACGATTTTATCATTTACTGAAAGACCCAAAATGGTAAGGAAGGCGGTGAGGAAAAGGGCGTCAATTTCTACCCCCAAATAAACTCCAAGCATCACAAAAATTCCAGTAGGGATGAGCACGTCGTGGATCATAGTAATAATTGCCACAGCGCCGTAAGCCCAAGAGCTCACGCCATCACGATGATTTTTACCCCCATGAGAAACTTTGCGGAAAACGATCGCCACGTAAATTAAAATTAAAATTGCCACCACAATTAGTGAGGTAATTCCCTTACGCAAAAGCTCTCGCCCGAGCACCGGACCCACGGAACTAAAACGCTTTTCAACCAGTTCAGACTTTGGTTCTAATTTTTTTAAATCCGTAAGAATTTGCGAATGTTCTGCTTCGGTTAAAGTGCGCAAACGAATTAAATAACTTTTTTCACCCACGGCTTGGATTGTAGTTTCCCCAACTTCTGTTTTATTTAAAACTCCTTCGACTGCTTCAAGTGCTGGCCGAACTGGCGCGTATTCAACTTCTAAAATTGAACCACCGGTGAAATCGGTACTTAACTTAAGATCGTAACTAAAAATCGCAAAAATTGAACCAATTACCAAAATGGCTGATAGAGCGAAGAACCAAACTCGATTATTTACGATAAACATAATTAATTAAAACCGCATTTAAATAAGGCCCGACCAAATCTGCCGCCGCGTGATGGCGCCACCGCAATTAAAAGCACGCGAGTTACGGAAATAGCTGTGAACATACTGACTAAAATACCCACCAAAAGCGTAACCGCAAAGCCCTTCATCATACTTGTACCAAGCCAAAAGAGCACCACCGCAGAAATTAAACTCGCCAAGTTAGCATCACGAATCGAGAACCAGGCTCGGGCAAAACCCTCTCGAATGGCCTCGTGCAAATGTCGACCAGCCTGAAGTTCCTCCTTCAACCTTTCAGAAATTAAGATGTTGGCATCAAGCGCCAAACCAAATGAGAGAATCAAACCAGCAATACCCGCGGCGGTAATTGTAACCCCAATTAATTTAAATAAAGCAAGCACTAGGATAGCGTAAACCGCCAAAGCCACAATCGCCGCCAAGCCCGGCACGCGATACCAAAGAATCATAAAAATCGCCACGACCAAAAATCCGATTAACCCCGCCTTGATTCCATCAGCCAAAGTCTCACTGCCGAGTGTGGCACCCACCGTTTCAGTGGAAAGTAAATCAATTTCAACTGGTAAAGCACCGAGATTTAAATTGCGCGTGAGCTCCTTAGCCTCCTCAAGTGTAAATTGCCCACTAATTTCTGCCTGACCAGTGGTGATAGCATCACGCACCACCGGGCTTGAAATTAAAACGCCGTCGAGATAAATACCCACCGGACGACCAATATTATTTTTGGTAATTTCAGCAAAAAGTTTTGCTCCCTCAGCATTAAATTCTACTGAGATTGATGGGCCAATGGCTTGTTGTGCATACTCCACTCGAGCCTTTTTTAAATATTTACCAGTGAGTGGTGACTCCACAAAATATGGATCGGGTAAATTAAACATTACTGGGTCAATCTCCTCGCCATTTTCCAACTTAGTTCGGATGTCATTATAAGCGGCGATTAAAGCCTCCTTTTCTGGACCTTCAGGACGTTCAGTTTTAAATTCCAGTGTTGGAGTTTGACCAATTAATTCTTGAGCCTTTTTTAAATCCGTGACGCCCGGCAGCTCCACCACCAATCTATCGCTCGCACTCTCGCCCAAACCCACGTGCTCCACCTGGATGAGAGGTTCAGCCACGCCGAAGGCGTTGATACGACGGTCAATAACGTCGCGGAGAGATTCCATCGCGTCTGGGATGTCAGCCGAGTTGAGTGTGTCGGTTTTGGCTTCATAAACCAAATGACTGCCACCTTTAAGATCGAGGCCGAGTTTAAAGGGACGATAAAAATAAGAATTGGGGTTTACTTCGGACTCGTAAACGAGATAGCCAATCGCGGCGGTAAAAATTATAAGAAATCCGGCCAGTAATCTGATCTTCCACATAAGTCGCCATTATAGGCTAAGAAATAACTTTTTGCAATTTTATATAAAAAAAGCTGGGCATTACATAAAGTAACACCCAGCCACAAGTTCCAAAACCAAAAACTTAAGACCTACTCAGCAAAACGGATAGTCTGATCACTACCATGCCAGATGTTGGAAAGCCAAACCCAGTTGATAACAACACCACCGCCTTGTACTGAAAGACATGGAACACCGTAACGATGACCGTGATCCCGAGCAATTGACTTCCACGCAAATATTTTTTTATCTCCAAAATACTTGCGGAAAAAGTCAGCCCCTCGCTTCTGTATTGCTTGCAAATCACTCATTCCCAGACAGCTCTCAATCCACCCTTGATCATGAAGGTAGTTGAGAAGAAACTCCCCGGGCGCATAGTTAGACATCTGCCTCTCATGAATCCAAAGGTCCAACTTACTTACGTCAAAAAAACTTGGACCAGACCTCTCCAGATCAGCATATCCCAACTTTTGAACGGAAAAAAATGGCTCATCGGTGTCCGTCACTTCATATCCATCATATGAAGGTGCTACCGATCGATCAACGAAAACAATCGGACCAGCTTCTACCACCTCAAGCTCACCACGCAGAAAAGCGTCCGCTCGGGCTTCACCGCCCAACTTGTCTATCACCGCCTGCTCCCTACTCTTCATGACAATCTCCTTCTCCAACCGTTGGTTGGAATTCTTCTCTCATCCATTGGATGAAAGGCCGCGAAATGCGGCTGGTTCGTCAACCGACGAATGGCCAATTCACGCGAACTAGCATTGCAAGGAACTTTTAATAGACTACACTATTACAGCGAAAAAGTCAAGGTAGAATGGATAATATGGCTAAAAATAAGGGTTTATTGGCTTAAGCCTTGCACGCGGAGCGTGAGGATAGCAATAAGACGCTGGATGAGAAAGATAATAATCCGTTGGAGTTCTTGAATACGAGCCTGGAGTTCAGCTTGAGTTAAGGTGCCACCAGAGATAGTTTGGTTGGCAATATTGCCACCCGAACCACCGCCTCCTCCCCCACCCCCTCCACCTCCTCCGCCACCTGACGAAGTATTGGATGACAACGTGGTAACACTCACCGGCGCAGAAATTGGTGATTCGTGTCCCGCTCCATCAATTGCTGAAACGCGATAAGTATAAGTAGTAGCGGGACTTAATGGATGCTGCTGGTAACTCGTCCCAGTCACCGAAGTAAACGGTGATGTGCCAGTATTTAAATAAAGATTGTAGCCCACCACGCCCGTGGCCGTCTCGCCGGCAAGTTGATTATCGTTTGCTGGTAACCAACTAATTTTAATTTCAGTTGAAGAAAGAGCTGTGGCCGTTAAATTGGTGGGAGTCTGTGGGGCTTGAGTATCAGTAGCACCACCACCTCCGCCAAAGGTTTTAAAAGTGTCGTCTTGGGTTGAGGTGGTATTCCCTGAAGCGTCTTTTGAAACCAACTGATAATGATAGGTTGTGCCGGGCTGTAAGCCGGTAATATTTAGTAACCGACTTTGGCTCAGCGAAGCTTTGTAAACACTCCCACTGTACGGATTAGCTGAAAGTCCGTAATTTACTCTGGAGTCAGCCGGCTCATTTGTATTCCAACTAACAAAGGCGCCGGTGGTAGTTCTTAAAATTTGGATATTGCTAATCGTGGGCGATGTGCTATCTACTGGCGGCACACCCGGACTTAAAGTTAAATTGGCAGAAAGTGATGAAGCGTTACCCTCAGCATCTAAAGCAGAAACCTGATAGCTAATAGGTTGAGCTCCCGGCAAGCTGCTGTCAGTAAAACTTGGGACAGTAACTTCGGTAAGTTGGGCCCGGTTTCGCCACACACGGTATTTTGTTACCGCCACATTATCTGTTGACGGTGACCAAGAAAAAGTTAACGAAGTTGGGGAAACAGTGCCGGCAACTAAATTAGTGGGTGTAGTGGGTTTTGTATTGTCTTTAATAATCTTACCGCTGTAATTATATTGATTACAAGTGGCTAAATTATTTTGGCAGTATTCATTAAATTTATCAGGGAAAAGTGCGTTATCACCAAACGTAGGATAAAAGAAAAGTCCACGATTTTGGTTGTACCAAAAATTAACATTTTGGAAGATACTTGCCGGAAGCCAAAATGCGTTAATTGAAGAATCTTGTGCGAATGGACACTGGGGATGTGAGCCGTTGGAACAACTTCCCCCCACCGGCCGATAACACGCAGCATTCATAGTTACCCATGCACCTAGTATATTACCGTTGTATAGCGGTTGATAATTTGGGTCTAAAGTTGGGTCAAGTCTTTGTGAGCAGTCACGGTAGGTTGATAGGTTAACCTTAAGCGCACCTAAGTCACTGAGTGCCCGATAACCAGCAGATACTTTGCCGAACGAATCAGCGGGATGTATATAATCTGTTTTTTCAACACCCTGGCCAGACAAAGCCTGATTTACAGAGTTTGCAATCTCATCATAATCCGCAGATGAAAGCTGGGCTTGTAAAACTGTTTCTTTAAAATTTGTAGAAGCACCGTCAGAAAAATGAGGTTCAGTATCCACGGAAATTAAATCAATCCCTAGTGAGTCAGCCTCAGCGCGTAACTTTTTTAAGAACCAAGCAAAATATTCTGCATTATGAACGATTGATCCATCAGCGTACGCATCTTTAAACTGTACGGCATCTGGGATCGCTGCGTTCTGACCATCTTGGAAGAAAAGCCACCGTGTCCAAATTGGTGTAAGCCCAGCATCTCTTATTGCATTAATTTTAGCTAATGTTTTAGAGTCAACTACTGGCTGTTCATTAAAGTCGAGATTGCCAATAGCGACATGAGTTATAAAATTACTCTCACCAAGAGCTGGTATGTTATCTATTTTTTCCCCCCAAGCGTGATACCAAATTACCACGCGCTGTGATGGTGATGAGGCCGAGGCGGCATTAGTAGTATTATTTGGCTGGTCATTTGACGGAGACTGACTACCAAGAACAAGTGCCTCATTGCTAATCGGAACTGAATTTAAATTAAACTCAACAATTCGCAAAAAAGACCCGAGAAAAACCGAGAAGAAAATAACTGAAAAGACGAGACCAAATTTTCTAGCCATATATACTTACTTGAAAGTATAGAACTTAAGTGCCAACTTAACAATCCAAACTGTGAGGAAGCCGAAGACTAAACCCGCCAGCACATCGCTTGGCCAATGCACCCCCACCATCACCCGCCCTAAGCCCACCAAAATCGCCCCAATACCAAAAATAATTCCAAGATAGTATGAGCCAGTGAGGAGCAAAGCCCCGGCCAAAGCCGCCACCACAATAGTGTGACTCGAAGGGAAGGAGGTAAGGGCTTCGCGAGTTTTGATTAACGGTGTTAAGTCTGAAAGTAAGGCAAAAGGGCGTGGGCTTAAATATAAAACTTTTATCAGAAGTGAAACGGCCCAAGCACTTAATACGCAAATAATAATTAAAAAAACTTCTCTTCTGCTAAAGTGAAAGTATTTAGCGCAAAATAAAAAACCAACCAGCAAAACCCAGATTAGATCTCTGGCTAAAAAAACCGCCACCGCACTAAAGATTGGTGACCGTGTGGCCAAATGGTAAAAGAACCAAAAAATTCCCTCGTCCATTGGCTAGATCCCCGTGCGTGAAAGCAAGGTTTTAATTGTTTTTAAAGCGATGGTCATATCAAGCATTAAACTTCTGTGCTTAATATAATACAGGTCGTATGAAAGTTTTACACTCGTTTCCTCCACACCCGGTTTAAAATGCGGATGATTATTTTGGTAAAGTTGGGCCCAACCAGAGAGTCCGGGGGTAATTAAATGCCGAGCATCATAATAGCTAATTTGCTCACGATAAATTTGCACGTAATCTGGCCGCTCGGGACGTGGGCCCACCAATGATTGCAAGCCCCGAATCACACTAAAAATTTGTGGCAATTCATCAATACGGGTTTTGCGCATGAATCTCCCTACACGAGTAACTTGCCGTTTAGTAAAATCTGGATGAGTGGTCATGCTTCTGAATTTAGTAATGAGAAACTCTTTACCCCCCTTGCCCACGCGCTTCTCACGATAAAAAAGTGGTCCACCATCTTCAAGTTTAATGGCCAAAAAAACAAACGGATAAACTAAAAACGAAAAGGTCATCAAGACCAAACTAATCAAAACATCCATCGTGCGCTTTACAGCATAAGAACTTTTACTAGAATAATTTTCTACATACTCAATAAACCAACGTTCATTAATACTTCTGATTGGCACACGGTTAAATATCTCTTCATAAAAAAGATGAAAGGGTAAAATTTGAGCCCCAGCATACATTAATTGGTACACGCGCTTTAAATCTTCAGGCGATTGGTGATTATACGTATCAATTACCAACACCACTCCCCCATTGCCACCAATCGGCAAATTACGCCAATCGCCTTCGCCAAGCGTCAGATGATAACGCGACGCTGCTGCCAATTCCTGCTTCAACTCAATCACCCCCTCACTTGAACCGATAAAATAAACTTTAGCTGGTCGACGCTTGAGAAAGAAATCGACAAAGTGAAAGCGCCAAATAAAAATTAATGCTGATGAAATTAAAAGATTAATGAAAAGAATTGATTTAGGAGCAACGCCAAAATATGGGATTAAATAAAAGAAACAAACTGCAAGTAAAATATTTATAATTTGTGCTTGCCAAATCATCCGGGGCAACTTTTGCTCCGACATTAAACTGGGCCGACGGTAGAGATCAGAAATAAAAAATACAAAAATCCATAAAACAAAAATTAAAGTAAACGGCAAAAAGAGAAGTTGAAAGTCAAAAAATGATGGCAAAGCTCGGTAACGTAGCCACACCGTAAGCCACAGCGCGAGCGCAAAAAAGATAAGGTCGCCAGCCACCAAGAGCCAAAAAAGTTTTGAACGACGGAAACTCATATATGGCTCAACCATAACACAAATCGCGATTTTATGCTATAGTGACGAAGATATGTCGGACAATAAAAAAATCTTATTTTTAATCACTAAAGGCAATTGGGGTGGTGCCCAACGCTACGTTTTTGACCTGGCAGTTAGCTTAAAATCTAAAGGTTATGATGTAACGGTGGGGCATGGCGTAGGCAATGCTTTACCAAAAAAATTAAATGATTTAAATATTAAAAGTTTTGCATTTAAAAATCTTGGTCGTGATATTAATTTTCTATCAGACATCAAAGTTTTTTTTGAAATATTAAAAATCTTAAAGCGAGAGCGCCCTAATGTGCTACATATCAACAGCCCAAAAATCGGCGGGCTTGGAGCCTTGGCTGGGAGACTTGCTGGGATTAAAAAAATTGTTTACACCGCTCATGGTTGGTATTTTAATGAAGATCGGAGTTGGTTGGCCAAAATAGTGACTAAAAAACTTTCTTGGCTTACTATTATTTTCTCGCATCAAACAATTGTAATTGGCGAAAAAGAGAAGCAAGACGTTATTAATTGGCCATTTGTAAAAAACAAAATCAGTTTAGTCCATAACGGCATAGGGAACATTGCCTTTACCGCACGCGATGAAGCCAGACAAATTTTAGCGCAAACATGCAATTTGCCAGTTAAATTACACAGCGCGTTTTGGCTCGGGACAATTGGAGAACTACATAAAAATAAGGGTCATCAATTTGCCATCCGAGCCATAACGGAACTTAAAAAAAGAGTTCCTAACTTGCCATTTATTTTGATTATTATTGGCAGTGGTGAAGAACATGAAAAATTGCTTGAGAAAATTAGGGAAGAAAATTTATCTCAAACTGTTTTTTTAGCGGGTTTTGTGCCTGACGCTTCAAAACTTTTACTCGCATTTGACGCCTTCATTTTGCCGTCAGTTAAAGAAGGTCTGCCATATGTGTTGATGGAATCTGGGCAAGCCAGTTTACCTGTGGTGGCAAGCAGGGTTGGAGCGATTTCTGATATAATTGAGGACGAAAAAACTGGTTTGTTAGTAGAGCCTAAAAACCCAAATGATTTAGGTCAAAAAATTAGTCGCCTAATTGCCAACACGGAAATAAATAAAATGTTGGCGCAGAATTTAAAGAAAAAAATCTTTCAAGAGTTTAATCTCGAGCAGATGGTTAAAGAAACAGAAAAAATTTATCTAAAATGAAAAATCGTGGCTTGCCCAGAGCGAAGTCGAGGGGTTTTACCTTAATCGAATTGCTGGTGGTAATTTCAATAATTAGTTTACTTTCAAGTATTGTTATCACGGGAGTGCAAGAATCTCGGCGCAAAGCAAGAGACACTGAGAGAGTACTTAACTTAAAAGAGGTCCAGAAGGCACTAGAACTTTATCACACCCAATATGGCGAATACCCTCCTGACGCAAACCCGGGGTGTGCTCCGAATACCGGCATAACCTGTTTCCAATGTAACTCATGCAACAGAGACGATACAGCACTTCAAGATAAAATTGGCGTCTATCTTAATTCTCGTCCGTGTGATCCATCATTACCAGGTAATAACTCAAATGGGGGTTGCGCCAATCATTTTACTGCCGGCATTGACGCAAATAAGGGTTTTATCTACAAGGTCAACAACACTGGGACAGATTACAAAATTGTCATGTCCAGAGTCATTGAAAATGCGAGCAATACGCCACCATCTATGCAAGATCCAGGTTTTTTGCCTGGTTTCAATAATGATAATGCAATCTCCCTATATTCTTCAGAAACTTCAAAAGACTGGCCAATCGGATGTACGTTCACGCCCACCAATACATGTAACCCCTAAACCCCGCCAAGGAATTCATTCTGTAATTGTGAACGGTGGAAAGCGCGAGAGTAGCGGCGCATACCCATTAAAATTCCTAAACCCATAAACTCCATTAGCAAATGTGAACCACCGTAGCTCACAAAAGGCAAAGTGAGACCAGTCACAGGAAGTAACCCCATATTCATTCCCACATTGATCGTAAAGTGGCTAACAAAAATAATCGCAAGACCGACGCCATATAGTGACTCAAAGTTACTATCACCCTTAAACGAGATTGCTAAAATTCGCCAAATTACAATTCCGAAAAGCGTAAATAAAACTAAAACCCCTACAAAGCCCCACTCTTCAGCAAAAGCGGCAAAAATAAAATCGGTTTCGTATTCAGGTAAAAATTCCAATCGTGACTGAGTGCCGTACCCCACTCCCTTGCCCCATAGTTCACCTGAACCCACGGCAATTGTGGACTGAAAAGCGTTGTAGCCTGCCCCCCGCACATCCGCGAGTGGTTGGATAAAACTAATAATACGAGCTTTCTGGTTAGAAGTGAACGCAAAAAGCCAAAGTAAACCAAAAGCGAGTGTCGCTGTTGTCACTACGATAATTAAATGTTTTTTTGAAATTCCAGACACGATCGTCATTCCAAACCAAAGTAAAAAGATAATTACGGAGGATCCAAAATCCTTTTGCAATAAAATTAAAACCAGTGGCACAATTGCATAAAGCCCAGAGATCACAATGTGGCGGATGTTGGCAATCTCAACATGTCTCCTTGAAAAATATTTTGCTAAAACTAAAACTAAAACCAACTTCATAAAATCAGACGGCTGAAGTGACACAGAACCAAAGCGAAACCAACTTGTTGAACCCTTAACCGCCTCACCAACAATCAAAAGAACCACTAACACCGCTGTAAGAATGAGAAAAAAGGCAATTAAAACTCCCCCGCGACGCAGAAACCTAAAGTCAAAAATACTCAAAACAAAAAAAGTAACCAATGCCAAACTGATCCAAATTAATTGCCGGTCGAAAAAATAACTCTCACTTACAAAAGAATTCATTGCAAACAAACCTGCCCCAAGAAGCATTAGGGTGGAGAAAAACAACAGCCAATCAATCCCTCTAAAGAAATATTTAATCATTCAGTAAGTGGCGTACCTAGGTGCGGGTAAAGCTCCACTCGCACCACCTCGCCCAAAAAAGGTTCGGGCCACGAGAAGGCCACCTCGCGAGTCTCGCTAGCCTCAAGTGACTCAACCAAAGTCGAACTTACGGCCAGTAGATTTAGATCCTTATCTAAAACAGTGGCCACTACCATAATATTTGAAAGAAAAGAATTTGATTTGTTTGTGACTTCGGCTTTCAAAAGTGGCGGGTCATCTTGCACAAAGTCCTTACTCTCCCAAGTAATTTCTGGTGCCTCCTTGCTTGGTCTATACCATTTGCCCGAACCTGTCCACTCAAACACTGACTTAGTTGGTACGCGCCTTCCCACGTCGATGCTCTGCTCAAAGACAACAAACTTCTCACCCGGAGATAAACTTATTTTGTCTGAGCGCTTGTTAATAATTAAATTTTCTTTATCAAAATAGCGAATCTCAAAACCGGCATCAATTATTCCTAAATCACGATTAGGATTTTCAACCAGGGTTGCCGTCTCATAAATATTATCGGTGAGCTCAATCACACGCGACCATATCATGTTTAATTCCCTAGCTTCACTTTTGCAAACCGCCTCGCAAATTCCACCGCAATCCACGCCCAACTCATTTTGATTTTGTTTACCGTCAAAGCAATTTGGTTCTGGCACAAAAATAAACAAACTCGCCACCAAAACTGCACCCAAAAGTAAGAGTACGAGAAAAAAGTAGGTTAAACGTCTACGTCCAGCCCAAGACATATGCTACTTATTGTAGCAAATTTTTACTGAAGAGTGATAGCAAAGGAACTGTCGCTACGACCACAGAACGCAGCAGCACTGCTTGAGCAAATTCTCATATAGTAATCCCCTGCTGGTATAATTTTATCGTCAATGTCTGTAGCCACGATCCAATTATAAATTTGTGAAATGGGGATATTTTTATCGAGAGTATATGTTTTAGCAACACCTTTTTGATCAAGGAAAATATTAACCTTTTCAACATGTGCCCCATTTGATAACGACCATGTTATTCTTTTTACAGAACGTGAGGGCCAAGCTTCTCCGCCATTCGGACTGACTAATTGTAGTTCCGGAGTAGAATTTGCCCAGCCAGCAACGGTAAGTTTATAAGCCTGCCTTGCTACCTGGGATCCATTTGAGGCTTGCACGGTAAAATTATATTCCCCTTCAGCAGCCGGCCAACCACCGATAGTGGCCATAAAATTCTCTACATCTGGACAATGAGCCTCTGGGATACAAAAAGTGGTATTCCTTTCCAACCAAACATTTTCAGGTAATGCTCCGCTTACTATTTTCCACTCAACTTTATTCTCTCCAGTAAACCCATTGACCTTAATAGGCTGCTGGGAAAGTTTATCGGCTGAGACTACAGGTAGTGGTAATTGCGTTGGGGTAATTGTGGGAGTTAACGTAGTATCCGTAATCGTAAACGGCCTATCACTTACGTCACAGTTATTAGTTCCCGCCAAACAAACTTTCATATAATAATCTCCGGCTAGGATAGTATTGTCGCTTATATCAGTGGCCACGATCCAATTATACGACGCGCTAGCTGAAATATTTTTATCGAGAACTATCGTATTACTACAAGGGTATGGCGATGGAAGGCAAACAGGGATTTTATCCAAATAAATATCTACCTTATCATTTCTGTTTGTATTTACCGTACTCCACCTAATTCTTTCAATAGAATTGGCCACCCAACTTTCACCACCGTTTGGAGAGGTTACTGTGACCCTCGCCACATTACCAGCAGTTACATTTACACTCAAACTTGTCCATTGAGTATTGCCCGCATTATCACGCACCCAAAATTTTGGATAATAAGTGCCCGCGCGAGAATAAGTGTGAGTGAACGTGGCAGTTTGACTGTAAACTCTCTCAGCGCTTGGGGTCGTTCCAACTTCAGCTGAACTGAGTGGCTCATCGCCCCAATGTACAGAATATGATAGCGGATCATTTCCAGGATCAGAAGCATTAATTGTCCACGTACCCAATTCACCAATTTTTAACATTGTCGGACCCGTAACACCAGAAATACTTGGTGGCAAACTGTCACCGTGAATTGGTGGTGCACAACGATAAAGCGCATTTAACTTGGCGCGTGTGAGCGGTCCCACGTAACCAGTACCCAAACGTAGTCCGGCTGGGCGGAGCGTGTCAGCTTCATATTTTTCTTGTAACTGTTTAACCGTTGTAACTCCTTCGAGTTTTAAGACTTCACCTAATTTAGTCCAATCTGGATGGCCATCACCTGGAGTAAAATTTTCTTTAAATTCATAACAGAAAATCGGATACGGCAAAATTGGCGTCGGGTTAGGATCGCCTCCCAATTGACGTACCAACGCAGTCAAACGGGCAATCTCAGCTCGAAGGTTAGAAATCTGATCTTCAACCGGAAGTGGAGTTAAAGCAAAAGCATTAATTGATAATGTTAGAGTCAAAAAAACAGCTAAAATATATTTATTCATACAATTTTAGCCTAGCATATTTTACCCCTTTTAGCCATCAAACTTTTTGTTCCGGCGGCTAGCTACTCTACCCTTTTAAAGAGTACCATCGCCACTACCGAGCTTAACTTCTCTGTTCGGAATGGTAAGAGGTGTGACCTCGGCGTTAAACCACCAGAACAAAAAATTCGATCTTTTTATTTAAATTAATCATTTATAAGCAAGAGTGCTTTCCAAATTTCCCAATAGGAAGTCGACAAATTAGTACGTCTCAGCTCAACACATTACTGTGCTTACACTTAACGCCTATCAACGTAGTCATCTCCTACGAGTCTCAAACGATGTTTAATCTTGGGGTTGGCTTCCCGCTTAGATGCTTTCAGCGGTTATCCTTTCCCGACATAGCTACCCTGCGTTGCCACGGGCGTGACAGCAGGTAGACCAGAGGTCAGTTCACTTCGGTCCTCTCGTACTAGAAGTAACTCCCCTCAAACATCAACGCCTGCAGTAGATAGGAGACCAACCTGTCTCACGACGGTTTGAACCCAGCTCACGTAACTTTTTAATTGGCGAACAGCCAAACCCTTGGTAGCTTCTCCACCACCAGGATAAGTTGAGCCGACATCGAGGTGCCGAACTCCGCCGTCGCTATGGACGCTTGGGCGGAACTAGCCTGTTATCCCCAGAGTAGCTTTTATCCGTTAATCTCCGACCGCGTCTAACGCGTATCGTCGGTTCACTATGCTCTGCTTTCGCATCTGCTTGACATGCACGTCTTACAGTTAAGCCAGCTTATGCCATTACACTATCTCCGCCATTTCCATCGGCGGATAGCTGACCTTAATAGGCCCCTCCGTTACTTTTTAGGAGGGATTCGCCCCAAACAAACTACCCACCAGACACTGTCCCCGACCAGTTTTTTCAGATCAGGTTAGAACATA
Source organism: uncultured Candidatus Saccharibacteria bacterium (assembly GCA_964648765.1). Lineage (GTDB taxonomy): Bacteria > Patescibacteriota > Minisyncoccia > Phycocordibacterales > JACOZG01 > JBBTTN01. Next base: position 222,322 of record CAZYLF010000002.1, read on the forward strand.
TTTTCTTACAGAGTGGTATTTCACTGACGACTCCATGGCACCCGAAAGCACCACTTCAAAGTCTGCCACCTATGCTACGCAGTAAGAACATATGCTCAATATCAAGCTATAGTAAAGCTTCTGGGGTCTTTTCGTCTATCTGCAGGTAACCGGCATCTTCACCGGTACTGTATTTTCACCGAGCTGTGCTCCGAGACAGTTCCCCAGTCATTACACTATTCGTGCGCGTCTGAACTTACCAGACAAGGAATTTCGCTACCTTAGGACGATTA
>CAZYLF010000003.1:0-107285 GCA_964648765.1 uncultured Candidatus Saccharibacteria bacterium
GGCCAGTGGCATCAACCGCGAGGAAGGTGCCGGCGGCGGTGCCAAGTGAAGTGATGGCCAATCTGGTAGTGGTGGCATTGGTGGAAGTTGAGTTCACCATTGTTAAGTTGGTGATAGTTGAAGTAGAACTGTTGGCCAAGATTCCCCCACTCAAGGTTGAGAGACCGGAAGCAAAAATAGTGCCAGAAACTTGGAAGGTGTCGCTGGTAGTGGTGGCGCTGTTGCCGATAACTACTTGGTTTGAAGTTGTAGCTGGGCGCAAACCAGACCCGTTAAAAAATACCCAGTTACCGTCGGAACTGCCTCCACCACTTGCGACATCAGCCCAAGTTAAGTTACCACTACCATCAGTTTTCAAAAAATAATTAGCCGATAGTGAACTTGGCCAATTGTAGGTAACATTATTTAAAGTTGTAGCGCCGTCAATTTTAACTGTGCTGTAAAAATTTGAGGCTCCAGTAACTTGAAGTGTGGATGAAGCAAAAAGTCCGCCGCTGGAGTTTGAATAAAATAAATTACTTCCAGATGCATCTTGAATTTGGAAAAGATTCGCCGTTTGCCCGGATGCTCCACGCACCGAGATGCCAACTGCATTTGTAGAAGTGGCGGCCACTGCCAAAGTGGAATTACTAAAAGGTGTGGTAGTACCAATCGCCGATGAATTAGTGCCACTCACTGCACCGGCTAATTGGGCGAAAGATGTGGAATTAATTGCCTGGCGCGGTGTGAGAGTTTGAAAACTTGAACCATCCGACGATGCCTCAACTTGGAGATAAACACTTTGGTTATTATTAAAATTGTAATCCAAAGTGTCTGGATACCCATTTGCAGTGTCGCCGATATTTATATTAAAAACTCCCTGACGAACCGTGGTTGAAGTAGTGCCTGGTACCGAGCTTGGCCATAAACGATTACCAGATGATGAGGCATCCCAAATCGAAAATTTAAAATAATAAGTAGTTCCAGAACCACCAAGTAAATCGCCACTAGAATTTGTAAGTCTACCTTGATAACTTATAATTCCGGGGACACCTGAAACTGCTTTTGCCCAAGTGATTGGCAACAAGGTTAATAGCAAAAGAACCGCCAGAAATAATCTCTGTCTCACGAGGCAAATTATAACATTTCAAATACTGTAATACCTAAGAAAACTGTTGATAAATAAAGCTAAAATTTGTGTTGACGAGCCATTACGGTAACTTCACTAAATTTTTTGGATTTCCCGACATAAAATCAGCAATATTTTGTAAATTTGTATCGATTATACGTCTTAAAGCCTCATCAGTGTTGAAGGCATTATGCGGAGTAATAATCACGTTTGGCATATCAATCAAAATATGATTTGCGATTACAGTTTTAAGATTATGCCCATCGAGTTGATGCCTGACAAAAGAGTTTAATTCATCATGCACCACACCCTCCTCCTCAATTACGTCCAAACCGGCACCGGCGAGTTGCCCAGATTGTAATGCTTCGACTAAACTTTCAGTTTCTACCACCACACCACGACTAGTATTAATTAAATATGCGCCACGTTTAAACTTTTTTAAACTTTCTTTATTTATTAAGTGCTCAGTTTCCGGAAGTGATGGCACATGGAGCGTCACGATGTCACTTTGGGCTAAAACTTGATCAAACGGCAAGTAAATAAATCCGAGTTCTGATGAAGCCTTAGTGTCAGGGAAGCTGTCAAAGGCCACCACCTTCATCTCAAAGCCTTTTGCCATTTTTATCACATGTTTACCAATTCTGCCGGTACCAATTACGCCTAAAGTTTTACCCGCAAGATCAAACCCTCTCAAACCCTCAAGATTAAAACTCCCATCCTCTTTTACGCGATGATAACTTGCAAAAATCTTTCGTGAAAGGCACAGAATTAGCGCGAAAGCATACTCAGCCACGGTATTTTCACCATATCCCGGTACGTTTGTGACAGAAATCCCTCGCTCTTTGCACAAAGCAAGATCAATGTGGTCAAAACCTGTTGAACGAGTGGCAATCAACTTTAAATTTGGTAAATGATCAAGCACTTTACGATCAATTTTTGAGTCCACAAACACAGAAATAACTTCAAAGTCATTTGTTTGAGGCAGATGATTTTCATCAATAATGTGATCCACAAAATCAAACCGCCCCGAGAGCTTAGCAGCCAAAGGGTGGCTACTTACATAGGTTTTCTCCCATGATTCGTATCTAAAAAATCCAATTTTCATTTAAAATTTACTTGATTACTAAAATTAAGTCAGAAACATTTGAACCTAAGTAACCAGCGTCAAGATAATTACCAACTTTTTTAAAGAATCCAAAGGAGTCATCATCTTCTAAATATTTTTTTGGATCACAATTTAACTTTTCCGCATCGCGTAAAGTAATTTTATCACAAATTGCGCCTGCAAAGTCGGAGTTATCCCGACCATCAGAGGCAAGTGCAATAAGTAGCTCATTGCTTACTAAATTTTTTAAACCCGATAGTGCCAAAGTTTGATTTCTGCCCCCAACTCCCCTACCTTTTACTCTTACAGTTGACTCACCACCATAAAGCCAAACTGAATTGGGCTTTGAACTTTTAAAATCATTTAAAATTTGCTGGCCTAGTAACTTTGCATCACCAATTAGTTCATTATTTTTAATTAGAGAACTATAACCCAGCGCTTGCGCCTTAGCACTCATTGCTCCCAAAGCAAGCTGATTTGAAACAATTAATAAATTAGAAATTTTGTCGAAGTACTTTGGATCTTTTGGTGTCTCAAGTAGATTTTTTGTAACATATGGATACTTTTCCCAGACTTTATATTTGTTTATCACCTCTCTGGCGTCATCTACTGTAGTTTCATCAAGCACTGTAGGACCAGAAGCGATAAAACTTAAATGATTACCCGGCACGTCAGAAAAAATTAAAGCCACACCTCGCGCTGGGTAAGCATGTTTGGCCAACCAACCACCACGCGCTAATGAAATGTGTTTGCGGACTGTGTTTAACTCTTGAATCGTGGCACCCGCATCAAATAGAAACTTGGTAATTTCAGACTCTTGGTTGCAAGTAAAGTTTTCGGGTTGGCAAAGCAACACCGACCCACCGCCAGAAATTACAAAGATCACCAAATCATCAACTTCCGCCTTCTCAAGCATCTCAATGATCATTTTAGTGGCATCAATATTTTTATCAGATGGTAAAGGATGCGAACCTAAACAAAACTTTAAACGTTTTGGACGTTCAAAGCACTTCACATCCACCACCACTCCATCCGTAAGTTTTTCACCCAAAATTTTCTCTATCTCAAGCGAGGCTTCAAGAGCACACTTGCCCACGCCCACTAAATAAACCTTTTTAAATAACTTTAAATTAAAACTTTCTCCAGCAATTTTTAGTTCGTTACCTACAAGTTTAATATTACTTTCAATTACTTTTGTAGTATCAATCGCCTCAAGCCCAGCTTCCACAATTTCGAGCGCATCTTTGCGTAATTTGTTTGTGGCTAAACTTTCAAAATTCTTAATTTTCATTAATTAGTTTTAAACTTAAAGCCAACTTTTCTGCTTCAGCTAATTCACGTTTTATTTCATCTAATCCCGCTTGCCAGAAATCTTTTTTACTAATATCAATCCCAAGTTTTAAGAAAATATTCTTAGGTGAATCTGCTAATCCTGTGCTTAAAAATTCTTTAACTTTAGTAATTTCTTTAGGATTTTTCCGAACCAAATTCTGTAAGCTTTTTGAGATTAGCAAACCACTAGCGTACGAGTAAACGTAAAAGAAAGCCCGGAAATGCGACACATAAATCCACCAATTTTCTGACCCTGCCGATTGCTCCACCGCCTCACCCATATAACTCTCCATATGTTTACGAAACAGCGTGCCGATTTCTTGTTGAGAGAGAAACTCCTTCTCTCGATATAGTTTATGTAACTCAGTTTCAAATCGGTAAAATGCAATTTGGCGGTAAATAGTTGATATATCATCACCAAGTTTCATCATCATTAAAGCTAGACGTTCTTTACCCCCTAATCCTTCGGCAATTTCTTGCAAAGCAAAATCTTCCATAAATGTACTCGCCACCTCTGCTGTAGAAAGTGGGGTATCAAAATTTATTGCAATTTGCTGCTTTTTTATTAACTCATTATTAATTCCGTGGCCAACCTCATGAGCAATCGTCATCACATCCCGCGCTCGGTCGTTGTGATTAAGCATAATGTAAGTCGGCAAACCTAGTAAATAATGATCACAAAATGCGCCAGACCTTTTGCCTTTTTTAGGATACACATCAACCTGGCCCTTGGTTACAAAATCATAAAAAATTTGAGCAAATTCCTCATCAAGTTTAAGCAAGGATTTATAAACAATTTCTGAGCCTTCTTGATAAGTATATTTGGTATCTAAGCTACCAATTGGCACATTGCGCTCGTGGTAAGCCAGTTTAGGTAAGCCTAAAAGTTTAGCTTTAAGTGCATAAAACTTTTGTGGAGTTTCAAAATCATTTGCTACCGTCTCCACTAAAGTATCCACCACTTCACTTTCTACATCATCACTAATGTGACGCGAGAGATCAGGGCGAGATATGCCCCGAAGTTCATCAAAATTCTTTTTGGTATTTAATATTGAATTCAATTCGGCTTCAGCCACGTCTAAATGTTTAGCAAAAATTATATTCACCCCTTCGGCCGCTTCGTCTCGAACTTTTTTATCTACACTATCCACCAAGCCAATTAATTCAGAAATATTTTTACCATTTACCTCCTCCTTAGACAATAAATCGCTCACTAAACGTACCCAGTTTGAAAAGGCCGAAGAGCCCAGGCGGTTAATTATCTTTTCTTCAGACTCTGAAAGCGTGTATTTGGCTTCAGCAAAAAGTCGCTCAAGAAAATGTTTATAATTTGCCAGTTCGAGGTAATTTAAAAATTCTTTTTGCTTTTCTGGCGTAGCCTTACAGAGTCGTAAAGTAAAAAATTGAATTTGGTTAGTGAGTTTTGTGGCTAAACTTTCAACTTGGTTTAAACCGAGTTTAACTTCTTGGTTATCTACCACGCTTTGCCTAAGCGAGAAATAATATCCAACTTTGCCACTAGTTCCTGAAGTTTCAATCCATTTATTATAATCATCAAGTGCCTCCTTCAGAACTTTCGGGTCGCTCAAATAATCACTTCTCGATTCCCATTTATTTACAAAATTCATCGTTTCAGCCTCCACGCGCTTCTTCTCTTCCTCAATTTTTGCGTCCGTATCGCCCGCAAAAAGCGCACCCAAATCCCACTCCGTCGGTAATTTTTTTGGCAGTTCTTTCACCCACACATTGTAACTTTAATTATTGAAATAAAAAAGCCAGCCTCAATTAAATATTGGGCTGGCCAAGGTTGTCTATTTCACGACTTCGCCATTCTCATTAAACTTAACTTTCGATTCCACGTCATCGATATAGAGAAGTTGTGTATTCGCAAACAAGATTCTCTTCCCTTTCTCTAGATCCTGGAATACAAAAGGGATGATCAGGTTGGGAAACTCCCACAATTTCTTTTCATCGGGAGCCTTTACCCAATTTCCAAATCCATCTCGCCCCGGTAGGCCCATTTGTGCAACATACTTAAGATGGATCTGCACCACGTCGTCATCTGTAATTTCAACCTTCTCCACAGGACCATGATAAACCAAACCCCTCCTATGATCCTGAAACTCGGCATACCCCTTTGGTCTTAGCTCAACAATCTCATTCCAATCTAGCCTTAATTCATCCACAGTCGTCTCCTAAAAAAAGAACCCATGCTCTGAGTAACCCTCACAAGACTACCTAAAATATTAAATAAGTCAATGGCAAACTTTGGCGCCGCGTTTGGCGAGATATTGTTGGTGATAGTCTTCGGCTTCATAAAATTCAGATGCTTGGGTAATCTCCGTCACAACAGGAGAATTAAATTTACCACTCAAATCCAATTGTTTTTTAGATTCTTCAGCTTGAACTTTTTGTTCAGAAGTTAAATAAAAAATCGCTGAGCGATATTGTGCACCCACATCCGGGCCTTGGCGATTCATCGTCGTAGGATCATGTGACTCCCAAAAAATGTTAAGTAGATCGTTAAACAAAAGTTTTTCAGCATCATAAGTTACTTCCACCGCTTCCGCATGGCCCGTGTTGCCAGCGCACACTTGTTCGTAAGTGGCATTTTTAAGATGCCCGCCGGTATAACCCACCCGTGTACTAAGCACACCAGACGTTTGCCTAAAAGCTTCCTCAACTCCCCAGAAACACCCTGCGGCAAAAATTGCTTTTTCGGTTTTCATGTTAAAATAATTATAACAAATTATGTCAAAAATTGTTCAGATTAAGTCGCGAGAGATCCTAGACTCACGTGGCTGGCCAACAGTTGAAGCGCAGGTCACACTTCAAGGTGGTGCTACCGGGCGCGCAGAAGTGCCTTCCGGCGCATCCACAGGTAAAGCAGAGGCTAAAGAACTTAGAGATAACGAGATTGCTCGTTACGGCGGACGCGGAGTTCTCAGAGCAGTAAAAAATATTGAGCAAAAAATTGCCTTTGCAATCGTAAATAAAGATTATGATCAAAACACTCTCGATAAAGCGCTAACTGAACTCGACGGAACAGCCGACAAGTCAACGCTTGGCGCAAATGCAATTTTAGCGGTATCTCTTGCCTTTGCTAAAGCGGTAGCTGTTGAACAAAATTTGCCACTCTTCAAACACTTCGGAAATTTAGCCGGCAATAGCAAATTTACTTTACCTCGCCCCATGATAAACATTTTAAATGGCGGCGCACATGCAAAAAATTCTGCCGACATTCAAGAATTTATGATTATCCCTATTAGCCCTGGCACCTTCCGCGAATCACTTGAGCGATGCGCGCGGGTTTACCACGCGCTCGGCGAAATTGTTATCCGTCGTGGCACAAGCAACACCGTGGGCGATGAAGGCGGTTACGCTCCAGCAGTTAAAAGTAATCGTGAAGCAATCGATTTGGTGATTGAAGCAATTAACACCGCTGGCCTCACACCAGGTCACGAGATTGCTTTAGGTCTCGATGTGGCTGCGAGCGAACTACTTTATGGTGGACTTTACCGTTTCAAACTTGACGCTGAAGAAGTTTCTGCGGAGCAACTCATTGAACGTTATAAATACTGGTGTTCACTTTATCCATTAATATCAATTGAGGATCCTCTGGCTGAAGAAGCCTGGGCAGAAACCGCAAACCTCACAAAAGAACTCGGCACTAATTGCCAAATTGTGGGTGACGATCTTTTTACCACCAACATCTCACGCCTAAAAAAAGGTGTGGAAATTGGCGCCGGTAATGCGATTTTAATTAAACCAAACCAAATTGGCACAATCACTGAAACAATTGACGTTTTAAAGTTTGCCAAAGAATCTGGCTATAAAACCATCATCTCGCATCGTTCAGGAGAGACTGAAGACGTAAGTATCGCTCATTTGGCTGTCGGGCTCGATGCTGGGCAAATTAAGACTGGTGCCCCTGCAAGAGGTGAAAGGGTGGCTAAATATAACGAGTTATTGAGGATCGAGGAAATGCTGCAAAACAGTTGACAAGCCTTGTCAAATTTGCTATAATAACGATATGCAAAAATTAATGATTCTTTTAGCCTTAGTAGCAGTATTTATGCCTTTTGGTGTGAAAGCTGGTACGGAGGATTTACAAGTAATTGAGAACAATTGTTACTTGGCTGATGGTGCTATGATTAGCCAAGATTGGCGCAATTGCCAAGAGTCTATCGTGGGCACCGTAAGCAATCTCGATTTAGTAAAAAGTGAGAAAAATTTAATTAACAGTGTGACTAACCAAGAAGCTACCGTGTTAGGACCACTTCAAGAAGTAGACAGCCTTGCTAAGCAAATTGAAGAGATGGGTAAAATTATCCAACTTTTGCAAAGCATCGTTGCTCGCTACACAAACTAATGTTTCTCGCGGTTGAAAACTTTATCCGCTCACTTGCGGAAAGACTCCCCATTGAACTGTTTGTTTTCATCGGCTCAATAATTGAGGAGATAATCGCGCCAATTCCCTCCCCGCTTGTCACTATGACGGCGGGAGTTTTGGTGTCTTCAGTTGGCAAACCATTTACTTTGTTATTTGCCCTTGCTCTTATTGCCGGACTTTCAAAAACAATTATTGAATGGCTCTTTTACATTTTGGGTGATAAAGCTGAAGATTTTATGATTCGAAAGTTTGGGCCTTGGATTGGAGTCTCACATGATGAAATTGAGGGTTTGGGTAAATACTTTCATGGTACACATCGCGATAAGTGGGTGCTTTTAGTTATTCGCACACTCCCCTTTATGCCCACCACACCAGTCTCAATACTAGCTGGAGTGATTAAAATTAATATGGAGAGTTACTTGTTTGCCACGAGCATTGGTTTAACCATCCGGAGTTTTGTTTTTTTGGTAATAGGCTACACTGGATTTGCTAGTTTGGAGTCCGTGACTAATGGCGTAAGTAGTATTGAAAATTTGTTTGAGATGGCGATTGCCTTTGGCTTAATTTGTGTGCTTGCTTACTTTTACTGGCAACGTAAAGTTAAAAAGCGAATATAAATATGAACTATATTGATGCCTTAATTTTAGCAATCGTTGAGGGTGTAACGGAATTCTTACCAATTTCTTCTACCGGGCACTTAATACTAGTTTCTAAAATTTTACATCTTACACAAAGTGAGTTTGTGAAAAGCTTTGAGATATTTATTCAACTTGGCGCAATTTTGGCGGTAGTTTTAATTTATGCCGACACCATTTGGCATGACCGAAATTTAGTGAAGAAAATTATTGTTGCCTTTTTACCCACCGCAGTTTTAGGTTTAATTTTTTATTCATTTGTAAAAAAGTATTTGCTGGGTAGCACAATTGTGACCTTACTTGCTCTTTTAATCGGTGGAATATTATTAATTATCTTTGAGCGTTGGTATCAAGTAAGGCAAGCGCCTAAAACAAATTTAAGTCAGATTAATTTTAAACAAGCTTTTATCATCGGAATCGCGCAATCCTTCGCTATGATCCCGGGAGTTTCGCGCGCGGCGGCCACTATTGTGGGCGGACTTGGCCTCGGGCTTGATCGCGCCTCAGCGGTTAAATTCTCCTTTCTCCTGGCTATCCCCACCATGCTCGCCGCCACTGGGCTTGATCTCTTTAAATCTGGGTTTGATTTTACCGGGCAGGAACTTTACCTTCTCACCATCGGCTTTTTAGGGTCTTTTATTACTGCGTTCTTTGCGGTTAAATTCTTCCTCCGTTTTATCCGCACTCATAGCTTCGTTTCCTTCGGTGTTTATCGCATAATTTTGGCGATTGGCTTCTTTATCTTGATTGGCATATAATCCTCACATGTTAAAACAAGCCGCCGAATTTCTTAAATTATCAGACCAAATTTATACACGTTTCAGCGAGCCAGAGAAGATTATTAAGGTCAACTTTCCGGTTAAAATGGATAACGGTAAAACACAAATTTTTACTGGTTATCGCAGCGAACATAATAACGCCATGGGACCGTACAAGGGCGGTTTACGCTTTAGCCCAATCGTAGATGAGCGAGAAGTTAAGAATCTCTCCGCCTGGATGACCTGGAAGTGCGCCGTGGCCGACATCCCATTCGGCGGTGGCAAAGGTGGCGTAATTGTGGATACCAAAAAACTTTCAAAAAGCGAACTAGAAAAATTATCACGAGCTTTTGTGCGGGCAATTGCCGATATGATTGGACCAGAGAAGGATGTGCCAGCGCCCGACATGTATACCACAGCAGAAATTATGGATTGGATGGTAGATGAATATTCTAAGATCGTTGGTAAAAAAACATTAGCCGTTTTCACTGGTAAATCTCTGGGTAACGGCGGGTCGGAAGGTCGCACAGAAGCCACTGGTTTAGGTGGCGTGTACATTTTGGAAGCTTTAGCGAAAAAGAAAAATTTAGTACCAAGCAAAACACGAATTGCCGTGCAAGGCATCGGCAATGTGGGCGAATACTTTGCTCGTCATGCCGAAAAATTAGGCTTTAAAATTGTCGCTTTGAGCGATTCCCAAAGTGGCATATTTAACGCAAATGGTTTGGACGTGGAGACGGTGATGTCTTACAAACAAATCAATGGGAGCCTGAAAAATTTTCCTAACGCAAAGGCAATCTCAAACGCGCAACTTTTAACATTAAATGATATTGACGTGCTCGTGCCAGCCGCCATTGAGGAAGTGATTAATAAAAAAAATGCCGATAAAATTAGTGCCAAATATGTGATTGAGATGGCGAATGGCCCAACCACAGCCGAAGCTGATAAAATTTTAGAAAAGAAAAAAGTTTTAGTGATCCCCGACATTTTAGCCAACTCTGGTGGCGTGACCGTCTCCTACTTTGAGTGGTACCAGAATATGCATAATGAAAAGTGGACCAAAGATGAAGTGTTAGCGAAGTTAAAGCCAAAACTCGTAAAAGCATTTAATGAAATCTTTAAAATTGTGGAAAGTAAAAAAGTTAGTATGCGTTTGGCGGCTTATGCTCTAGCTATCAAACGCGTGCTTGCCGCCGAGAAGAATAAAGAAAAGAATGCGACTAAATAAATATTTAGCTGATCACAATTACGCCACCCGCCGGGGTGCTGACGCGCTAATTAAAGCCGGGCAAGTGCTGGTAAATGGCAAGCGCGCGGAACTTGGTATGCAGGTTACCGAGACTGATAAAGTGGAGGTAAATAGTAAGGCGATTAAGAAAGATTATCAGTATTTTATCTTCAACAAGCCAGAAGGGATGGAAACTGAAGAGTTAATTAAAGATGGATTATTCCCTATTGGTCGCTTAGATAAAGATTCTGAGGGCTTAATGATCCTCACCAACGACGGTCGCATTACCAATCGCCTTTTGAGCCCAGAAGCTGAACATGAAAAGGAGTATGAGGTGACAACGCGGAAAAATATTGGTCCAAGTTTTAAAAAGATTATGTCGGCGGGCGTGGAGATTGAAGGCTATCGCACCAAGCCGGCGAAAGTGGAATTGGTGGATGAGAATACTTTTAAAATTATTTTAACAGAAGGTAAAAAGCACCAAATCCGCCGCATGTGCGCCGCGCTCGGCAATGATGTTTTAACTCTCAAACGCACACGCATTTTAAATCTTCGCCTCGGCACCCTCGCCCCCAACTCCCGCCGCCCCCTCACCGAACTCGAACAATCCAAATTTTTAACCAAATTAGGGTTTTAAAATAAAAAAACAGCCTATAATCCAAGAGCGGATCATAGGCTATCATAGAAAATTAACCGAAAGTAAGAAACGGAAAAAGAGAACCAGAATCACAGTGGAGTGAAGACTCGGGCTTCTCATCAGAAGGAACATCGTATTTTTTTGCCAGTTCGGCAGGAAGTTCGCATTTAAGCACCTTTAAAATCTTCGTAAGTGTTCGTTTTCTTGGCAGACAAATTCCTCGCTCTATCATACTCATCATAGAATTTGAAATCTGAGCTAAGTCCGCAACTCGACCCTGATTTAAGCGCAAAATAAGACGCCGAGTGATCAAAAAACGCCCTAGATCGGAACCACCATTTGGTACTCGTTGCAAGATCAATTCATCAGGAATCTTACAACTCAACACCTTTTCAAGCCGAGAAATTAGTTTAATGCCTGGGCGCCACTCACCAGACTCAAGTCCAAAAATAAGGTTAGATTTTTCTTTATGTCCAAGGAGTCGATTAAGATCCTTCCGAGGTAGACCAAGTTCCAGTCTCCTCTCATATAAAAATTTACACAATGGATCAGTGGATTTTACTTTTAGGTTTTTCCTCTTTTTCCTCAACCTCTTAAGTCTCTCAACTTCCAACTGGAGAACATTTGCTAATTTTTTGACTACTTCATTACTATCAACTAGAGAAACTTTTCCTTTCTCAATCAGAGAGACATACTGGCGCGAAACACCAATTTTTTTTGCGACATCAACTTGAGACATATTAAGTTCTATCCGACGAGAATTGATGAGCCTCCCCAACCCTTCGGTTTCCACCATTTTTACGCTCCATGTCAAATATCTTCTTATCGAATTACCTTAATTCGATTTCCTTCCAGAATATATCACGAAATGACATTAAGTCAAATCCAAATTTTTAACTAAGTTAGGGTTTTAGAAATAAAAAAACAGCGCCGTACCCGAAGGCCGCGCGCTGTCAAGTACGACTACCTCTTCAACAATCGCTGTTTTTGTCTATCGCCCAACCAGTGAGTCACAAAATGATATCGATATTTTTCTTCAATAATACCTGGGCGCTCCCAACCCTGATAATCAATCCCGATTTTTTGAGGATTGCTTAAGAGTGGATAAATACTGACTACAAAAAAATCCTTACCTGCCTTAAACGGCATGAAAGTCCGATACTCTACTTTGAGCAACCAGTCACGATGTTCAACCGCAAACTTTATGATCTGATCCTGTGTAAAGTAAGTCGACTTATGCCCGCCTAACAGGTCGATTATTTCATGAGTCATGCATTTTCCCCCAATCTCCAAGATCTCGACTGGGGTTTCGCTCTGTACTTCGACTCGAAATTTACGGTCCAGCTTGTGAAAACTATGATCGATAGCGTCAAAAACCTGATTAGCATTCACGATCTTTTGCTTACCGTCGGTAAACGGAATTACCAACGGGTTAGGTCCAGAAATCGTTTTTAGCCATTTCGGTATATCGCTCATCAGTACCTCCTATACGTAAAGATCTGTTCTTTTTCAATTAGCTCTAACTAAATAACTAACACATAGTGATGTAAAAGTAAATAAACTGCTTAGTTTTAAATGTAAATTACTCCTTCCCTCTTTTGGCCTTGGCGCGGTCGGTTTCGGAGAGGTAAATTTTGCGGAGGCGGACGGATTTAGGAGTAATTTCTAAATATTCATCCTCACACATCACCTCAAGCCCACGCTCGATAGTAATCTCAAATGGCGGCACGAGATCAATCGCTTCGTCGGAACCTTTCGATCGCATGTTTGAAAGTTGTTTACCTTTAGTCGGATTCACTGGCATCTCCTCGCCCTTGGCGGTATTGCCGATCACCATACCCTCATACACTTCTGTAGTCGGATTAATATAAATCACACCGCGCTCTTGTAAATTCCAGAGAGCAAAGCCGAGCGCTTTACCAGACGCCATCGAGATCATTGAGCCCACCGCACGCTTCTTAATTTCTCCTGCGTGAGGTTTAAAGCCGATCACGCGTGAAGACATAATCCCCTCGCCTTTAGTGTCGATCACGAATTGGTTACGATAACCGAGCAAACCACGCGTAGGTCCAGCAAAGGTTAAACGCACTTGATTGCCGTGCGTCTTCATATCATGAATCTGGAAGGCGCGTGTGCCGAGACGTTCAATAATCGCCCCTTGATAAGCGCTAGGCACATCAATAATCACTTCCTCAAACGGTTCAAGTTTTACGCCGTTCTCTTCTCTAATAATTACTTGGGGTTGTGACACTTGGAGCTCGTAACCCTCGCGGCGCAAGTTCTCAAGCAAAATTGCCACATGTAATTCCCCACGGCCATAAACTCGATAATTTTCATTAGTATCAAAATCAATCTTCAAACCTACGTTCACTTCCAACTCTTTTTCTAAACGTTCGCGGATCTGACGTGAGGTCACAAATTTTCCCTCGCGACCAGCAAATGGCGAGTTGTTAACAAGAAAGTTTAACGAGATTGTAGGCTCATCAATCGCAATCGCGGGCAAAGCCTCGGCGTCGGCACTTGCGGCCACTGTTTCGCCAATATCAATATCTGGCAAACCGGCAATCATCACAATGTCGCCAGCTTGCGCATTCTCGGCATCAACTTTAACTAAACCGTTGAAGGTGAAGATTTTCGTTAATTTCCCTTGGCGCACTTCGCCTTTAGTGTTTTTTACAAACACATTTTGGGATGGCTTCACCACGCCCTCATACACACGAGCCACAGCCATGCGACCGAGGAAGTTGTCGTAACCTAGGTTGAAGGGTTGCAGACGGAGCGGCTTGTCGGCCAAAGCTGGATCCACAGCGGGCACGTGTTCAAGAATGGTCTCAAGTAACGGCGTGAGATCTTTGGATTCATCAGTTAACTTCTTCTTCGCAATTCCCTCGCGGCCAATCGCGTACACCACAGGGAAACTTGATTGCTCATCATTGGCGCCGAGCTCGAGGAAAAGTTCTAGGACTTCTTCTTCAGCCCGAGCTGGGTCAGCGGCCGGTTTATCAATTTTATTAATCACCACGATAGGTTTGAGACCGAGTTCCAGAGACTTCTTAAGCACAAAGCGCGTTTGCGGCATTGGGCCTTCTTGCGCGTCCACCACGAGCAACACAGAGTCAATGGAGCGGAGCACGCGTTCAACCTCCGAGCCGAAGTCGGCGTGACCGGGAGTGTCTACAATATTGATCTTAGTGCCCTTAAAGTTTACCGACGTATTTTTGGCATAAATCGTAATCCCGCGCTCGCGCTCAAGATCGTTAGAGTCCATTGAGGTGCCCTCCTCGCTCATGCCTGTTTGGCGCATTAAAGCATCGGTCAAGGTCGTCTTGCCGTGGTCCACGTGAGCAATAATCGCAATATTTCTGATTTCCATCCCGTTAGAAGTTAGGTTGTAAAGTTTTAAATAAAAAAAATCCCGCCGTCGAGACCAAAAGATACTAACATGAATAATTATGAAAATCAAATAAAAGAGCGCCTGGTTAAATACCAAGCGCTACTTTCTAACGAATGTTCGTAAAACTTAGCCAAGAGCAATTCCAGCACTCACAAGGTCATCGAACTCTCCTTCCTTGATGGCCTTTACAAGACCATCAAATTCATCCTGTGAAAGGGTCACACGAAGCCTCATTTCTTTCGAGCTTGCTATAAGAACGTCTCCATCTTTGTTCTTCTTTGCAATCTTGGCGCAACCTAGGCCACCGAAGCACGTCGAAGGTTCTCTCCACACATACTTGCTCTTTCTGCCTGGACCATTTCCCATGCCACTTTCCTTTCAATAATTAGTTCGGGATCTATACTAATTCTATACTACATTATTTAATAATACACTCAACTAAGAGATTAAAATAATTGTGTTATCATAAAGACCATGAAAATTGTGATTGTGGGCGGGGGGTTTGGTGGTGTATACACAGCCAACTATTTAAATAAAATTTTGGGGAAAAGAAAGGATGTGGAAATTGCCTTGGTAAATGACACCAACTATTTTCTCTTCACTCCTCTCCTCCATGAAGTAGCCACGGGCAGTTTGTCGGCTTTATCAGTAGCAGAACCAATCCGCGAAATTTTCCGTAAAACTAAAGTTAAATTTTACCAGGCCAAAGTCACAGATATTGATTACGTAAATAAGAAGATTAAAACGGAACTCTGTGAACTTGGTTACGATTACCTCGTACTCGCCACAGGAGCAAAAACTAATTATTATCACATCGACGCGAAGGAAACTTTTGATCTAAAAAATCTTGCCGACGCCCTACGCATTCGCACACAGATTATTGATGCGCTTGAAGAAGCGGCTGTGGAAGATGAAGCGGAGAAGGTGGCCAAGCTCCTCAACTTTATTGTGGTTGGTGGTGGACCCACGGGTGTGGAATTAGCTGCGGAAATGGCGGATTTTATCCACGAGACAATTGCTAAAGAGTATAAGCCACACGACTTGCCTGTGGAACAAATTAAAATTACGTTGATCCATGGCGCCAAGGAACTTGTGACTAACTTCCACCCTAAGATCAGAAAGATCGCTAAAAAAGTTTTAGAAAAGAAGAAAATTAACGTTCTCTTAAACGAGCGCGTGGAAGAAGTGAAGGATGGAATTGTGAGATTAGGTAGCGGAGTTAAAATCCCTTCTCGCACCATCATTTGGACAGCCGGAGTGAAGCCCAACTTCCCTACTGAAGAACCAATTGAGGTCAATAATTATTTACAAACAGTGCAAGATAAAAATACTTTCGCTCTCGGCGACGTGGCCATGCTCGCCACTGGGCGCTTGCCTATGCTCGCGCAGGTGGCAGTGGCGCAAGCGCGCGTGGTGGCGGCCAACCTCGCGGCCATTTATTACGGCAAACCTCTTACTAAGTACCGCCTTAAACTTAAAGGATCACTAATTTCCTTAGGTTCGTGGCGCGCGGCGGGGCAAATTGGCCCCTTTGTGATCCACGGACGATTTACCTGGTGGCTCTGGCGCACGATTTACCTCTTCAAATTCCTCTCCTGGCGCAAACGCTTTAAAATCGCCACAGAATGGACCATCAACCTCTTCCTCCCCCGCGATATTACTAAGGTTTAAACCTGCCCCGTTATACTAGATTTTATTTTTCACTGGCCTAGCCTCAACCTTGTTAATCTGCCAAGTATTAATTTTAACCAAATCAAAAACTGTTTCAAAAGTTGCTAAATCTCCAGAATCAGTAAAGTTAAGTAAAATTGTTACAGTAGCCACACCTTCATCATTTTCTGCACTCACTTTTAAATCTTCGACTTCAAACAGTAAATTACCGCCGCGCTTGGCAATAATCGCGTACTCCTTAATTTTGCTTCTTCCGGCAATAGAATCTTCACCGGATTTAATTAGTGGCCACTCGGGCCAGCGCCATTTTATAATTGCTTCTTCAGTAAATCTTTCCGCCAAATTTTGCAAAGCTAAGGCATTAGCGATATCTCCCTTACCCTCTTGATTTGACGCATATTTTGCCACCTCTCTAATTACCTTTTTGATCGCCCTCTCATCACGCCCCACATACCACCAAACACCCGCAATAATTGCGAGTGTGATGAGTAGAGAATAAATTATTTTGCTTATTCGCACTTATCTTCTTTTATTGAACCAACGATTTCTTTAGATGCTCCAGTACTATCTACACACCAACTAGATAGTGGTGTGGTCTTTAACGGCGCTGAAACTGCATATGTGTCTACTTTTCCTGCCACTAATTTACTTACGCAAGTGGCACTTTCTGGTTTATTACTTGTCGCCGCTTTAAGTGAGGTAAAGACGTCTTCATCAGCAAATAAAGTGTCTGGGGCTTTACTGCATGCGCCGAGAGCAAAAGCCTTCTTTCCGTAACCTAATTTATCTTCATAAACAAGTTCTGCCTGCGACCTAATCATAGAAAGTGAAGCTTTAATCATTGCATCCTCTGATTTGCCTTTTGCTGCCCCTAGAGACTTATTGATCATCTCCAAGAGAGGCTTGGCGTCTGCTGGAGCTGTAATCTCAACAGGTTTATTGATATCTGATAAACTTGACTCAAAGATTAAATTTACCTGTTTTCCGGCCAACTGATCCACGCCCTCAGGTGGCACAAGTCTAAATGACTCTCTAACTAAGACAGGGTAACCGGAGGAATTAAGCCAAACTATAAACTTGGCATTTTCATCTACGTAACTAAAGATATCGCTAAATTCTTGACCCTTGAGTGACTTAATAATGTCATCAATTGAACGATTAAACATAGAGAAAGCTGAGTCCTTTTTTACTTCATCCGACACACGCTCAAAGAATGATATGAGGTTCTCCTTCTTCACCCCGAGTTCGTAACGAGTAAGATTTTGGCCATCTACTTTTTCTTGTTTTGGCGGAGCCTTAAAATACAGAACTTGCTTAACCCCAGCTATCTCAGCTATCTTAACCCAAAGTTCTTTAAACTTTTGATTATACTCTTCACTCTTCGCTATTTCTTCTGAAAATTCATCGAGCATTGAGAAACCAGTACTGTCCTTAATATCTTTTAATGATACTCTGAACCATTGGCCTTTGAGTGCGGCAATATCACCAAATAAGAACAAGCTAGGGATATTATTAACTATAAAATAATAGTCCTCGCCTTTTTTCATTACGTCAGCGTTTACTTTGTAAGAGAGGTCACCAAAACTACCTTCACCATTTAAATTAATGGCTGAATCAGTTAGCTTGCCCTGACCCCACTCCGACCGCACACTCAATTCACCAATTACGTTAATTTCTGGTGGCATAAATACGATCGAATCTCCAAGCCCCTGCAAAAAGGTCTTTGGTGGTTTGCCTGATAAATATAGATAAGGATAACTATCTTTATTTAGTGTAATTGATTTACCCACGACAACGAGGTCATCACTATTACCGTATCGCGAGATCTGCTCTGCTGATTCATCAAGCTCAAAATTAAATGTAAGTGAAAAATTCTCTCCACTTTCAGTTAATTCATACTTATACTCTGCGTCAGTTGAAGGATCCTTGATTACAAGGTTTGGGCTATTGGCTCTAATAACCGAAAGTGAAGTGGGAAACTTTTTACTAACATTACTCTTTTGACTCTTATAAAATTTTAATGCGGTGATAATTGACTGGATATTTTTTGCTCTTGTTGCATCATTTTCATACTTTAAGATAACTGCCGGGTCATCAATTTTATTTATTACTAATGGCTTAGCGTCTGCATCACGTGCACCAACATTTAGATTTACCTTAACTTTGCTTGAGCCTGATGTAATTTCTGAAATCTTGGCCAAAATACTTGGTAAAAAAGTTTCTTCAGAGAGTACTTTAGGTTTAAATGGACCCATCTTCTGTGTGTACGCAAAGGCGCCTAATCCACCCGCAATAACAAGAACGAGAAGAATTATAAGGAAAACCAGTAAGCCTGTGGAAGACTTTTTTGGAGGTTCCCCCATCATTGATGACATAGTAGGGATCGGTGGCATTTGCGGAGGAATCACCGAAGACATCGCTGGACGAGGTGGCATCGGCGGAGGTGGTGGAGGCGTAACGGGCGCCTGCCTAATTGGAGGCATTTGAGGTGGGACAGGTGGCGGAGTAACTGGCCTTTGCGGCATTACTGGTGGTGTTTGAGGGGGTGCAGGAGGAGTAAATGATCGTGGAGAAACTGGAGGTGGTGTGGGTGGCCTTGGTGGTGGGGCTACAGGTTGTTGCGGAGTTTGAGGAGTAAATATTGGCGGTGGGTAAATGTTATCCATGATATTTAAATTGCCTGAATAGGATTACTATTAATTAACGCGGGCTTTTGATACGTTGATTTACCAAATGCCAATATTGATAAGAAGATTATTCCTAAGAATATAAGGCCAACTGTGAACCCCGCGTCCTTGCCAAATACAAGAGAAAGATTGTGAATAACAACAACGCTAAAATAGATATTAACAAATGGAATAAATAATAGGATTATCCACCACCTCGGTTTACCAACAATATCTAGGAGAACAATTATATTATATATAGGGATTATTGAGGCCCAACCAGGCTGTCCGGCCTTCTGATATATCTTCCACCCAACAATAATTTGGTAAATTAAAATTGGCAAATATATAATCCAAAAAATTGCTATTACTCCAACGATATATCCAAAAAAACCCGCAGTATCAGCAAACATCGTAAGTGGCGATAGAAGAGTCCCACAATCTACAGCTTCTCCATTTCTCGAACACTCTAGAAAAGTCTGTGCAAACATTGCGTGAGACCAAATCTCGTTGGGCAACGAGGAAAAAAGGTTAAACATTTTAAAATTATTTAGTTAAATAAAACTGACTTTAAAATTATAACACAGCAAAAAAATTAGGAAGTTGATAACTTCACGTGATTGACTAAGCAACTAGAATTCTATAAGGTTTGTATAGTATTAGTACATTAAAGTAACGCCGTAACTGAAAGGACAGAATATGCCCAGAAAGGTTCGGAACCAAGAGATAAGTGAGTTAGAAAAAGTGAGAAACTGGCGACATGCCATACGTTCCCACCGTAATGAAGTCGGGCACAACCGTTGCTGGATGAACGATTGGCTAATTTACGAAATTATCCTTGGCATTCCAATACCACAAAAATTTCCGTCGTTTGAAGAATGCATGAGACTTTGTGAACAATATTGGGACAAGAGAGGTCAGCAAGGTGATCAACCGCCAACCGTTCTCTCTCGTATAAATAAGGTTGGGAATGTTGATCTTGATCTTGTAGGAATGAGCGAGCTCCAGCTTACCCGCACGTCGGAAATAATTAGTACAGCAGTAGAAAAGCACCGTAAAATTGGCGATGGAGAGCGGACGGCTCTGGATGATAGAGAACTATACGCAGTGCTCCCAGAAAAGTTTATCCCTAACCAAACCCTACCGTCCAGGAAAGAGTTTGTTGAAATTGTCTGTAGGCAACACATAGCAAGTTGTCTTAAGCAGTAGACAGACATACCGACCGCGAAACATTGCGGTCGGTTTTTTTATTTTCAAAATACGCAGGAAAATGGTAGGATTTGGGGAAATAAATTATGGACGATAAGTTTAATAAACCCTACGACTCTGGAGCAACAGAGGGCGCAATATATAAAAAGTGGGAAGAGTCTGGGTACTTTAATCCGGATAACCTCCCAGCTCGGCACAAGGAGCCATACACTATTATAATGCCGCCCCCAAACGTTACGGGTGTTTTACACATGGGGCACGCGCTAATGATAACAATTGAGGATTTAATGATTCGATACAAAAGACTCCAAGGGTATAAAACTTTGTGGCTACCAGGTACCGACCACGCAGCGATCGCCACACAGTCAAGAGTAGAAAAGGAAATTCAAAAAAAGGAAGATAAATCTCGTCATGAAATTGGTCGCGAAGAATTAGTTAAACGTATAACTCAATTTGCAAGCGAGAGCCGAAATACAATTGTAAAACAAATTAAGGTAATGGGTGCCTCTGCCGACTGGAGCCGAGAGGCCTTTACCTTAGATGAAAAGCGAAGTAAGGCGGTACGCACGATGTTTAAACAAATGTATGATGAAGGCCTAATTTACAGAGGTCATCGGATTATTAACTGGGACCCAAAAGGTCAGACCACGATCTCTGATGATGAAATAGTTTACGAACCTCGAAAGGCAAAACTTTATACCTTTAAATATTCTAAGGATTTCCCAATCTCAATTTCCACAACTAGGCCCGAAACAAAGGTAGGAGATGTGGCTGTGGCTGTTCACCCTGATGACCCACGCTACACTCAATATATTGGCAAAGAATATGATTTAGATTTTTGCGGTGCACCTTTGCATATTAAAGTTATTGCAGACAAACAAGTTGAGAAGGATTTTGGAACTGGAGCCCTTGGAGTTACTCCAGCTCACTCAATGATCGATTGGCAAATTGCCGATAGGCATAATCTCCCCCGCCCTCAAGTAATTAATGAGTTTGCCAAAATGATGGTGGGTAATGAACAAATTTTAAATAAAAAAACTTCAGAAGCTCGCGAGGTAATTGTGAGTTGGTTAAAAAATGAAAGCTTACTTGAAAAAGAAGAAGATGTTGATCAGAACATCGCCACCGCCGAACGCACTGGGGGCATAATTGAACCATTGCCTAAGTTGCAATGGTTTATAAATGTAAACAAACCAATTGCAAATCGCGGAAACAAAACACTTAAAGAATTAATGAGGGAGCCAGTAGCTCAAAATGAGATCCAAATTTTACCTGACCATTTTGCTAAAATTTATTTTCATTGGATCGATAACTTGCAAGATTGGTGCATCAGCCGGCAAATTTGGTACGGACATCAAGTGCCAGTGTGGTACAAGAGTGAGGAGATTTATTGTGGCATTGAGGCCCCCGCAGGAGGAGGTTGGCAACAAGACAGCGACACCCTAGATACTTGGTTTTCTTCTGCTTTATGGACATTCTCAACGCTAGGTTGGCCAGACGAAACATTAGATCTTAAAACTTTTCATCCTACCGATGTCTTAGAAACTGGTTATGAAATACTATTTTTCTGGGTGGCAAGGATGATCCTGATGACCGAATACGTACTAGGCACTATCCCCTTTAAAAATGTTTACCTGCACGGCACAGTGCGTGATGCTCAGGGTCGTAAAATGTCTAAAAGCTTAGGTAACGGAATAGACCCACTTGATGTGGCAAATAAATTTGGCGTTGACGCGGGACGTATGGCGCTCATTGTGGGCACCGCCCCAGGCACAGATAGTAAAATCTCGGAACCAAAAATTAAAGGTTATAAAAACTTTGCGAATAAAATTTGGAATATTACACGCTTCATTTTATCTAGTGCCGAGGGTCAAGAATTGGATGAAAATTTAATTACCGAAGACGCCGACAAAAAATTAATTGAAGAATTCAACACTTTAATTAAAGACATTACTTTAGATCTCGATAATTATCGCTTCCATTTAGCTGCGGAAAAAATTTATCATTACCTCTGGCATGAATTGGCCGACAAAATTATTGAGGAAAGTAAGCCAATTATTACTGGCACGAATGCCGAAGCTAAACTCTCCCGCCAACACACCTTACTCGCAATCTTAAAAAATGGATTGATAATCCTTCATCCGTTTATGCCATTTATTACTGAAGAAATTTGGGCACATGTGGTAAAGCCAAAGTCGAAAGAAGACTTACTAATGGTGGCAACTTGGCCAAAAAGTTAAAGCGAATTTATCGCTTGTGACGCTCCGCAATATTTAAACGAGAAATTTCACGTCCAAGCACATCCTCAAAGTGCGCGAATTCCACATCGCTTAAATTCTGCTCATCCTTAAGAATTTTCTCCACGCGTTCTTTAGCCTTTCTGATTTCTTCCACATTCATTTCCTCCACGCGATCAGCCGTGTCGGCTAAAATTATCACTTCACTATTTTTTCGCACTTCGATAAATCCCGTGGTCATGGCTAGGTGAATTTTCTCGCCATCTTTATGCACCACCAATTCTCCTGGCGCGAGCAAACTAATTAGTGGCACGTGATCGGGCAGCACACCAATTACTCCCGTTTCGGTCGGGATTGTGAGTCGGTCTACTTCACTTGAGTAAACCACGCGCTCGAGAGTTACAACTTTTAGTTTTATCTTTTTCATTAAACTACTTCCGCAATCGTGCCCTTCATATAGAAGGCTTGTTCGGGTTTGTCGTCGTGTTTACCGTCTAAAATTTCTTTAAATCCTTTTACTGTTTCTGCCACCGGCACATATTTGCCAGGAGTGTTGTTGAACGCTTCAGCTACGAACATTGGTTGAGACAAGAATCTCTGAATCTTACGAGCTCGTGACACCACGAGTTTGTCATCATCTGAGAGTTCGTCCATACCTAAAATCGCGATGATATCTTGGAGATCTTTATAACGCTGGAGCACTTGTTGTACACGGCGCGCGGTTTCGTAATGTTCTTGCCCTACTGTACCTGGTTCAAGCACGGTGGAAGTGGAGTCGAGCGGATCCACGGCGGGGTAAATACCTTGTTCAGAAATAGCGCGCGAGAGCACCACGGTGGAATCAAGGTGAGAGAAGGTTGTGGCTGGTGCTGGGTCAGTGAGGTCGTCAGCTGGCACGTACACTGCTTGCACTGAAGTAATGGAACCTTTGTTAGTTGAAGTAATACGCTCCTGAAGCTTACCCATCTCGGTGGCTAAAGTTGGTTGATAACCCACGGCTGAAGGCATGCGTCCAAGCAAAGCCGAGAGCTCCGAACCCGCTTGAGTAAAACGGAAAATGTTATCTACGAAAAGCAGTAAATCTCTCCCCTCCTCGTCTCGGAAGTATTCTGCCATCGCAAGCGCAGTGAGCACCACGCGCGCTCTGGCACCTGGCGGTTCATTCATCTGACCGAACACCAGCGCCGTTTTATCTAGCACGCCACTCTCGCTCATCTCACGATAGAGATCGTTACCCTCACGAGTACGCTCGCCCACGCCCGCAAACATTGAGTAACCACCGTGCTCGGCCGCGATGTTACGAATTAATTCTTGAATTAAAACTGTTTTACCCACGCCCGCACCACCGAAGAGTCCAACCTTACCACCCTTCAAAAATGGGCAGAGTAAATCCACCACCTTAATTCCAGTTTCTAAAATTTCACTCTTGATTGATTGATCACTGAAGGCTGGAGCTTCACGGTGAATCTCATAGTGCTTATCTGTCTTCGGTGCTGGCTTGCCATCAATCGGTGCGCCAGTTACGCCAAACATTCGGCCTAAAGTTTCTTTGCCCACTGGCACGCTAATGCCCAGGCCGTTATCCATCACAATATCACCACGCTTTAAGCCGTCGGTTGAACTCATGGCCACCGTGCGTACTTCGCGACTACCTAAATGTTGCTCCACTTCAAGCGTAATAATTTCTCCAGCCGGATTCTTAACCTCGAGAGCGTTATAAATTTTTGGTAATTCGTCGGCGAAATGCACATCCACCACTGGCCCAATTATCTGCACAATTTTTCCTTCATTTTTTTTCATATATTTTTAATAAGTTAAAGCGCCAGCTCCGGCTGCAATCTCGGATAACTCCCTGGTAATACCATCTTGACGCGCGCGGTTGTAACTCACAGCTAAGTCGTCAATTAAGCGCTCGGCATTCTCGCTCGCATTCTTCATTGCCATCATGCGCGCACTTTGCTCGCAGGCGCGCGACTCAAGAATCATTTTATAAAGTTTTACTTCAAGCATTCTTGGGAGCACGAAGTCGAGCACGGTCTCCTCACCAGGCTCGAAGGTGTATTCCATAAACTTATCATTACCCACTCGCTCACGTTGTTTAAAGATTGTGTTAATCACCTGCTCAATCTCATGTTTATTAAGCGGGAGAATTTGTCTGACCATGGGTGTAAATTTAAGCGCCGAAGAAAAATGATTATAAACTACCATAATCTTTTTATAATTCCCTTTCAAGAATTCGTCACTAACAAGCTTCACCAAAGGTAACACATCGCGCGCCGTAACCACGTCGGGTAAATTGGTAAAACTGGCGAGAAGCGGCAAGGAATTGCGTCTAGCTAAAAGTTCCATCTTCTTACCCACGGCCACCACCTCACACTTATAACTTTTGTGAGATTCTAAAAAGTCTGTCGTCACACGCGAGAGTTGAGTATTTAAATTGCCGCACAAACCCCGGTTAGAAGAAATCGCTAAAATTAAAACTCGATCACTTTTAACTTGTTTAAAATATGAGTGCTTGAGGTGCGTGTGACTCAAGAGAGAGCTTAAAAGTTCGTAAGTATGGAAGGCGTATTCACGCGCGGCCAAAGTGCGGGCCACCGAGCGGCGCATCTTCACCGCGGCCACCTTCTCCATCGCTCGAGTAATCTTCTTCACATTACCCACCGCGCGGATCTTAGATTTAATTATTTTAGCTTGTAGTGCCATAGGTAAGATTAAATTCTACAATTGCCTGCTTGAGAGCGCCCTCCACTTTCTCATCCCAACTTTTTATTAAACTTTCGAGCAGCTCACTCTTTGATGACAACATAAAGCTATGCAACTCGCTCTCCCACTTTTTAATTTCTTCAACTTTAATCTGATCCACTAAACCTTCATTGAGCGCAAAAATTGAGGCCATTTGAAGTGCCACCGGCATAGGTGAATATTGCGCCTGCTTAGAGAGTTCCGTTGCTCGCGCGCCACGTTCCAAGTGCTTCTTAGTTTCAGCATCAAGGTCGGATGAGAATTGAGCGAAAGCTTCAAGCTCGCGATACTGCGCCATAGCGAGCTTCATCCTGCCCGCCACGCGCTTGAGTGATTTAATCTGTGCACTGCCTCCCACGCGCGAAACAGAAAGACCAATGTTAATCGCTGGTCGGATACCTTTATAAAATAATCCGGATTCCAGAAAGATTTGTCCGTCAGTGATAGAAATTACGTTGGTAGGAATGTAAGCCGACACGTCGCCCGCCTGGGTCTCGATGATTGGCAAAGCGGTGATGGAACCGCCACCGTGCTCCTTGTTTCTTCGGCAAGCGCGCTCGAGTAAACGTGAGTGAAGATAGAAAATGTCGCCCGGGTATGCCTCGCGACCAGGCGGGCGGCGGAGTAATAATGAAATTTCGCGGTAAGCGATAGCTTGCTTGGTAAGATCGTCATACACAATAAGCACATCCTTGCCTTGCTCCATAAAGTATTCAGCAAGCGCTGTGCCAGAGTAAGGAGCGAGGTATGAGAATGATGCCGGGTCGGAAGCGCCTGCCACCACCACCGTGGTGTAGGCCATCGCGCCGCGTTCTTTAAGCGTCGCCACTGTGCGTGCCACTTTTGATTCCTTCTGGCCAATCGCCACATAAATGCAGATCATGTTTTGCCCCTTTTGGTTTAAGATGGTGTCAATCGCCACGGCCGTTTTACCCGTTTGACGATCACCAATAATAAGCTCGCGCTGTCCGCGACCAATCGGGATCATAGCGTCGATAGCCTTAATGCCGGTTTGCACTGGTTGATTAACCGGCTCACGAGTGATCACGCCTGGCGCAATCTTCTCCACGGGATTTTCTTGTTTAGATTTAATCGCTCCGGCACCATCAATCGGTCTGGCTAGCGGATCAATTACTCGCCCCACAAAGTCGTCACCCACGGGGATAGATAACACCTTACCTAAACGCTTCACCCGCGTACCCTCCACAATCTTGGATGTACCCGAGAGTACAATCGCGCCCACCGTATCTTCCTCAAGGTTTAGCGTTAGACCGTAGATCTTCTCCACGCTCCCCGGCACCTCAAACTCAAGCATCTCCATTGAGCCGGCCTCCGTGAGGCCAGAAATTTTGGCGATAGAATCTCCCACTTCCACCACCGTGCCGAATTCCTCCACTGAAACTTCAGGAGTGAAATTCTCAATTTTTGCTTGTAACTTTTTTGCCAGGGTATCTACGCTCATAAATTTAATCTGTAATTAGTAAAGTTTTTAATCTGCCTATTTGGCCACTCACACTAGCGTCGAAAATCTTCCCCCGATAAGTGGCCACGAAGCCGCCAATCAAGTTCTCATTAAAATCCTTCTTCACTTCTGCGCTACCAGGCACGTTTAAAAATTTTTTAATTTCAGCTTCTGTCTCGCTGGAAATCTTGCGAGCTAAAGTTAAAGAGAGTGAGTTAATACTCGCATCTTGCCTTTCCAAAATCTCAAGTTGCCGCACGATGTGAGGCAACTTATATAATAAATTCTTTTGCTTTAAGTAATCCACCGTGGCCTCCACCAAAGCTTCAACGTTTTGGTTAGATTTATAAAGTCGGTAAATTGTAAGAGCAAAATTTTTACTAGTCATGTTAGGTTTTTGCTTCCTTAAACATTTGCCGAATTAAATCCTCGTTCATTTTGTCGTTCATCTTACTTTTGAGCACCTTCTCAACGCCGTGTAAAACTAGATCCACTGCCTCACTCTCAAACTCTTCACCCGCCTTAATTTTATTCTTCTCAATTTCCACTTTGGCCTTACCAATCAAAGCTTGTTCCTCCTTCAAGCCACGTTCTTCTCCCTTCTTAATTAGTTCGTTACCTTTATGATTAGCATCCGCAATAATTTTATTAGCTTCCGCGCGGGCAGTGTTCACAATTTCCTTCTCCTTTTCGCCCGCCATCATCAAGGTCGTTTTAGCTTTGGTGGCTTCTTCGAGTCCACCTTCAATTACCTTTTTACGTTCACCAAGCGTGACTCGTATCTTGCTAAAAATGAAACGATTAAGCAGGTAAAATACAATCAAAAAGTTAACGAGGTTGGCAATCGCCACCCGCCAATCGAAACCCACACTATTAAGGACGTCTAGAATCGCGTTCACTTTATAGCTTTAAACTAGAGAATAAAGAAGGCCACCAAGGCGTAAATAGCTGTAGACTCCGCCATCGCCACACCGATAATCATACGAGTAAAAAGAGTGTCTTGAATTTCTGGATTTCTGCCCATCGCTTCAAACGCCTTACCAATCAAATAACCTTCACCCACCGCCGACAAACCCATAGTCATCGTGGCGATACCTTTAGCAATCAAACGTGCAGCTTCAACTTCCATATTATTATTTTTTATTAATTATTAATTCAGGCTCATCCGGCTTGATGGCCAAAGTGTAGTAAGCGGTAACCAAACATGAGAACACGAGAGTTTGCACCACAGCCGAGAGCAAACTCATACTCATCCACAGGGCCGGCACCACGAAGGCCACTCCACCGAGAATCACTGTGGCGAGCACATCCCCCGCAAACATATTGCCAAACAAGCGAAGCGAGAGAGAAACCACTTTAGCAAATTCGCTCACAATATCCAAGAGGCCGATGAAGAAATTAATTACCGCCGTCATGCCGGAAGCCAAACCTTGACGGAAACCTTTAATCACCAAATGGAATTGGAAGAATTTACCGAAATAAGCCAAAATCCCCCACTCTTTAATATTCACCACTTGCAGCAAAAGAATCATCGAGAAGGCCAGCGCGAAGGTGGTGTTGAAGTCGCTCGTGGCGGTGCGGAAAATATTTTTACCATCAAGAGTAAAGCTGCTTAAGCCGGGCACAAGTCCGAGCAAATTGGAGAGACCAATAAACACAAACAAGGTCCCGATAAGCGGGAAGATTTGCGCCGCGCGGCGCTCGTTGCCCACAATCTGCGTAACTACTTTGAGCACGCCCTCGTAGAAGACTTCAAGCACGCTTTGGAAGGTGCCTGGATTTAAATTATTTTTTCGTTTTAAGAATACGGCCGCTAAAATAACAATCCCTAAGAGCACAAAAAGCATCATCGTGGAATTGGTAATCGGAATACCCCAAGGACTAAAAATCGTGTCCGAATTAATCGGCGACAAATTACGCTTAAACTGCAAAAACTCGGTCATGATAACTTTTTAATTTCTTGATTTATTTCTTTTATCGCTCGGGCCGCCTTGCGATAACGGTAAATCACCAGCACCCAAGAAAGCGCGAAGGTTACGAACAAAAGTTTTTTACCGCCAAGCATTGCCACCACCACAGCCGGCACGGCAAAGATCACCGCAATCTCAAGCATGAGATAGAATAGCCGGGTACGAAATACTTCGCGTTTAGACTTTAGTTCATCAAGCGTCATTTGGCTACCACCTTAAACTTGAGAGTGAAGATATCGTTGATTACCTTATCGCCCAACTCCTTAAAGAATTTACCGGAACCGTAGCGCACATCCCAAATGGTGCGATCAACTTGGGCCTCACCAGCGAGTACCAAGTTACCGTTTTCCATTCCAAGTGTTACTGGAATGCTAATTGGTGAAGTGGTGGCCTTGATTGTAAGATCGCCATTTAGCATCCACTTATCAACTGCGTAAAACATTCCTTTAACTACAAACTTAGCTTCAGGATATTTAACAACGTCGAAGAAGTCATCAGACTTTAAGTGACTGGTTAATTTGTCCTCGTCAGAACCTTTACCTGTTTTAGTTGATGCAATGCTCGCCATGTCGAAGGTGACAGTACCCGCGGTAACTTTATTTTCAGCAACAGTTAAAGCGCCCGACTTAATCATAATCGAACCAGTGTCGTAATAATCTTTAATTAAAGTTTTGCTCCCGGTCCACTCGGCCTTGCTCTCGCTTGTGGCTACTTGATATATGCCAGCTGTCACTTCCGAACTTATGTCACCAGTAGTCATTGCGTCGTCCTTTTTATCATCCACAGCAACAGGACTGCTATCTTTTGTAAAATAATTATAACCTAACCAAATCACCAAAATGGCAATTATTAAATAAATTAATGTTTTCATGGGGCGAGTATATCACAGCCACTAAGATTTAACGATTCTTGGATGTGGCCAAAGTAACCCACCAGTCAGAAGGATTCACATCATACATTGCCTGGCCTATCCGTTTGCCGGTTTCAGTGGTTAATTTCTCTAACTGTTTATTAACTTTTATATCCTCGCGACCGTGCAGCCAAAGTGAGGCCTCTTTATTGCCCGCCCACTCATACTCTCTTAGCAATAAAATTTGGTCCAGAGTGTCTGCCTCTTTAGCTAGTATTGCTTCTTTACTTTCTCTTACATGATACTCATCAGTGAATTTTTTTAAATCATCATACGGCAAAGAACCAAGTTGGTCCGCCTCAATTTCATCTTCGAAAACTTTTACATATTTTTTGTGAACCCAGTTGTGATCATTGCTCCTCGCCTCACCCACGTCGTGGAGCAAACACATCATCACTGTTTTGTAAGGATCAGCGCCCTCCTCTTTTGCCAGAAACCAACTAATTAATGCTACACGGTATGAGTGCGAGGCAATGCTGTCTGACATATCGTCTGTTAAAAGCACTTGCCTGTGCACCCTCATTAACTTACGCATTGTCCCCACTTCATACAGAAAATTAACAATTTTCTCTTGATTATTGCTTGTTTTTTCTTCTTTCATGCTTCGAGTATACACCAAAACGTGA
Organism: uncultured Candidatus Saccharibacteria bacterium; assembly: GCA_964648765.1. GTDB lineage: Bacteria > Patescibacteriota > Minisyncoccia > Phycocordibacterales > JACOZG01 > JBBTTN01. The sequence goes on from CAZYLF010000003.1 coordinate 30,087, forward strand.
CTCTTGTTTTTATGATGGTAAAAGTATAGGCTAAAAGTTGGTATTGGTATTTGGTGTTTTTTGAAATTGGAGAAGAAAATGAAAGAAATGACGGCTCGGTCAAGACTAGTGATGGCATACGCAAAAAGATGTGCGCTGGGGACAGGGAGTGAGAAGATCGAACCAGTTCACCTGCTTATTGGGCTGTTGGAGGTAAAAGAGGGTGTTGCTGCAACCGCTCTACGTGAATTTGGTTTTACGGAAAATGTGGTTTTGGAATTGGCTGGCATTGAATACACGATCGATCTACGACAAGAGTGTGATGAACTACCCCACAACCTTGGTGAAGTGTTTAACCACGCCTCACATTACTCGGAAGTATCTGGCAACACCGTAATCGGCACCGAGCACCTCTTGCTTGGTCTACTTCACGATGATGACGGTGAGATCGCCAAATTGGTGAGAAAAAAGGGCACTTCTCCGGCCCAAATCCGCGAGAGAGTTATGGGATGGATAAAAACTAGAGAAGATCTTATCCTCACAGTTGGACCAATTCCTCTTCATTTTGGTGGTCAGGAAGTCCTTCTATCTTCTGACTTTTTCCTTAGCTTACTTGAAGTGTGGAGGGAATCTGGAGACGGGGTACTCAACGACAAACTTTTCGTGGATGTACTAAAATTCCGCATCGATAAAAAATAGTACACCAAAAATGGCAAGGGGTCCCCTTGCCATTTTTTTATTTATTATTCTACGAAAGTGAGGGCGATGCCCTTCTTGCCGGCGCGGCCGGTACGACCGATGCGGTGAATGTAATCCTCGTGCGAGGCCGGGATATCGTAGTTAATAACGTGCGAGACATCAGAAATGTCTAAGCCTCGAGCCGCCACGTCAGTGGCCACGAGCACTTGCACGTGATCCTTTTTAAATAAGTCTAAAGCCTTTTGGCGTTTATTTTGTAATTTATTACCATGGATTGATTCCGCTTTAATCCCCCGTTCCACTAAAGTTTTGGCTAATCGCTCCACACCATGTTTTGTGCGACCGAAGATTAAAACTTTATTAAATTCTGGTTTGATTAAAAGGTCGAGGAGCACTTCAAATTTATCTTTACCATGAGGCACCCGCACCACGTCTTGCTCAATAGAAGACGACACTTCGCGCGTCTTCACGCTGATGCGCGCCGGTTCGGTTAAGAATTCTCCAATCAATCTCTCAACTTCTGGTGACAAAGTGGCCGAGAAGAATAAAGTATGACGAGGTGAAGGAAGTTGCGAGAGAATCTTCCGCATATCATTAATAAATCCCATGTCGAGCATTCTGTCAGCTTCATCAAGTACTACAGTTTGGAAGTCAGAAAGTGAGAAGGCCTTACGCTCGAGTAAATCCTTTAAGCGTCCTGGCGTACCAATCACAAAGTGTGGCTTGCGACGAAGTTCAGAAATTTGTAAACCTAAACCCGTGCCGCCCACACACACTGTGGCATGAATATTTAAATTTTCCACAAACTCGCGGAACTCCTCGGTGATCTGCTGAGCCAATTCACGAGTGGGCACCATAATGAGCACGCCCGCTTGGCGATCGAGCATAATTTTATTAATAAGAGGAATGAGGAATGCAGCAGTTTTACCTGTACCGGTGTTGGCAATACCTACCACATCTTCACCGCGGAGCACGTGCGGAATAGCGCGATCTTGAATCGGCGTAGGCAAAACGTAACCCTTTTTTACAATATTTTCCTTTAACTTCGGATCAATTTTAAAATCAATAAATTGATGTTCAGGAATAAAGTTTGGCACTTCTTCCGTGATCACCGCTTTATTAATGTATCGAGAAATGTCGATTTTTTTAATCGGGAAGCCGCGTCCCCCACGCCCATGGCGGGGCGAGCCTCCACCGCCGCGTGAACCACCACCACGAAAACTCCCTCGAGAACTTGAACCGCCAGAGCGGAACGAGCTCGGCCGAGAGCCGAAACGTTTACTACCACTATTACTACTAGATCGTTGTGAATACATTAGATAAACTCGAGAACAACCAGTTATATTGAGGCCCTTCCTAAGTTATCCTTATACTAGCACACCACTGTATGGATGTCAAAGTTAGCTCAATTTTGTAGAAAAGTGAATTTGCTCCAAGAGATACTATTTTTAAATTCTGCCTCGGTGCTAGCAGCTGCGGTGAGTTTATCCTCATCACCGCGGAGGAAGTACACAAATTCAAGTTCGGACTTATCACTCCCATGTTCAGCTAAAAATTTCTTTGTCATATCAAGCGGTGACACTATTTTTCGGCCACTTACTAGTGAGGCAACAAAATGCACACCCTTTTTGCTTGGTAAAAATTCGTAAAGGGCGTCATAGACAAGTTCAGAACAAACAATTGAATCACGAGTGTCAAAATCAAAATTAAAATCATAAGGTTTTCCTACGTGCGAAAAAGCTCTTATGATTGAAAGAAGCTTGTCGCGTTTATTGAGATTTTTTCCCCGAAGAACCGCCACAAAGTCGGCATCAGCAGACGTAGGGATACTATGCAAGATTACACCAGGCTCCATGGCCTCCACTACAGCTGGATAGTATCCACCAGCATCCTTCTTAATATATTCTTCATAAATTTTAGGAAAATTAGTCTCTAAATATTCTGAAAAATTTGCGTGCCCCTCAAACGGAAATTCTGAGGCAAAATACTTATCAAGCTTGGCAAGGTCTCCAGTGTAGAGTGCCGCATGAGTCCAAAAGCCCGGGATCCCTACATTACTCAAACGCCAATTACGCCTTGTAAACATAAGATCCCCCGGTTGCATTACATTACTCATTGTAATGGCCTGCTCTTTAGTAATAAAACCCTTTTTGCCTCGAGTGGTGAGGATAACTTTACCCATCGTGTAAGCAACATTTTTTTGAATAGGGAACCAAACCGAAAACATCCTCTGCTCCGTGCCATCTAAAACTACTTCTCCCGTACGAAGAACTGTGCTGAAGAAATTTGAAAACAAATATTTATAACTTTCACGAGCTTTAGAATATAAAACCTCATAAGATCCAATTTGGTTAGAATCTGGTTTAGCAAATATCCGCAAATAAAGTTGCCCAGCGCTCAAACGAAGCCTAGTTTTGGGCGCATAAAATCTCTCCACCATCTCACTGTAAATATTCCCCCTCTCCGCATATGGCATCTGTTGATTCAAAACTTTTTTCTGATACTCATTACCCGACACGCTCGTCATCATGCGATGAACAATCTCGTATTTTTTTACATATAAACTGTAGGCAATTAAAAATGAAGTGACTCTCTCTTGCCACAGGCGATAAGGGATTGAACCAAAATATTTATGCGCTTCAGTTAGATCTTCAGAGTATGAAACTGCCCGAATAAAATCATCATATAGATCGGAAATATGCGCGGTGTTGTTGGCATTTTCATCTTTATTCTCTAGTGCTGTGAGTAATAAATTGCCACTAGTTTCTAGATAATCCATCGCCACTGACGATTTATATAAGTCATCAACCACCTGAGTTTTAATTTGCTCGTCGGTGTAATTTTTAAAAGGATTATCCTCAATCGGCCGGAGCCAAATAATAGATAAGGTAAGAACATATAAAGCAATGGCAATTAAAATTAGATACTTATCTTTTTTTAAAAAATTGCCGGCAAACTCATAAGCACGGTAACTCTTTAAAATTTTGCGAGAAAGATAAATCCAACGAATCAGCAGTATAAACGCGATTAAATAAATTCCTAAACCAACCACCATATGAAGTGGGTAAAAAACCTTTAACCCTACTACCAGTAAACCCGCAAAAATTGCGACAAACAAAAACAATGAGTTCCTCAATAATTTCTTCTGCTTTTTCTTAAATTCTATGAGCATTATTACAATTTATTATACCATCTTAAATATATTACGGCTGATTTACTGTCTAAATTATAATCTTGACAGAATTGTAATTAAAAGTATATAATATTTCTGGATCTGTACTATTGGAGACTATGTTGGTCTCAAGAAATAAACATTGGTTAGGAGGCGAAAATGGAAATTGTATGGTTCATCATATTTCTGGTCGTTGCAATTGTCTTGACTTTGGGTAGCCCAGTGATGGGCCCGATTGGTGGGGTAATTGCCGGATTCTTTTATGGTTGGTTTCAATACGAGACAGTCTTAGCTACCATAATCTGTACTGTAGTCGGAGCCATTTTTGGTTGGATATTTGCTCTGATTCTCAAAACATTTTTTGGAAGTAAGGGCTATAGGAGGTCCAATGATAATTCCTCGACCACATCTGACTTCTGGGGATTCGACAGTCCCGTTGAAGGAGTTTGTGATAGTAACAGTAATGATGGGGATGATTGAGCGAGAACTGCTCTTTGGCCGCCATGCACAGTACGATGCATGGCGGTTTTTTATTTGAATTAAAGAAAGAGTAAATCGTGGTCGTCGGTGGCGGGGTCGGTGCCGGATGTTTTGCGTTTACGGGCAGAGTGGGTAGAGGCGAGATAAACCATATGTTTGCCAAACTTGCCCTCTAGTGAATCGATTTGTTCATGAATCTTTTCAAACTTTTCCGCGCGCGAGCTGGCGCCAAAGAGATCACTTTGTTTAGCACCAGCTGGGATAAGTTCCGCAAGCGTCACGCCGGCGGTGCGATAGCTCACACCTTTTTTATGAACCTTGGTGAAGTTCTCCTCAATCAAATCAATAATAATCTCTGGCGCATGGGTGGGCGTGGGGAGCGTGAAGTCATAACTATAATATTTAAAATTCTGATCTTTAAGAAAGAAGGCCACCTTCTTCGGCATCAATTTATAATGCCGCGCTTTGGCGCAAGCCTCTTCAGTATGTTTAGAAAGTTGGGAGAGTAGAAAAGTTTTGTCGTTAGTGTTTGGGTGAAAGGTGCGGGTTTTTTGGATTGAACCATAAACCGTTTTAGGATTCGGATCAATCTCCATCAAGTACTCACCGCGGAGCTCGTGCCAGAGCACCAGGTAAGGTTTGGAGAAATTGTTTTTTACCCACGTCTCACTTTTGTTTATAAAATCAAGTGCCGTAATGATCCCCAACTTTTGTAACTTCTTGGCCGTCTGTGGACCAATCCCCCAAATTTTCTCGATGGCCGTTCTGGCCAAAAAATTTGGGGCCTCCCCTCTCACGATCTCGGTTAAGCCATTTGGCTTCACCCATTTGCTCGCCACCTTAGCCAGCACTTTAGTTGGCGCGAGGCCGATAGAAACTGAGAGCCTAAGCTCCTCATTAATCTCCTTTTTAATCCGCTCGGCAATTTGTAAGTAAGATAATTTCAGCGGCCTATCTAAACCGGTGAGATCGGCGAAGCATTCATCAATGCTATATTCCTCCACATCGTCGGCGTAACGCCGCACAATCTCAAACATCCGCGCCGAATATTCCACATACGCGCGATAGTCCCCGGGCAAAATAATCACCTGCGGAAATTGCTTTTTAATCTGAAACACCGGCATCCCACGCGTCACACCAAGCGCCTTAGCCTCATAAGAGAGCGCAGTGGCAATGCCCCGCTCCTCACCCGTTACCACCGGCTTACCCTTAAGACGCGGGTCCTTAGCCACCTCCACGCCCACAAAAAACGCATCCCCGTCAATATGTAAGATTACTTTGCATATCATTATTTATAGTATATATAAAAAAGCCGCCATGCACCGTATGGTGTCTGGCGGCTGAAAGAACAAATTGAACCTACGCACACGCAGTGCGTATTTCTGTAGACGACATTGGAGCCGGCATTACGTGGAGATCAATGAACAGTTCATGATACTTTTCCGGAACACTTGAGAGAACTTGGTCGAGGGTTATCTTCACCCCCTTCATCTCTCGTCCCGCCACATAAAACCGTGTCCCCAAGCTGGCGAAGGTGTCCAGCATTTCGTTTACCTTACCACCTTCGTAGTACCTGGGATCAAGCATGTATATGAGAGTTTCTGCGCTCATCACAATGCCAAATCCTGGGTAAGCTTTAGCCTTCTCGAGATAAAGTTTCTGTCCGGACGTCACCAGGACCGACGCATTCCAAGCAAACTTTTCTACGCGTTCACTGATAACTTTTTCCTCAAGAAGGCCTTTGTCTGGATGGCCCGCATTGATAGCGTAGACCACTTGTTTACCAGTCTTCCTCTCCGCAACGGCCGCAATCAACCTATGACCAGGATGGGGAGGATCAAATGAACCGGGGAAGAGTAAATGTTTGTCGGGTGATAATGTCTCACCCGCACTCACTTTTCCATCAAACTCAACCAAACGAGGAAACGATGGTTTCGTTTCCAACTTGGTGATTCGCGGCTTAAGCAGAACTTCATCAGTGCGCGGTGAACGCTTCACAAAATCATCACTCACCATGGTGCCCGCATACACCGTGCTCTGTTCGAGCCCGACGTAACCAAGCAACATGTTGAGTGCCAAGTGGCCCGACTCAACGATTTCAGTCTCTCGACTTGAGGCCGACCAACCATCGGCATTCTTCTTGAATACAACTGAAAGTTGTCGGAGCTCATCTGGAGATCGGAGTGCGATATGCACTCGATGCTCACCCTTGAGCTTACGGTCAGTGGCGATAGCCGCAGTGAGTGCAAGACCCACCACCTTGCTGATATCGCCACCTTCCATTTTCACCAGCCGCACGCCGTTTTCAAACGCGCGATTGGCCATCTTAACTGCCGTTTCCTCTGAAGCGGACTTGTCGATCTTTTCACCCAAAAAGTCGTCCAGAGACGGGCGGCTGTACACAAAGCGACTCTCCAAAATGGTGTTTGAGGCGCCTGGCACGATTGCCAGTAGGTGCTGGATATTACTCCCGCCGCCTGTGGCCACCACGTACACCTTAACCCCACTTCTATGCAGTTTTTCAATTTCAATGTTCACATCGACCTCCCTTTCTTTTGCGCATATAGCGCATTGGCCAGAAGAGTTTTCAGATCACACGTATGGTTAGAGAGTTCGTGTAACGGCACAATCCTAAGATTGATGTGTTCCATTTCACCCTCACCGCCATGCCACAATTTAAGTTCCTCCAGTTTTTGCTGAGAAACTTCGACTTCTGTATACCATAATTCAATCTCCTCGTCAAGCAAGCCTGGCGAGGAGTAGGCGCCGCCCTCGCGCGTGAGGCGTTCAAACAAGTCTGGAGGAACGGTTAAACCCGTTTCTTCCAAAACTTCTTTGGCCGCCACTACCTTTGGGTCAACCTCCTGATCAAACATCCCGGCCACCATCTCAAGAATTTCTTTACCTACCGCCGGACGATTCTGACTCACCAAGAGTGCGTACTCTTTACCCTCGCACTTGAGGACTACCAAAACGCCAATTGATTTGCCGCGGAGCATTACTACTCCGGGTAACTTTTTGCCATTTTGGTCGGTGATATCAACTTTGAATTTGATAAAAATCGCATGTCGGGTCCAACCTTCACCCTTCCGCCAATCCACCGACTGCACATACACATAAGTGAACGTTAACTTTTCATCAAGCGATGCTACCCAAGCTGCAAATAGCTCAGAGTGCACCGCGGCCCAAGCCTCATCACCACCAATCGCGAAGCGTCTACCTAAAACATCTGGCATTGTTTGTCTCCTAAAAAAGATGGGCCTCACTCAATACTTGCAGTGAGGCCCATATACTTTACACAATTTTCAGAGCTTGGCACGCTCACGAATGTCTTCCAACTTGTGGTCCACCAAGAGCTCCCCGTCCTTAAATACCGGAACGAGCAAGTCGGTGTAACCCGGAGTGCCATCCGGCAAAGTGCGATAGCCATGCTCATCCTTAACGAGCATCAAGCGACCGCGCTTACTGTTTTTGGTGGGGTCAGTGGCCGGACGTTTGTAAACATCCCGCGCCACGCCATCCACCTCCACATATGAACACTTCATTGCAAAACGCTGAGTGTCGCGATTGCAATCCTGGAGTAAGCCACCACCCGATCCAAAGGCTAGGACATCGGCCGACCAGCCAGCGTCCATCACCGCATCAAGGATTGGACCAACAGTATTACGGGAGATCCCATCGCCTTGGATGAACCGAACTTTTTGCGGGAAAACCTTGTAACCTTTTTTATTGACCGTAAAGCCAAAGGCTTTGTCAGTCAACGCAAAAAGTTCAGGAAGAATCTTAATTGGCTCACCGGAGTCAGGTCTTGCGATGGTCACTCCATCACGCGACAAAATATTCTCCCTCAACTTCAGACCAAGTAGATCTGAAATTGCTAGCCAGGCATCCCAAGAATCAATCGGAAATGCTACCGGACCCTTTGGATAACTCTGCAACATGTTCAGAAATGCATCTACCTCACGGCTCTCTCCCCACGAAGTTATCGTGGAGTGTTCAGCCGCCGGGATACTGAATCCGGGCATGTCAGAATTATAATACTCCATCAGGAGTTCGCAGCCTGCAATGGTGTCAGTACCTCGGAAGTTCACCAAGTGGCTAGCTGCACCGATGGCCGCCGATTCTGGTGAACTTACTCCTCGATATCCAAAATCATGGAGTTTGAAGAGTAAGTTTTCTTCAGTATCTGTACCTGAACGCTTGAGCGCGGCTTTGATGATTCTCTTCATCTCTCGCGAGATTGTGGCAGTGGTAATACCGTACCACACCTGCACCAACATCGTCTCAAGATAGTTCACCAGCCAAAAACATTTTGGGTCAGTGTTCTCAATCGTGAGCAACACGTTAGACTCGGGCACCACAGTACCTTCAGCCACCGCCTTGATAACCACCGGCAAACATCCACCGTGCACATTGAGAATATGTTCCCAACCTTCACGATTAAAGAGAGTACTGTCACCAAGGTGCTTCGCAAAAAAACTGGCAGCTTGCTCAATTTTTTCTCTGGTTACAACTTGGCCAACTAAGTACTTCTTGAGGTAATACTGGAGTCCAAAAAACACAGTCTCCTTGTATTCGCCCCCAGCCCTGGCTTCAAGGTATGAATATACCTTGGTTGTGCCGGGCGGGTACTGTGCCCAATGAGATCCCTTGTATGAGTCTGTCCGCAACATCACATTGTTTAGCATCGCTTTCTCCTTTGTTAAATTGTTAAGGAACTAGTGTACTTCCTACACTATATTCCTATGTTTAATTAGTGTCAATGCTACACTTAGTTACAACACAAATACTTACTTAGTGTCAAATAAACACTATTATGACTTTTATAATAAATTAACTATCTCTAAACTTTGTTTAGCAAACGTGTAAAGCGTCGCCGGTCGCATCACGCCCTCTTTACGATGCTTTTTAGTGTTCTTTAAAATCCCTGAGGCTAAAATCTTTTTACGAAAATTGCGTTTGTCCATCCCCCGCCCTAGCACCGTCTCATACACACTTTGCAAATCTGAAAGAGTGAACTCATTTGATAAAAAATATTGCGCGATGTTGGTGTAACCAAATTTGGAACGCAGACGCTCGAGTGCAAGCTTAATCATCTCATTGTGATCATAAGCGAGCTTAGGCAAAGTCTCTACGTCGCACCAGCGAGTTTCAACTTTTGTTTCGTCATTTAATTTATTATCTCTGGCAATGCACAGATAGGCCACCGCCACCACGCGCCCGCGCGGGTCACGGTTGATAGCACTAAAAGTATAGAGCTGCTCGTTATATAAATTATTAAGTCCGGCTTTCTCTTTAAGCAAGCGCTCCACCGCCTCCTCAGCCGTCTCCTCTTTTTTAACCAAACCGCCAATTGCCGCCCAAGTATTTGGGTAATGTGGATTGGCCTTAACCTTGCCAAGTAAAGTTAATAGACTTTTGCCTTGGATTTTAAAGCAAATAGCATCAGCCGCCAAAACGGCAAATTTAAGCTCCGGGTGAACATTTTCTTTTTTCATCACCTATAGTCTATAACCTACTTATTATATTGTCAATACTACACTTTATTAAACATTGACAATTTATGTGATTATGCTACAATCTAAGTTGTTAAGAGTACGGATAAAGATAGATCTTAAACACAGGAGAAGACAAATGTCTGAGATACAGTTCTACGGTTTGATGTTTTTTGTGCTCTGTGTAATTGGGTTGTCCATGCTGAAATATCTAGATGGCACCAGCTTCAGTGACATTGACCGACGAAGTCGCTTTGAACGTTCTTTGATTAGTGGCGAGCTGGCAGTACTAGATTACAAAACAATTAAAGAAAGGCGGGTACACAAACCCGGCTACAGATCAGCAACAGTGTATGAAATAGAAGCCACAATCGTTATTCCAGACCAGTAGCAAAACAAAACACCCTCTGAGGTTTTGAAAATAAGTAAACGAACGAGGCGAGCGCATTTAGCACTCGCCTCTTTTTTATTTTCATGATTCTAAATCACTCCGTAGTTCTCCCATCAAATTCGTCTGTGGTGTCGGCCACGGCTTCGGCCTTAGTTTTATGCACCACGCCGTCCTTATGATGCGGTGGCATGTAGAGCGTGTAGAGCTTCATCGGCTCGCCACCAGTATTGATCACATTGTGCTTGGTGCCCGCTGGCACCAGAATCACACTGCCGTCGGTGAGATCATGTGAGACGCCGCTCAAGACCGCTTGGCCCTCGCCTCTCTCTACTCGCAGAAATTGATCCACATCATCGTGCACCTCCTCACCAATATCCTCGCCAGCCAAAAGTGACATCAGCACCAGCTGACTATTTTTATCAGTATATAAAACCTTCCGAAAATTTTCATTTTCTACCGTCAACTTCTCAATATCCGCCACGTAACCTTTCATACCCTCCATTCTAGCATTATCTAGCAATCATTATCTATTTAAAAAAGTTATGGTTAATTGCAACACGGTGGCAAAGGTAACCCAAAGGAGATACGGGATGTTGGCATAGGTCACGGAGCGGAGCGCGGGCGCAGTGTGCCAGATAGCATAGAGCGCCCAGATGAGCGTGCCGAGCACAAGCAAAATGTCTATTGAGGCCAGAAGATTATTTTTGAGCCCGAACTGGATCGGCGTGAAAGCGAGGTTGAAAACGAGATTGAGCGCGAAGGGCAATGCTACTATCCAGGGAATCTGCCTGGTGAACGCTTTATAAAAAACTGTACCGAAAGAAACAAAAATGATCGCGTACAAAACGGTCCACACCGAGCCAAAGAGCCACGACGGCGGCGCCCAAAACGGTTTGATGAGTTCTACGTACTGCGCTGGTTCATTCACCCAATAATTCTAACACCATATCCAACTTCCCGCCTTCTCCCCACGCGGGTTTTGAGGATATCAGATATGTCCGAGCGCCTCGCGAAGTATTTACTGACCGAAGGGTCAATATTTGAGAAGCGGGATTTGCTGACCTGCTTGCATAGCAAAATAGCACTCAACAACAAACGTATAGATATAATTCAATGACCAAGGGAACTGCCTATTGTAAGCTAAGCTTTGAAGACAAAAGTCTCACATCTTCTGCGCCGTCGAGTTTTTGAAAACCAGCCAAGACTTTCTTCTCCGCTTCGGGCGTCCAATATATTTTTAGCTTCTCCTTCGCTCTAGTTATGGCTGTGTAAAAAATGTTATGAGTGATCATTTCTTCGGATTCATTCGTGATTACGACTTTTACTGAACCGTATTCTAGGCCTTGAGCTTTATGAATCGACACAGCGTAGGCCACTTGGAATGGTACTACTGAATCTAACAGCTCGTCATCTTCATCCGTGTCTCCTTGTTTGCTAACCAAAAACCTGGCAATCGAATTTCCACTTTTTGTACTTCCGACCAATTCAAAATCGTAGCCCGATGCCTGCAATTCATTTATTGCCTTATCTATCTCAACATCAAATTGGATCTGATTCTCAGATTTATCTATACCGATAATCCGGCCTTTTAGATTGTTATAGATTATTGGCGCAAACCTATCTGTTTCGTTAAAGAGGACGGGATCACCAATCTTGTAAGTTTGTATACCCCAATGCACAAGGGCATTTTCGTTGCTGCCTTGAAGAAACTTATTCAGATTGTTTATGCCGTACAGGCCGTCGTAATTTAAACAGAGAATTATTTCATCGTCCTCTGGGGACTCAAAAATGGACTCGTTTAAAACGGTGGTATAGCCATTTCTCGTCATGCTTTCAAGAATATTGTCTTCAAGATTTCTAACCCTGTTCCAAAATTCAATCAGTTCTTTATTAGTAGTCCGATAAGGAACTGTCAGTTCGGATACAGCAGTCTTGGGTACAAAATATCGCGCAACATTAAACCAGTTTCCGAATATTATTGATTCTATCTGGAATACGTCACCAACTAATATTAAGGATTTGAACTTTGCCTTGTTCAAAACACCAATCATGTCTGTATTACTAACTGTGCTGCACTCATCAATAATAAGAAGATCAAACTCTGTTTCAGTATTTCGATGAGACAGGAACTTAGCAATCGTTTGAAACGTGCTATTGGGTGCGTTTACCTTTCTCTTCAAGTTATCGATAGCAGGATTGGTATTGGCTAAGTAAAGTTTTTGATTATCATTGAAAAAGTTTGATATGTGCTTTATCAATGTTGATTTTCCTGTACCCGCCGCACCATATATTAATGCCACCTCGGAATCTGCAAACATCTGTCTTAGGATTCTCTCCTTATCTTCGCAGTCAATTTGATATGCAGATAACTTCAGCCACGAGTCTACGGAATTCGAGTAGTTGTTTATACCATTCGATGATAACTCTTTAAGTTTTTTAATGATGTCTAAAGTATCTTTTTCATACCCGTTTATATAAATAAAATCTTTGAAGGTTTCTAGCTTGCGATGTATGTGCTTGTAGTAGAGCTTTCTGTTGTAGGTGGCGATCAGATTTTCAGCCTCTTCCTTTGTCTTGGATAAGCCTTCTATAGGTGTATATAGTTTTCCCTTACTCTCTGTGTTGTCCTTTATCAATCTCGCAAAAAGTTCATGTTCTCGATCTGCCGCACTAATACACTCAAAAACATCTGAGATCTTGGGATTGTGCCCTTTCAGTGAGGAGTTGAAAGGCATCGTATCGAATGGCTTACATCCAAGATTAAGATTCAAATCTTCTCGAAGCTTGTATCCGCCATAATAGCTGCGCTGCAGCTTTATAATTCTATTATTTAAAGAGCGCAGTAAATATCTAACTACGTTAGTGCCAACTTCATTACCCCTGACCAAGGCTTTGGCTTTCTCTAAAACATTCAAAAAATGTACTACCTGTACACCCTGAGCAATACGATTTTTTGCGCCATCATAGTAATCATCTGGGAGATCAATAATTTCGACGAGACTTAGGCTAGTCTCTGTCAAAAAACTCATCAAATTTTTGTATTCCGCACTCTTTGACTGAACATCTATATTCTCGCCCAAAATGCGAGCAAAGTTGTTAAGTTCGCAGGGTCGAATGGAAACCTCCCATTTATCAATGATGTGAATAGGCATCTTTTTGCCCAAAACCTCAATATCGTCGTGTATTACAGAAAGCTTAACCGCGTAATTATCGGAAATATCTAGCTTGGTAAAAGCGATGACTCTATCAAACTTACTGATTTGTGCACTCGCTATTGTAAAAGTGACTTCGTAGTATATTTCGTGCTTAACAAAAAGTGGTTTGATTTTTTGGATATAGTACCGATCTCTATAGGGGCTTACCTTTCTTGCTTTTGTTGGGTGTTCGATTCTCTCAACTATCTTTTCGTAGTATTCCTGCAAGGCAAGGTCAGTGTTTATCGGGAACTTATCGATATTACTTAAAACGTCTAAGCCATAGGTATTCTTGAGACGAGATTTAATCCTGATTAAATACTCATAATATTTCAACATTAGACGTTCCGAGTTTTCTTCGCTCTGTGTGTAGTGCGACGCGACACCCTGCAAAAAATTATGAAACCTTCTCAGATATCCCAAAGACCCTTTTGGCTGCAATCTATTTGGAGCGTTTATTAAACCATCAGACGTAATCTCTATATCTTGTCCGTTAGCTTCTTCTTTTAAGGCAATATGCTCGACGAAGTTCCTAAGCTGAGACAGGATATTCTGCGACAAAAGACCTCTTTCTGAGGCGTGGAATTTATCGATATTTTTACAGATTGCTGTATCGATAGTTAGTATTTCGCTATCCAGTCTATTCATAACTAGAATTATACTGTGAGTAGATTAATTTGGGCCACTGTCGGGGATACAAAATAAAATCTCTCTACCCCTCTAGATACTTCGATACTTCTCTAGGCTGCTGACCGACTAGGACTAGAATTAAACCCAAATTACGCCCAAACTATATACCTAAGATGGGAATTGTCCAATGATTTTGCGAGGAGAGATCGGGTCTAAATCCTCCGGCTATCGTAGGCCCAGTGGAGGAGGGCTTGGCGTTGCACCGGGCGACACAGAGTGTCGCCCGGACGGCAGTTGTGGGCAATTTGGGCCAGGTGGCGGCGCATGTTTTGCCAGCGTTTAATTTGTCTCTCATCCTCTTTTGGCAAACGTCGGCCGAGATAATAACGGCAATACCACTCAAACCACCCCCGCGGATCCACCTCATTGATCCAACCCTTCTTCTGCCACACGGCCAGCGATTGGCTCGCATTAACGCCAAAATAATTTAATTCTTTATGCCGCTTACCATCCGGCGAGAGTTTAGCCTTGCGCCACCAACTCTTAGGATACTCAGCAGGCTTATCGCCAAAATATAGCCCACCAAACACGCCGAGCTCAAGCATCTCCTTGGGCGTTAAGTCCGGTTTAAAATCTGGGTGGAATGGCTTCATCAATCTGATTCTACAACCTCCTCACCTCTTCGGCGAGTTATGCTAGGATAAAGTTATGAAAAATGAGGGTGGGAAAATAGAGGAAATAGTGTGGGATGTGGCCGTGATTGGCGGTGGGCCAGCGGGCATGATGGCGGCCGCGCGCGCGGCGGAACGTGGCGCGCGGGTTGTGTTGCTTGAGAAGAATGAGGGCTTGGGTAAAAAGCTCTTAATCACCGGTGGTGGGCGTTGCAATGTGACCAATGGCGAACACGACGACCGCAAACTGCTGGAGAAGTTTGGCGAGGCGGGTAAATATCTTTTCTCCACCTTCTCACAATGGAGTGTAGACGAGACTTTAAACTTTTTCTGGAGTCGCGGGATGCAGACTTGGGTGGAGAATGAGTTGCGCATCTTCCCTCTCTCCAACAAGGCCGAGAGCGTGTGGCAAGTGTTGGTGGATTATCTTAAACAAAATAAAGTTGAAATAATTTCAAAAGCTGAAGTGATTGGGCTAGAGCAAAAAAATGGTTTAGTAACTGGCGCAATTTTAAAAAATAAAAAGGTGATAAGGGCTAAAAACTTTATCTTAGCCACTGGTGGCAAGTCGCACCCCGAGACGGGCTCCACTGGCGAAGGCTTCGCTTGGCTGGCCACGCTCGGTCACACCATCATCAATCCCACCGCCTCACTTGTGCCTATTAAGTCGCGCGATGAGTGGGTCAAAAAGTTGCAAGGCGTCACGCTCAAAGATATTAAAATTACTTTGTATCAAAATGGTGTTAAGCAAACTAAGCCGAAGGTAGGTAAAATCCTCTTCACTCATTTTGGCGTCAGTGGCCCTACGATCCTAAACCTAAGCTCCGAGGTTGGCGAGCTACTTAAATATGGCGAAGTGATAATTTCTCTCGACCTCTTCCCTAAACTTAGTCACGAGACAGTGGATGATATGTTGCAAAAGATCCACACCGAGCACAGTGCCAAAATGTTAAAAAATAGTTTAGCTGAATTTATTATGCCTGCGCTGGTGAGCGGCGTGCTCGAGATGGCGCAAGTTAACGGCAACGCCTTCGGTCACACGCTCGGGCGTGAGTCTCGACTTGAGGTGGTTAAAACTCTTAAAGCTCTCCCCATCCGCGTGAGTGGTTTGCTCGGAGAAGATAAGGCCATTGTGACCTCCGGCGGCGTGAAGCTAGATGAAGTTAACTTTAAAACTATGAGCTCCCGCCTCATCCCCAATCTCCACCTTGTCGGCGACCTCTTAAACATCAACCGCCCCAGCGGCGGCTTCAGTCTCCAACTCTGCTGGACCACCGGTTATGTGGCCGGGAATTCCATATTAATTTAGAATTACAACTAGGATTTTAATAACAATATAAATAAGTAAAATAAATTCGAGAGCGTGGCGAAGAAAGTGGAACTTTAGATCATCAGCAACTGTGCCTGAATGCATATATAGTTCAAAATGTTCAGCAAGCCGACCGACAAGCGATAAGACTAAAGCCGCAAACAATGTTCCTCTAAAAATGAACGGAGTCATAAGCGCGAGACCATCTGCTCCCAGCAGATGAGGCAACACTTTGATCAGCCAATAAAATTCTGAAATAAAAACGTAAGCCGTAACGACAATTATCGTTACTTTTTTTACTGAATTAGTTGCTCTGCCCATTTTTATTTATCTTAACATAATTAACAACTTACGAAATAATTAAAAAACACCCCGAGATACATAAAGCATCTCGGGGTGGTCTGCGTTTAACTCATCAAGTGACATCTACTAATGATAATGAACGTCATCCATACTGAAGCTTGGTGAACACAAGCAGAGCGCCACCAAGTACTGATCGTTGTTGTTGCGGATTGCGTGAGGTGAGCCAGTGCTAATCTCCACCCAATCACCAGCCATCGCCTGTCCGATCTCTCCATCAACCTCGATCACGCCCGAACCCTCCACCACATACACAAACTCTGTGGTCCGCTGGTGATAATGCGGTTTTTTGTGCCGGGCTGGATCATTGATCACCCAACCGAAGGCCAAACTCAAATTGAGGCTGGGGAAGTCGTAGGGGATGATCTTGGCGCCGTCAAAGCACTCAACGACGGCTGGGAGGAGATGTGGCTCGCTCACTGGTCGCCAGTGACTTTGCTCACCCAACACTTGCACATCGGTAGGGTCAAACGGTGGTAGGGCCAACACCAAATGCTCCAAGCTGGTGGCACCGGTGTTAAAAAACTGATGCGGCGTCTTGGCGGGGATAGAGATCACAGAACCGGCCTGCACCTGGTAGGACTGACTACCGATCACCAAATTGCCACAACCCCGAGTGATGGCATAAACCTCGACCATCCGCTCGTGCTGATGGAGGAGGGAAAAAGCACCGGGATTCATCAGGACGTGGGCTACACTCATAAAGGGATCTCGATAAACTTCCCTCAGTAACTGATCGCACACATTGGCCGCTAGCGGCAGGGCGGGGACACTGATTTTCTTCACTCTTTGCTCCTATGTTAGAGATCTGATCGTTCCTATTTAGATCCTACCTGATTACCTCACTCTTTACAACTAGGTCCAAAGTCTGTATTTAAATTAAAATCGCCACGCACCGCATGGTGCATGGCGATTGTGTGACGGTGATTAAGATTTGCGTCTCAATCCCCTGTCTTCACTTCTTCCTTTTTCTTCTCACCCTTAAACGCATCCTTGATGATACCTGTTGCTTTTACTGCGCCGTTGGCCGCACCAGTGAATGCACCTTCAACAATGTTGCCAGTAACCTTACCCGCGTTATCGCGGATCCCTGCGCCAATGCCAGCAAAATTGTTGACCTTTCTGTAGGCAATGAGATCATCATTGCTCCCAAATTGACAATCTTTGCCGGCACTCCTGACAGTAAAATTTTCCTTTACAGCGGATACGGGGTAAAGAACCTTGATCTTTGTGCCCCACGGATCAATGTCAGCAATCGCGTCACCAGCAGCATGGTCGTAACCTGCACCATCTCGCTTGGTCTCCAAGATGTCTGCGGTGTGACTTACCAGGGCTCGCGCGGTGGCGTTCTTGGCGCGATCTTCTGCGCCGCTGAACCAGAGAAATAGAGCAACAACACACGCGGCCATAAGGGCGACAGCAGTTAAAATAGCACTTGATCCAGAATTACGAGTGTTCGACATTCCAAATCCTCCCAAATTAAGGTCCACACCAGGCCAACATTTGGCCTTTTTATCAACTTCGACTATAGCATTATTACCTCCAATTGTCAAATACCATATCACCGGCGACCTAGCCACCAGATTAAAAACTGCAATCAACGAGATCGATAAGATTTTAGTTTAAAAAAACAGCAGGAACGTAGTGGTTCCTGCTGTAGTAACATAACAATCAAAACAAAGAGCTAATTCCCCCGAATCTTGGCAATAGCAAGAATTGTGTCACCAGACTCAACAAAGTCATCTAGACTGGCCTCTTGCCCATTACGCTGAAGTTCACATTTGTCGATATTCTTAATTCCGACTTTTGTGAAAAGTTCACGAATGCTGATCTTTTTTGTTATCGGAACCTCCTTGATCTCTCCAGGAATTTTTCCGATACTAACAATTGCATCTTTCTGAATAATGCGCACATCAGGCAAACTTTCAACCGGCTCTTCCATAAATTCCTTTATCCTATTGCTCATTTGATTCTCCTTTCAGAATCTGAGGTTCAGTAACTTTTACTAAGAACCATCAAGGGTGACAAAGAAACAATCGCCTCATTTGCAAACTTTTTGTTGTTCACAAAGTTGATCATTGTAAACACTGCCATACCAGCCAAAGTGGCTACGGTTGGTGCAATTGCCCTTCTCGTACAGGCACTTTCTTCCGCTTCGGCATCAGAATACAGGGTTTTTTCATAAGCTGCAATCTGTTGCGGCATCGCTGGCTTGATAGCGTAGATTCTCCCCCCTTCAGCTTCCATTCGTGTCTCAATCATCAGGTCAACTTTTAGTTGCAAGCGAATTGAGGATTCCCAAATTGTCTTCCTACTTTCCATTGTGTCGGTAAGTACGAAAACAATTCCCTTAAGCGATCCCTTGGTAAACTTCTTAGAGACCGTTTTGATCTTGATGCCAGTGCCGGCTTCAACTGCTTCGGCCAAGGCTTCGACTTTCTTTTTTCCGACATCTCCAAGGCCAAAGACCTGATTTGGCAGATTATGATTCTCTACCTCATCAAAGTCATAGACTGTGATGTCTTTACACCCCATCTTGGCCAAGAGCCAAACGATGTAGGAGCCGGTTGCACCGACGCCGATCACCGTGATTGGTTTCTTGAAGTTTGACGGAGAAAAGATGTCGAGCTGGCGCCAATAGTCAGGTTCACTTTTTACGGTTTTTCCGCGCGGCATTTTTTCCTCCCTTCTCATAGAATGAGCCAGCTTTGACCTTGTCCTTAATCTCTTTGGCAATCGCTTTGCGCCGTTTGTCATCTCCGAGATGCATTTGCCAAGGACAATCGGTGATTTTTACATTTTTTGTGTAATCAAAAAAATCGAAAACACATTTTCCTTCTCGAGTAAAAATACCACGGATAAAAAATGGATTGTGAGCAAATAGCTCCATCTGGTCATCATCCTGACCTGAAGGTTCAGTCATGTCCCCAGGATGCAAATGTCCCCAGAAAAGTAGGGAATTAAGAATTTTTTTGTTTGCTGTATCCCTTTGCAACATATCAGTGTAGAACTTGCCAATACTTGCTTGATCAAACTCACAATGAGTGCCACTCACTTGCTGATCAAAAAGGAATACCTTTTCGATGAGATAATGGCCGTCATCCAATTTATTAACCGTACCGAGCCAACCCACCTCATCGTTACCTGCGGCCTCCATGATGTAGTGCGTATCGGTATACGCCTCAAGTGACAAGAGAATGGTTGGGGTTACGACTTCGACCATCGATTGGATTTGCGGTTCTGCCTCGTGAGGGAACAACGGTTTGACTGGTTCCTCCTCAAGTAACATTCCATGGTTTTGACTTGATGACCTCATTCTTTTTTCTCCTTTCGTTTAGAGATTTTCTTTTCAGAAACTGGCCAATTACTAATTTCTGAATATGGTCCATAGAAACTCGATTTCTCATAACTCTTAAGGTACTGAATGCAGACCATTATTACAGCGGGGTACTTGTGCTCAGCAATCATATGGGGAATAACTTCCTGAATATTACCGAGACAAGGTTTACCTTCATGATTAACGTGTGGATGGTGATTTCTGCTCCCATATCCATCACTAGCGGAATTTGTTCGATTTATCATCCTCACCCCACCCCGTTCGCCAAGTGTATTGATTGTGATCTTGAATTTTCCAATTTCATAATCAACTCGATTGTATCTAATAGTTATCGGTCCTGTGTAGACCAAAATGTTCTTTCCACTAACCTCAATCCTCTCAATATCGGGATGCTTAAGTAGACCATTAAATTCATCACCGAATCTTGCGAGCGCGGCATCATCAGTGCCAGAAACAGCTGTAAGCTGTTGCTGTTTTTCTTCCATTTTACGCAAAAGAGTAACAAGTTGTTCTTGGGATTTTTCAACGGCCGACCGCAGTCTTGATGTCTCGTGCTTGAGAGTACGTAAACGCTCAGCCTTGCGGTTGTAGCCGCAAAGTTCCATGTATTTGCGCTTCAAGGTGTCATTAGGACTTTTCTTGGACTTCCGTTTGACATCCACATTGCCATTATTACTGAATCTGGCCAAATATACGCCCCGGTAGTTCGTCTTAACTTTTGAAATTTGCCGCTCGGTAACACCAAGAATGCCGCAAACTTCACCAAGATCTTCCATTGGGATCGCCTTGCACACCGTCCCATTAATACTAAGACGGGTGGTTTTGATCCCAGCTAGACTAGCGCCATTTAGACTTTTTTCCGAAAACGCAATGAGTGTTT
Source organism: uncultured Candidatus Saccharibacteria bacterium (assembly GCA_964648765.1). Taxonomy (GTDB): domain Bacteria; phylum Patescibacteriota; class Minisyncoccia; order Phycocordibacterales; family JACOZG01; genus JBBTTN01. The sequence continues at coordinate 50,684 of CAZYLF010000003.1, forward strand.
TAGCCTCCATTTTACCATCCTTCTCCTTTCTTTTTTGAATTATTGATTGTCAAAAACCTTTAATTTAGAGCTTTTTAGGCCCCAAACCTCTGTTATGATCCAAGCATAAAAAATTAAATTTGTAAAGAGAGTTTGGAATTCATGATTTTATTATATCAGCCTCAGTTAGTTCAAGTTTAAGTTCTTTAAGAAAAGTATGTAAGAATTTGGTTCTGCGTTTGGCAATCTTTTTGGCAAGTTTTGTATGCATACGCTTTTCTGCAACCAAAAGTCGTTTGTAAAACAAAGCCACGCCAGATGCGGAATTTAATTCCGCGGCCTCATTAAGCGGATTGTCAGGATTGTAAAAACCTCTGTTCATCTGACCGCCAGAAGAAAAGGTTCTGATAATTGAAATGGCACCGGTGGACTCCAACAAATCAGCATCCTGGAGAACTTTGGACTCCAAAAGTTCTGGCATTATCGCTTTTGAAAATGAGCATTGTTTAATGCAAGTTACTACATCTTTAATTTTATGCTTTGGGTATTCGCTAATCCCCTCCAAAATTTGTGTGGCCACATCAGCACTCTCATCAGTTTCGTTTTTACTTTGTGGTGAATCTTTACGGTAAACTACCGTGTCGTGGAAGAGCGCAGCTGGGATAACCACCTCAAGATCCGCACCCACACTCTCACCGATTTTAATCGCCATATTTAACACTCGACTTATATGTTCAAAATCGTGAGACGGATCTTCCTTGGTCTGCCTCTCTTTAGCAATCAGTTTTAATTTATCAAAAACTTTTGGGTTCATAATTCATTTAGCGTTTAGTGCTTTTAAACCGGCGATGTCGGGCTGGTCTATGTGTTCTCGCCCCACCAACATCTCTTTATTTTTGATAATAAGTTCTTTGGAAAGGAGCGGAAGTTTGAATCCTAAAAATTCCACTACCTCAATATCAGGGAAACCATTTTTATAAAAATTCACGTACTTATTTGTTTCTTTGTCGAGGATATTCATCTCAGCCATCGGGCAGATGTCTATAACTATTCCCCCGACGGTAATTTCCACATTGTAGTTATCATAATTTTGATCTACAAAATGTTCAAGCGGACTTGTGATTCTCAACTCAACGAGTTTTAAGAATTCCGCAAAGACAGGATCATCTTTTGAAGTCTCGATATCAATATCGATGTCTGTTAGCTTGCGAGGTACGCCATACACATAACAAGCAAATCCGCCCGTGATGCACCAACGCAAGTTTAATTTATCCAAGATTGGAATAATAAACGAGAGCGCTTCGTGGACCTTTTGCTGCTGCGGATTCATTTACTGCCGGCCAGGGACTCGAACCCCAATACCCGCCTCCAAAGGGCGGTGTCCTACCATTAGACGAGCCGGCAAAGACCCTAATAATCTACCAATCTATGAGCCGATTGTACAGAGATTGAAATGGCGAGAGTGAAGATGATAGAGTAGAACGATATAATGCAACTAATTCTTAAACTAAATCCAGATAATATTACAGATGAAGTTGCGGCGGGTTTGAAGACTAGATTTGCCGCGAGAGGTGTTGTGTTTGATGAAAATAATAATGTGGCAATTTTGCCTGTAACGGCTCACGGTTATTACAAACTCCCCGGTGGAGGAATTGAGGAGGGTGAAGATAGTGTGGAAGCTTTTCGCAGAGAATGTTTAGAAGAAATTGGTACAGATGTGGAGGTGATGAAAGAGTTGGGCTCAATTGTTGAATATAGGGCACAATTTTCCCTAGTCCAAACATCGTATTGTTATTTAGCAAAAGCGATTGGCGAAAGAAAGAAGGCAACCTTTACACAACACGAATTGGATAATGGTTTTGAAGAAGCAATTTGGGTGCCAATTGATGAAGCTATTGAATTAATGAATAGCCAGGCAGACAACTATGGCGGAAAGTTTATTGTAGAACGAGATACTTTTCTTTTAAAAAAAGTCGCGCTGGTGATTACCAACGCGGCTTAAGGGGAACTTCACATGCGTTCTAATATGTCCCTAGCACCCACTTTTCGTCAGACTTAAATCGTTGAGCGAGATCGTCTCTGAGCTTATACCTCTCACCCTGGAGTATGTCCTCCTCCATTTGGCAGTAGAGCACTATGCCTTTGTTGTGCTCAAAGTACTGGAACCCTGTGACACGAATTATCTCAGTTGTCTGACCTACATACAAATTTAGATTTGCCCCGATTGGTGGCACAAATTCAAGCTCCAACTCACGATCGTAATAAAGACCCTCATCCCCATCCAAATCCACACTCACAATGAACTTCGGCATCTCGACCTCCTTTCATTAAATTCTACCTTCTCCTAATCTGTATATTACACACCTTTGCACTTATGGCAAGCATGTCCCCGACTTTTGAATCTATCAAAAGGTTAAAAAGAGTTGTAGAATGCCGTTATAGCGATCACGCCCATGGATACCAAGAAAAATGTCTTTTTATGGACCCTTTACGATTTTGCAAACTCGCTTGTTTCAATCGTCTTCTTTTTATATTTTGCTCAATGGATCGTGGTAGATAGAGGGCTAGCAGACATCTACTTTAACCTCACTTTTACCGTGGCGGCATTGTTGCTACTCCTCACCGTGCCAGTTACGGGCTTTTTGCTCGACAAATACTTCAGGCGAATCACGGGCTTAAGATACACCACCTTTGCCACCTCCTTGCTTTATGGCGCCTGCGCGCTGTCGGCAATTCTTAATAAAGACATCCCGGCATTAATCTTCTTCACCCTTGGACTCTACTCATACCTTTTAACATTCACTTTTTATACACCACTTATTAATGACATCTCAAAGCCAGAAAAAATAGGCAAGATCTCAGGCCTAGGAATTGCAGCAAACTACCTGGGGCAATTTACCGGCTTACTCATCGTTTTGCCATTTTCAAACGGAACGTTTAGTTGGTTTGGTTCGGCAGCTCGCGCCGAGACTTTGCTACCGGCGGTTATCGCCTTTACCATTCTCGCGCTCCCAATGCTCATATGGTTTAAAGAACCTAAAAAGGAAAAGGTGACCTTCAAATTTAAATCTGAGCTTAAGGGGATGCTAGCAGAAACAAAAAAGCTCTTTTTATTCCCCGGCGTGGCGCTCTTTATGTTGGCGTACTTTTTATTTAATGATGCTGTCCTCACAGCGTCCAACAACTTTCCGCTTTTTCTTGAGCAAGTGTGGGCTGTTTCAGACACGGTAAAAACTTACATTCTCTTAGGAATTATTTTTACCTCCGCAATTGGTGGATTAATTTCTGGAGTTATTGCCGATCGCTTTGGTCACAAAAGGACACTCGTATTTATCACAGCCGGGTGGATTTTTATTCTTCCGTTTATTGGATTTATAAATAACTTTACGCTCTTGATTGTTGCCACAACTATTATGGGATTGTGGTTTGGTTCCAACTGGGCCGTGTCTCGATCGGTGATGTCGTATCTCGCGCCGCCGCAAGGGCACAATCTTGCCTTTGCCTATTTTGGATTAGTGGAGCGGGCGTCGTCTTTTGTGGGGCCGATTGTGTGGGGTCTCGTGGTCACCAGCTTTGTGTCAATTGGCAGTGATAGATATAGATTTGCCACGCTGGCCGTGACGTTATTTATTGCGCTTGGATTAATTGTATTATTAAAAGTAAAAAGCGACCGCGCCTAATATTTAATTTGTTTTTGGTAAGGGTTCCCCTTGACATTGACTTCTTATCAAAAGGTGATATAGTGATCGCAGATAGCAAGAGCGAAATGTAAGTAGCTCTATAACAATATCCGAAGGAGTTAGAAATGACACGAGAGCGATATGAGGAACTGCTTAAAAAACTTGATGAAATCGATGAGGTGGCATGGGACAAAGTAAATAAGGAAAAAGAGTATCCAACCACTGCCGATCACCATCTTGTAAGCACAGCCTCTACAATCATCGATGGAGGAGAACGACTAACCAAATTAGCGGCCAAAGTTGGGTCTACTCCAAGCGAGCTTAAGGAGTATCTCAATATGTTTTTTATCGAACATGTGTGTGACGAGATCGAATCAGAGTAGCGTTTCGGATGATCGGCAAAATCTTAAGAGACCCACACTCGGGTCTCTTTTTTTATTTCTTGCTATAATACCCTCATTAGTAGGTTTTAAATAAAACAATATGGAAATTAATTATTTGGCGGTGTTGGTGTGTGGGGTGGCGGCTTTGGTGATTGGATCCATTTGGTATGGACCACTTTTTGGCAAAGCATGGATGAAGATTATGGGCGTGGAAAATATGAGTGAAGAGCAGAAGCAAGTGATGAAGAAAGGTATGTGGATGATGTACTTGGCCCAATTTATTATCTCGCTCATCACAGCCGGAGTGCTCGCGGTGCACATTGCTTATTGGTCTGATCCTTCTTATTCAGCTATCGGCATCGCCATCTGCACTTGGTTTGGCTTCATCCTCACCACCGACGCTCAAGCGGCCCTCTGGAGTGGCAAGCCTAAAAATGTGGCTTGGAAGATGTTCTTCATCAACGCCGGCGGCCAACTCGTCACCTTCGCCATCTTCGGTTTGATCCTCGGCGCTTGGATGTAGATTTTTAAATTAGTGGTTATATGTCAGCTGAAAAGCCAGAAATAAATTACTCCACGCCCGGCGAATCAATTGCTGAGGGCGAAGTGCCACAGCACCGTTTTGACCTAGTGATAGATGGAGAAAAAGTTGGCGCCGCTGAGTTGGACTATTTCTCACGCCCGCTACCTCTGTATCAAGTCACTGATCTATTTGTAGACTTTGAGCACAAAGGTGAGGGTCATGCTTCGAAAATTCTCGAGCAAGTTGAGGATTTTCTGAAGCAAAAGAAAAAGCCCGGTATTCTGGTGGACGCCATTATGCCCGGCGACAAGGCAGAGGGCATGTATGCTCGACGTGGCTGGGTGACCGTGCCAGATTCCCACGGACTCAACGTATTTAACTGGCCAGATGATGTACCACTAAGCGTCTTGGTTGGGTACGAATCAAGGTACACCGATCTACTCAAGCGAAAAGGAAATTCTTAAGTTTTAACTAAAGCAAAATAAATTACAAAATTAAAGCCGCGACGGGGACCGTCGCGGCTTGGTTGTAATTCTTACTGAACGCACAACTTCTCACCTAGTTCCAGAGCCTCGCGGAAATGTGGTCTGAAGTCGATCCACTCCTCGGGTATCCCTTGGATGCCAACATTGGCGCCAATCAATCCTCCCACCACTGAGGCATTGGTGTCGGTGTCACCACCGGCATTCACCGCCTCCAAAACCCCAGCTCTAAAGTCTGTGGGATGTCGGAAGAACGTCCCAATAGCGAAGGCGGCGGTATCGATGGCATGAAAGCCACAACCAACCGCTTTTCGTAAATCTTGAGCTGAGTAAATTGATTGCGACAATTTTCTCAACCTCCTCGACACTAGTTCGGTGGTTATGCCCTCATCCTCCTCCACCTGGCTAACTAACCTAATCACCACCGAGAGCATGTTGAGGCGAGTGGAGAGACTCTTTTGAGTTAACGAAAAGATGGCAGTTAACCGATTAGTCAGTGCCACTGCGTAGGCGGCGACACTGGCTCTAATGTCTGGATGAGTGAGTGAGCCCAGGGCTTTGACGTCTCGCCATAGCCCTCGATTAAACTCATTGGGGCTAGGATCAAACGGCATCAGCGCGAGCGGCGCCACCTTCATCACCACGCCATTACCGCAACCTTTACCTGGTTCGGCGGGAGGTAGCGCGTCACGTCCTGGCACTCGCTCACCACGCCCGATAGCCTCAATCGCCAGTTGAGTGGTTTTACCCCAGCCAAAAGTGCTTTGTCGGAGTTCTCGCACATGCTCTTCAGCACAATCAATGAGATTAAATTGGCCACCACAACGGATCAACGAGTTGGCCACCGCTCTGGTAAGTTGCCAATCATCAGTGGCGTCACCCGCCTTAAGTTCCTTGAGCCAATCACGTTTACTGAGTGAATCAACAAAACCACGGATCCCAACTCCACCGGTAGCGGCCAGAATTTGCTCGTGGGTTAGTGTTTCTACCGACATACCCATGGCGTCACCGAGATTAACCCCCATTAAACAGCCCTGGGCTTTGTCCACCATAACTTGATTATTCATGACTATCCTCCTGTAAAAGTACTCTTTTCTCTCTACCTTTAAACTACATATTTATATAAAAAAGTCAATGAAAAAACGGCAGTGATCCTTGGATCATCTGCCGTTTGTGTTTGTGGTCTTCACTACGCGAACGCACTGCGGAGCTCCTTAACCAACGTAAGAAGCTCGTAGTGGTTGATCAGCCCCAGATCAGCTGCCTCAAACAACCAGTCAATAAATCCAGCAAGATGCTGCTGGTTGTTGCGGTAATCGATCGCCGCCACACCACCCAAAACCGGAAAGTCGTCGTCGTACGGGAAGATCGCGTGAAGAGCATCGAGCATGTCACCATGGTACTCGTTAACATAACGAGTGTTTGCGCCCAAAATATCGCGCCAACTCACCACAACGTCAAACTTCATGTACTCGCGGACAACTTCCGGATGCATACCCCGCATCGAAGTAAGTGTCATCTCGATTCTCCTGTCAAAATTCTAAAAGCTAAACCTAGACCACACGACCTAGTTAGCCCTCAATTTCCAAACCACATTATACACGTTTCCTACTTTCTGTCAAATACACATAAAGTCAAATGTTGACGATTTGGTGCGGTATGTGTTTTATGATATATTATTTTTTATGAGAGGATTTGTGGAATTTATTAGAGAGCAGGGAGTGGTGGGCCTCGCGGTAGGCTTTATTTTAGGTGGGGCAGTATCCAAACTCGTCACTGCTTTTATCAACGACATTATTAATCCCCTCCTCGGCTTACTCCTCGGTTTAGCTGGCGATCTTAAAAATGCCTACTTCGCCATTGGCTCTGCTAAAATTATGTACGGCGACATGATTAGCGTGCTCGTAGACTTCGTGATCATCGCCATCATCGTTTATTGTGGATTTAAATTTTTACGGTTAGAAAAATTAGATAAGAAAAAAAGTTAATATGGAACAAATTAAGAAAAGTCGCAAACTGAGCGTTTTACCAGTGCTTAAAGTTTTTTATAAGCATACTCTCCATTATAAGTGGTCGGCTTTTCTGTCACTCTTTTTAATGCTGATCATCTCGTCGCTACACATTATTACGCCAATATTTTACAAGCGACTTTTTGATCTTATTGCCAGCGCCACTCCAAGCCCAGAGTCCACCGAGGCTCTCTTAGTTGTGCTCTTTACCATCACTGGTATTTATTTTGCATCTTGGGCCCTCAGACGCGTTGGGCAATTGGCAAACATTTATCTCCAAGCGAGCATAATGAACGACCTTAATCAAAGCTCGTTTGGTTATTTACTCGGTCACTCCTATACCTTTTTTGTTAATAATTTTGCTGGCTCCTTGGTACGTAAAATAAATCGTTTAGCGCGGGCTTATGAGATGTTTATGGATCGTCTCACTTATGACCTCTTGCCACTCTTTGTGTCTTTGGTTGGAATTTTAATTGTGCTTTTTATCCGGAACACTTGGCTCGGGCTCGCCTTCTTCATTTGGGTGGTTGTGCTTATGACGATCCAATATTTAATCGCCACATGGAAGCTAAAGTGGAACATTGCGCTAGCTGAAAAGGATTCTGAGAACACGGCCGTGCTCTCCGACTCAATCTCAAACAGCATCACGGTTAAAACTTTTACCGGCAAATTAATCGAGCGTGGCACACTTGGTAAAGTCTCTGACGGCCTGAGGGCACTCCGTCTTAAGAGTTGGCGCTTGGACGAAATGGTAAATGCTATCCAAGGAGTGCTGATGATCGGCATTGAGTTTGTGCTCATCTATATGAGTATTAAACTTTGGTCACAGGGATTAATCACAATTGGTGACTTCGCCTTGATCCAAGCTTACTTAATTAGCGCCACCGATCGCTTGTGGAACTTTGGGCATATTATCCGCCAAATGTATGAGGCCTTTGCTGACGCCACCGAGATGGTGGAGATTTTGGATTTGCCCCATGAGGTTAAGGATAAGCCGCTGGCAATTGCACTTAAAGTGAACGCGGGTAAAATCACGTTTAATAATGTGGGTTTTAACTTTAAACAAACTCGGAAAATTTTAGAAAACTTTAATCTCGCCGTAAACGCTAAAGAAAAAATCGCTTTGGTGGGCCCATCGGGTGCAGGCAAAACCACCATCACTAAACTCCTCTTCCGTTTTTACGATGTAATTGATGGTGAGATTTTAGTTGATGAGCAAAATATTGCCGATGCCACACAAGATAGTTTGCGCCAAAACATCGCCATGGTGCCTCAGGAGCCAGTCCTCTTTCATCGCACATTGATGGAGAATATTCGCTACGGCCGACCAGAAGCCACAGATGATGAAGTAATTGAAGCTGCCAAGCAAGCGCACTGCTTTGAGTTTATTAGCCAATTGCCTGAAGGCTTTGGCACTTACGTGGGTGAGCGTGGTGTTAAGCTCTCGGGTGGCGAGCGTCAGAGGGTGGCTATTGCTCGTGCAATTTTAAAAAATGCGCCAATTTTGGTGCTTGATGAGGCTACCTCAAGTTTAGATTCTGAATCTGAAAGCTTGATCCAAGATGCGCTTGCAAAATTAATGGAAGGTAAAACAGTGATCGTAATCGCCCATCGCCTCTCCACAATTATGAAAATGGACAGGATTGTAGTGGTTCAAAACGGCCAAGTGGCCACCACAGGCACTCATGATGAATTAATTAAACAAGAAAACGGTCTCTACAAAAAACTCTGGGATATCCAAGTCGGCGGCTTTATGAAGTAAATGAAATAAAAAAATTACCAAGTTTGTGCGGTCGCACAAACTTGGTAATTTTGTTTGGAGAGCGTATGCGCTCAAGGATCCATTTGGTTTGGGGTGATCTCTGGCCAATAGTAGTAGGAGTACTCACCACCACCAAGATCATAATTAATGTAGCGGAAAAGAGGGTGCGCAATGTTCGTGGCGTGGTAGATGATGGCAGTTACTACCTGCCCATTAGACTGGCGGTAGCTACACTGCATTGTGCGCAAATCAAGCCAATCATCTTGCTCATCGCCAAAACTAATTGATGAGACACTCTCAGGATCACATGAAGTAAAGCGAGAATTTTTGGACACAAACCAAAGCATATCCGTAACCGCTCGCTCCTTTTGAAAACCGTAACCAGGAATAACCAAGTAAAGCGTCACTCCAGCCTTTAGTGCTTTTACCTGGTACTGCACATCACCCCACCAAAAGACTTCAGCTTGAGTTAAACTTTTCCACAGCGTATCACCCTGCCAACGATACTTTGCTGATGCATCGATCAGCTTGTTTGCGGTGCTGCTCGCCGAAGCAAAAGTGTAATAGTTGCCGTTGTATATCACGTAAGCATTCAACATCGACGACGAATCGAGTGGCTTAAACGTCTTCCAGACACCTCGAGTAAGTGGCACAGATTGTTGACCTCCCCCACCTCGATCATCAATAAACAAAGATGGGTTGCGGTAGTTCTTAATGTCGCCAGGTTTTAGTGGTGATGTAGCATAAGCTTGAGGATACGCATCTAGATTTGGATCAGTCGCAATTTCAAAATGAAGATGCGGACTATAGTAGCCACCAGCATCACCAATTGTGCCAATGAGTTGACCCTCAAAAACCTTCGCGCCCTCAACAATCTTTGATGAAACCGATTTTAAATGCGCTGATCTTGAGTAATAAACTCGATTATCTAGTGTGGTATGTTTTATCTGAACCCTCGTACCCCAACTATGCCTGCCGGGGATAATCCTTACCTCATCAACTACTCCATTGGCAACAGCAAAAAATGTTTTGTCATAATCATCACGCGGGTCACCAATAATATTGAAGTCCGAACCTACGTGATACTTGCCATTGTAGATAGAAAGAAATGGCCCCTCATCTTCATAATTTGAGACCGGCTTGACTGGCGAAGAAAAGTGGTAGGCCAGATTATTATTCTGACCAGACGTAGTTTGAGAACAAAACAAGACAGCTACCAAACAAAATAATACACGTAACATGGAAACCTCCAAACATGAAAAGAACTTAAACTTAGCAAATCATTGCCAAGTGGTTATCTATAAATAATTATCACTTAACTAATTTGTAAATTCAAGTGAATACAGCACTTCCGCGTCTGCATAAATATAAAACGTAGCCAAGTATGAATTATTATTATGTTCAAAAAAATATAATTTAGTGCCACTGTTTGGACTAGAATCACCATATTGTGAGTACTCACTGATTGAAATATTATTATTTTTAAACTCCCTGATTTTAGTTAAGTTATCGTTTGAATCCTGCTTGTCAAAATCATTAATCAAGCTCTCTAACCCCACATTAAAAATTCTTAAAGTACCAAGGCTACTACTTACACTATTCATTCTAGTTTTTAAAAAATGAAGAGTTTCGGCCTTAAACGTCGGTCTAGTGAGGCGTAAATCTGCATCATCTATTACTTCCTTTACTACCCAATCGCCTGGATGCTTTAGACTAAACCCATACTTATCATTTTTGTATGTTACTAAAATTACTTCATCCCTTTCTCTCAAGCCAAGTGGTGGACCACCAGCTTGATACTCCCACGCCACAAAAAGGGCTACCACAACCACAATGATTAAAATTAACTTTTTCATTAAATTTCCACAATAAATGTGCTGCCTTTGCCCACGCCCTCGCTCTCGGCCCAGATTTTGCCTTTGTGCGCTGTCACAATCTCCTTGGCCACATAGAGTCCGAGGCCCGTGCCAGCGATATTAGTTTTGCCAGCGTCAGAAGCACGTGAGAACTTTTCAAATAATTTTGGCATCGTCTCCTCGCCTATGCCGATGCCAGTGTCTTTAACAGCAAAACGTACTTTGCCTACTTTTTTCTCTAACATCACCTTAATCGAGCCTTGCTTGGTGTACTTCATCGCATTGTCGAGCATATTACTCACCACTTGTGAGATTTTACCTAAATCACCATGCACCACATATTTTAAATTAGTGTCATACTCGAAGAATAGTTTGAGACCATTTTTCTCCACCGTGTGACGTGTCTCGCGCACCACCGTCTCCACCACCTCCCGGAGATCGAAGTCGCTCCACTCATACTTCATCGTGCCGAGCTCAATCCTGCTAATGTTTAAAAAGTCCTCAATCACCAGTACCAACCGCTGACTAGATTGGAACACTCTATCCACCGCCTCGCGCACCTTGTCGCTAATCTCACCAAACGATCCCTCAAGCACCATAGACGAGTAACCCTTAATCGCCGTGAGTGGACTCCTAAGCTGATGCGACGCAATCGACACAAACTCCGTTTTCTGCTTATCCAAATCCTTCAACTTCTCATTCGCCACCCATAACTTATCATTCGACTTACCCAACTCCTTTAAGAGCTTCTCAATTTGTTCCCTCTGACTTGTTTCAACCTTTAGCCGCCTGCTCCATAATCTGATGATTAAATAAAAGAGCACTAAAATTATTAGAATAAGAACTGAGATAAATACAGCGAATGGATAAAGAGTTTGTTGAGTGATACTAAAGAAATCGTCCGCCTTCATATCGAAGGCGAGAACTGCGATCGTCTCCCCGTTCTCTTTTATTGGGGCATATCCCGTTATCACGCGCCCAAAAGAATCCTCATATAGTTCATTACTTGTTGTAGGCCCCACTTCATATGATCTAAACGTTCCCTCAGGTGGATCCTCATAATCTTGACCAGGCCACTGTAAATAATCGGGGCCGTCTGGCTCGATTAATCCATCTTTGTTCGCATCAACATCGTTAGACGGGTCAGTGTCTGTATTTGCATAAGGATTTACAGAGTGGGAATCAGCAACAAACTCCATTAATGTACTGTCACTTGGTCGCTTTCTAAAAATATAAGCAAAGAGTATATCCTCGTTACTCTTCTCAACAGCCAAAAGCTGATTCGTAACCCTATGCCACTCAGGTTTTTGCCAATCAGATTCAGTTGTTAACGCCTTAATATCAGATGGAGAGAAAAACGGCGCAGCTGTCCTCGCAATACCCTCAATTCTTTGTCTCAGGTTTGTTGTTAATAAATTTACAGTATGTTCGTAAAGAACAAACGAAATCGCGACAACGGCAATTGCGCCGGTAATAATAATTAGGCCTCCAATCAATTTTACTCGGCTAGATCTTTTATCCATTACTTATATAATATCTAGACATTGAGTAATTCGCAAATCTTGTCTCTGTCTGCATCAAGCAAAAAGTGAGCTAACCTTGGTCCATTCTCCTTTCCAAACAAAAGTTTGTATATATTTCGGAAAAAACGTAGCTGCCTCTCTTTATTTTTTTCTTCAGACAAATCAGCTTGTTTAGAAATTGAATAAAGATGGGCGGTAAATTCATCTAAGTCAGGATCCTTGTTTTTGACTAAGAATTCTCTTAACTGCTTAACCTGCTCCTGATCTTCAATTTCTAATCTTGAAATCGCTTCGGCGTTTTGATAATCCTGTAAACTAAATATTTGTCTTGGATCAAGCTCCACATATCTTTTATCGCCAATCTTAGTGCCGTTAAAATCTAAATAACTCTTTGCTGTCATTGTGCCATTACTCTCAATATGACCATTTAGCTTTAACCCCATTAACTTAGACACATTCTTTGTTGTCACTTCTGTCATTTTTAATAACGACTTCTTCTTTTCCTCTACCAAACCAACTTCAATTATTGGTTTTACTAATTGCTCATAAATATCACGTTGCGGGCAAGTTGGTTTAGCGGTCACCACACCACCAATAGCAATACTTGAAGCTCCATAACCATAACCACCATATGGTTGAGTCCCCCTCTCTACCCCTTTAAAATGAAGATGGTTATTGTGCAGATATGTATCATTAAAGTGTAAAATTTTTCCTCCAATTTCTCTCCCGATAAGTCGCATTATATATTCACTTTCACCATACAAAGTAACGTACATTGCATTTTTTGAATAATGCTTATCTTCAAAATATAGTTTTAAATCAGCATCTTGTTCGTATTTCTGAATAAAAAAAATGGGGGCAAACACTTCAGTAAAATTTCCCCCGTCTTTTAGATCTTTGCAAATTATCGTTGGCTCCACTATTGCCTCAGCAGTGCGTATCACTCCCCTAGTACTTTCATCAAGCCACTTAAGGTGATCCACGAGGAGCACTTCGATTCTCTTTAAATCTTCTGGTTCACTAATTGGGCCAACTTTGCACCTATGATTACGGTAGGGTCCAATTTTAATTCTCTTTAACTTCTTTTTGAGCAATTTGAGAAAACTGTTATGAACATCTGCATGAACTAAAATTGAATTTGGTGCGGCACAGTCTTGCCCTTGGTTATATAGCTGGAGTTTAAGCGCGGCCTCAACGGCATCAGAAACTTTAGCATTTTTTGATACAACAATAGGATTATGCCCTGATCCATTTGAAATAAATAAAGTTCTTAAATCAAAAATATTACGGAGTTTTTCAGCATGTAAAGTTGTGCCAGTAAAAATTACGGCATCGGTTTGAGGCACCGCCTCTTTAGTGGCAGGGTCAACCAAAAGTGCCGTGCGCTCCTGCAAAAAATCAAGCCTCTCCTTTTTTGAAACAACAATATTTGGGAAAAATTTATCAATATCAAGAACCTCAAGTAACCGAGGGAAGAAGCCCTTCATGCTTTGCGGTATTCTGAAATGAACACTCTTGGCCATTAGTGAGGGCACAACCACAAAGCAAGAGAAAGCATAAAGTGGTTGATTCCGAGGCAAAAAGGCCGCCACCTCATTTATTCTTCTAACAAAATAATCCTTATTCTCAGGTAAACTTCGTAGTAGATCCATCGTCCTATCATACTCATCCTTAACCACCTCATAGCTCTCGTACTCTAATAAAATATCAGCAATCTTATCAAAGTTAGTCTCAATATGATCTGCAAAATTATTTGCAGTTTTATTAACAGCAGAAAAATCGATTTCGTCTAAGAATTGTGGGAGGGCTTTTGGGCTCATTCTGTGGCTGTGAGATACGGAGAAAAGATAATTAATAAAACTCCCAACACAGCAAATCCCATCCCGAGATATTGGAGACCAATTATTTGGTTTTTCTCATGAAATATAAATAGTCCGACAGCGATGGATCCAATGATCATAAGTGAATCAATAACACTTGAGGCCAACGCGATCCCAATTTTTGCAGTTACTAACCCGTAAGTGATAAAAACGAGCGGGGAGATTAATATTACAAATAGTAACCAAATTGAGAACTTGCTCTCCTGCTTGGCCCAAATGGCACTCACTGAATTGGCAGACACGGCAACAGCAACTGCGACTAAAACGTATAGTAAATTTTTCATTTTCGCGTTATTTTGATTAAAAAAAATCCCCAGAATAGCGGAGGGTGCTAAACTGGGGGTGTTAAAAACCGTCTATTGGAGCCACTGAATGCTCCAAAATTAATAATTCGTTTAATGGGCTGTGACTACGCACACTAGCGTTTATCATCTTTTGCATCACATATATATGTTAACTCATTCCCATTCCAAGTGCAAATTAAAATAAGTCTACTAATTCATCTCAAACCCTTTTGCCAATAAAACCGTAAATGTCTTTGTAATTTTTTTCGCCGAACAAAATGGGGTAGAAGTCCTCTTTCGTAATTAAATATTCCTTGCCGTTTGTCGCATAAGGTTCGCCTGCTTGAACCATCCTATAGTTTTTAATTGATTTAAGTAATTTATATCCTTTTATCTTCTTTAAACTTTTTGTAACTCTAAAATAATTTATAACAGAATTTTTGGTCGAGCCTTTGCCGGTTATTATGCCCGCTTGATTTAATATTCTTTTAACCCCAGTAACTGTTTTATTAATTGCCTGAGCATCATTATCTTTACCATACTCAAACGCAAGGCCAATTTTGGCTTGAGAGATTAAAGCGATATTTTTTGTTACCCCCATAATCAAAACATACTTAGGCTCAATTGCCTTAACGTAACTTAAAGTTTTTTTGTCGAGTTTAGTGACAATAATGGCATCTCTAAGGCTACTGGTTGTGGAGTGGATATCGATAACAATATCGGCTGATTTTATCTTCTTTGATAACTTAAGCGCTAATCTTTCTTCATATGTACCATTTTTTTTACCCGGAAATGACCGATTTAAATCACTTTCAACAAACCGCTTTCCTAATTCTAAAGCCTTTGGGTTTGCCACTTGGATCTCAAGGGTTTTACTTGGAATGTTTAACTTATTAATTTCCTTGGCCACTCTTAAACCTATCTTTTCGTTTCCGTGGGTTCCTATATTTAGTATTATTTTCATTTTATATAAATGGGGATTCTTAATGTTAGCATCAAGAATCCCCATGTGTTTAAACTTCTAATGTCTGTCTCCGATAAATAGAAAGGCGTTTCTACTATTACCATTCATGATATTGAGAGACCTGGCGAACCAATCATTGGCCATCGTATCCTTTGCTTTTGGGATTGAATCGTACAAGCAACGACCATAAATGTCTGTGGCGATGAAGGTAGAACAATCAAACTCGCCCGGACGCCCCTTGATTAACTCATGACCGAGTTCGTGAAGTGACGCTGGCACATGGTGTTCTTTTGGGTCTGGATAGACTCTTTCACAGAGCTTTCTAAGCAGGGAGTACATAATCGGATTTTGAGATGTAAAGGCGATCCGGTTCAACTTTGAGATGTTCATCAAAGTACGCATAAGCGCTCTGCCACCACCCTTCCATTTGGAATTTTCCGCCATGGCAACACCATGCAGATAAAACACGCCGTGATCAGGAAAAAGTTTTGATGAAGCAAAACCAAACACTTCGTCATCGTCATGGAGAAATGCAAGGGATTCAACATTCTCAACATGGCACCTGACACCATCTTGAGTATGATTTTCAAGCTCCCGACCAAAACTTCCAGAGGTTAGTGTTTCAAGTTTACTTATCAACTGATCAACAAATTCAACATGTTTTTCAGAAGTTAGGGCCAATTTCGGCTCAGGTAAAATAGAAATCATTGCTCCATTCCACGCAAATGAGCGGGCATTGTTTGCCGACAAAAACTCTCTCAAATTACTCATCCCAATTTCCTTTCTACTATCACAAAGACCAAACTTGAAAATACGCACAAAAAAACTCCTCGTCTCTTAATACAAGAAACTTGCATTGAGGGACGAAGAGCCTTTGACTCCTAGTTTAATTGCCACCCTCATTGACTCATGACTTTCGCCAGACATCAATTATCCTATGATAACGGAGGACACCGGGTTTTTACTTACGCAAAAACCATCTCGCCTTGCGGCAACCTAGGCCCAACCCCCGAAGCTTTACGCCCGGGGACCTAAGTCAAAGATTTTGTAACTTCCAAGGTACTGCTCATAGGTTAGCAACCAGCCAAACTTAAGTCAAGTGAAAAGTAGTAACGATTATGCTATAATCTTGTATTAGATTTGGCCGATGTGGCCAACATGCTCTTCTCATTTCTTTTTGGAGGTGGTTTATGGTGCGCGTACGATTGTTGGTGTTGGTAATTCTGGCCTTTTTTGCATGGGTCATCATTGCGTTGCCCGGCTTGGGTTGTACTAATGGTGGAAGTGGTGTAACTGGCACCACATACGTGGGTGATAGCTGCTACTACGCCGGCTTCTCAGCGGAAGATATTGATGATTTTTACTACGCAGTTGAGTATGACTACTATTCTGGCGTGAGTTACAACTCCGAGAACTACGGCGCCGAAGATGGTTGCGACTATTATTGCCCAATTTACGACGACCAATGTTACTACGATTGCGTGAATTGCGTCTACGCAATTATTGACGATGTGTACTTGTACAAATCCGCTCCACTCCCAGCGCAAAAGTTGGATCAGGCTGAGCCACCCCCATCCACTTTACGAGAAAAAATAAAGGAGACCAAAAAATAATAGGTGGCCGGTCGTCGCAAGGCCACCGATTAGAAAGCCGGCACGCGATTCTCGCGTGCCGGCCCTTTGTTTACTCAACTAAATAAAAAATAACCCGCTCGAGATGAGCGGGTCTAAGTGGCTTAATTGGAGATCTGATTAAGAATAAAAATACTAACTACGCCGCTTCAGAAATCCAATGATCAGCGCAGGAGCAAAGAGCGCAAGAATTGTTGGTTCTGGAACGGTGAACTGCTGGAAATCAATTGTTTCAAATTCACCAGAATTACCGTCCAGCACGTCAATTTGAAACACGTTGTCGTCGTTTATTACGAGATCGATTGGGTTCAAGATTTCAACGACGTCCCAATCTCCTTCGCCATCGATAACCAGTACAACTTCCTGGACAAAATCATCCAGATCGTCATCTTGGTCGGGGACAATCTCAATCGGAAGCTGATCAATGTTGATATCGGTGTCATCGGCCTCGACCTCAAAACCAAACTCAAAGTCAACCGACACAACTTGGGCGGGCAAATGCCTCCCACCATAATCTCGACTCTTGCTGTAAAGCCGTTCAACCGGTGTTGCAAAAACATCAGCTCCAGTAAGCAACGCACTTACTAAAGCAACCGAAAACATAAGCTTCTTCATTGCAGACCTCCAAAAAAGTGAAAAGAACGACCAAATTGACTCTACCAAATTTAAATAATTAGTCCAGTTTGGCCATTTATTTAATAAAAAAGCTCGGGATATTTGTTAGATACCAACGAGCTTGTGGGTCATTCTCAATTATTAATGAGACGCGCTTACCAACTCCTCTCTGAACATTAAGTTGTACTCCTCCTCTCGCTTAGCGAAGCTCTCTGCGCCACCATGCAAAACATAGTAAAACACGAGTTCATTGTCTGTGGCTGGCCGGCCATAATACTCGCCAGCAAACCAACGATTAGCGGGTGAGAGTATCTCCTCCAACTGTGCCAACATTCTTGCCTTACAACTTTTATCCATAGCATCCTCCAGCTTGAGAACACCTGAAATCACAACCAAAAAATCAATCTACTTTACAGATTATCACAAATGAGTTTTAAATCAAACCCCAAATAAAAAAAGAGTGGATGATGTTTTCACATCAACCACTCATTGGGTACAACGGGGCTCGAACCCGTAACCCTTGGTTCCACAGACCAATGCTCTCCCTTTGAGCTATGTACCCATCGGTTCTTTTGAGACTAGCAGGAACCACTTCAAATTGCAACTGACTCCACTATCTCCCGAACAGATGAAAGCACATCTTGAATCGACACTTCGATTTGTGATCTTGAGGTCATGTTCTTCACTTTTACAACTCCACGACTACGCTCATCGGGGCCAATCAAAATACATACAGGGAACTCTTGTGACACCGCATAGGCTAGCTGTGCCTTAAGCGTAATCTCACGACCAAGGTAAACCTCGGTGTTTACACCTCCGCCACGAAGAATTGTTGCAACTTGATTGCAAACTACCTCTCCGTTTGGATCGAAGTTGAGGACACAAACAGCAGCTGAACTCTTGCGATCCCTTATGCGCCCGAGCTCTTTTAGTGCGGTGAATAGTCTGTCTACCCCAACAGATGCTCCTGTAGCAGGAACACTGTCTACTCCGAACCTCGCAACAAGACCATCATATCGTCCCCCTGAAAAAACACTTCCTATAGAGGGTAAATCGAGGAGCACTGTTTCAAACACTGGCCCTGTGTAGTAGCCAAGTCCTCTTGCCACTGAAAGATCGATAGCCCATTGCCCAAAAGGTACTCCGAGCGCCTCAAGGTTCGTTGAAATCTCCCCAAGTTCTCTGATCCCCTCCATCGCAACATCAGAATCACTCATCATGCGCTGAAGATCACCAATTGTCTCCACTTGACTTGCGCCACGGAGCTCTAAAAAGCTCTTAAGGTTAGCGAGGGCTTTAAGAGAAATCCCGTCAACATCGTTCATTTGGCCAGAGATGTTGTCCCAACCCAACTCATCAAGTTTATCGATTTGTCGAAGCACTTGATCCAGCAGACTTGGGTCAAAACCAGCGAAGTCCGGTAACCCATTTAAGACTTTACGATTATTAACTCTGATGATGAATCTTTCCACCTCCAACCGCTTCAAAGTTTCAAACATCAAAGCAATGATTTCCGCATCTGCAGAAGTTCGCGCTGAACCAATTATGTCAGCATCGAACTGAACAAATTCACGGTACCTACCAGCCTGCGATTTTTCTCCACGCCAGACCTTACCCATTTGGTAACGCTTAAACGGCCGTGGAATTTGACCTCCGTATTGAGCGATGACCCGCGCGAGTGGTACCGTAAGATCGAAACGTAAAGCTAATTCCTCGCTAAGATCCTTAACCCCCGCACGAAAAATCTGCATACGGAAGTCAGGGTCACCGCCTGTAAGCACCTCCATTTTCTCCAATGCCGGAGTATCAAGAGGCACAAAACCAAATCTCTCAAAACTCTCCCTGATCCGATCAAACATTATCTGTCTGGGGATCATATCCTTGGGCAAGTAATCCTTGATTCCTGATGCCAACTCAGCCTTTATCCTACCTTTTTCTGCCATTCCAAACCTCGCCTCCCTTATAAGAGCAACGGACTTTTGTCAAATACCAACACTACCCCAATACTACTAATAAATTGAAAAAAGTCAAAATTAAGAATCTATACTCCAATTAAGAACGCTTCCTTCCCACCAACCTCACATTTTTTACAAAAAATAATATACCCATCAACCAATGCCTTTATTTCAGAATTTCCATCCGTACCGATCAGTTCCCCTTTTTTAATTGGTTCAAAATCAAAAAAATCTCTACTTGGTCGAAAGTCACTCTTAGTAATATAAATATAATTAACCTCGACTTTCCTTTGCTCACGTTCAGCAACTTCAATCTTTGGATCATCAATTATGCCCATGATTTTCAAAAATGAAAAAACTGACTCTTTTGCTTTTGCGACTGATTTATCGTCCGAATGTTGTCCACACTCGACACAAATACCATTTTTACCAATTTTATTCATGTAGTAATCAGTGCCCCCTGGCTCAAGTTTGTCCCACCCATTAGAGACCAAATCGAATGGTAATTTTTTTGCCACATCAAATGACTTTGGCTCGCAAATTATAAATGGAGTTCCAATTTTATTTGAAAAGGAATGTATGTCTAATAAATAGTCCGATTTATCTAAAATTTTCATTAATTCTCGTGATCTATTATATTCATACGTCTCTTTCTCTTTGTCACTCAAATCAGCATCGGGTCTAAAAACGCGATTTAAATTCATATCTGTTTGTCTTACATTTCTCTCAATCGCCCGCAAATTACCAAGCACAAATTGCACCTCACCACGATCAATTTTTAAATTTGGAACTACCTCCCCAAAGGCCTTTACCCCACACACTTCATTTCCGTGCACACCAGCAAAAATTGCAACCTTTTTACCGGTGTTTTCTGATTTAATAGTTTTCACTCCTTCGATATTATTCATATAAATATAATGGGTCCTATTGTTTAATTATCAATAGGACCCATTTTTTGTCTAGTGAAGCAACTCCTTTAGACCAAGCAAGGGTCTGGCAAGCACAACTCGACCATCTACGTAACGTGCCACAACCTCATACCCAAGCTTACCAACGAACCAAGAGAATGTAACGCTTGGGTTAGGTAATTCGCGAGTTCTAACGATGGTTGTCTTTAATCCAAGTGAAAGAAAATCATCGAGGCGACGCAGGAACATGGTTTTTGCTAGACCAGATCCTCGATAGCGGTCAATGAGACCCATTTCATCTTGATAAGCGACAAGTTGTCGCTTATCACCCTGTGAAGAAATTGCAATTTCGGTCTTAAGTTTTTCCTCAAGTTCACCAAGAGTGATCGGGTATCCCCAGCAAAAACCGACAACCTGTTCACCGTCAAAACAAAGCCAGCAGGAAGTTATATCAGTCAATTCATGCTCTAAATCCTGCCTAACTTGATCACGAGGCCAATAGTCATCTAGGGGCATCCCGCAATGCCTAAAATTCCAGGAACTTAGAAGTTTGGTATCCTTTTTACCCCAGAAACCATTTGGATCTGGGCAATCAGGGTTAGAACACTTCTTCCACTCATTCCATGGTGGATCAGCAAACACCTGCCGGTAACAATTAATTAATGGTTCGATATGACGTCTTTCTGTAACATCATACTTTACCACTCTAACATCCTTGCTATTTGTAACTAAATTGGACTGCACAAACACACCATCCTTTCATAAATTATAGAGAACTAGACGAACACTACTAATAATCTTATCAAGAATGGTTGGATTGTCAAAATTTTATAGTTGACAATCTAGTAAAAAGTTTTTTAATCGCGTAAATATCATCGGTCAGCTCTCTATCTGAATCAAGTTTTTTTACCTTACTTCTAATCATTCTGTATACCTCCCCAGTGATTTTACCTAGTTTTTTAGTATCCCTAAATTCTAAAGCTTGAGCAGCAGTCATCAATTCTATTGCCAAAACGTTCTCGGCATTTTCTAAAATCTTCCACGCTTTACGGGTAGCAATAGTACCCATACTTACATGATCTTCTTGGTTTGCAGATGTAGGAATTGAATCAACTGAGGCCGGGTGAGCTAATACTTTATTTTCTGAAACCAAAGAGGCGGCAGTATACTGAGAGATCATCAAACCATTGTTTAATCCAGCTTTTTCTGGAGAAATCAAAAACATCGGGAGCCCCTCACTTGTGTTTGCGTCCACTAACTTTGCATTTCTTCTTTCAGAAATGTTGGCTATTTCAGACACCGCAATACCAAGGGTATCCATAGCAATAGCAATTGGTTCACCATGAAAGTTTCCACCAGAAATTGCTTCTTTAGTATCTGCAAAAATAATTGGATTATCGGTTACTGAGTTAATTTCAACATCTACAACCTTTTCAACGTAAGAAATCGCATCTCTTGATGCGCCATGCACCTGTGGTGAACATCTAAGCGAGTATGAATCTTGCACTCTGTTTGGTATTGAGTTTACCAATTTTGAGCCTGCTAAAAATTTTAAAATATTTTTTGCTGACAAAATCTGACCTTGGTGTGGCCTAATTTTATGAATCCTTTCATCAAGCGAGCCAGTGACACCGCAAACCGCTTCAATACTTAAAGCAGCAGCTAAGTCCGCAATTATAAGTAAAGTTCTTACTCTTTCAACTATCAAACATGCCATTCCAGTCATTACCGCAGTTCCGTTGTTCCACGCTAACCCTTCTTTAGCACCAAACACTATCGGTTTAAGTTTTGCTTTTTTAAGTGCCTCAGCACCTGAAATTATTTTTCCATTATCCCAGGCTTTACCTCTACCCATTAAAACCAAACCCATGTGGGAAAGTGGGGCTAGATCGCCAGATGAACCCACTGAGCCTTGAGAAGGAACAACGGGGATTACATTCTTATTAATTATTTCAATGAGAAAATTTAAAAAATCAGGACGTACGCCTGAGTAACCTTGGGCCAGAGAATTTAACCTAACAATTAAAGCGGATCTAACTTGATCTGGGGTTAGATATTCGCCTACACCAGTTGAATGACTTCGGATCAAGTTTAATTGTAATTCCTCAACCTGACTAGGTTCGATAAATTTATTTTTGAAGTTCCCAAATCCTGTTGTAATACCATACACAACCTGACGATTCTTGACCATATTATCCACAACTCGTCTAGATTCCGCAACTGCAAGTTTAGCGTTTTTACTTAGTGATACTTTAATTTTCGGGTTCTCTGTGAGTTTTGAAACAAGGTCAGTAGTTAAATGGTGATCTGGACCAAAAGAGGCAGTAAACTCGTTTTTTAGCATTTTTTTTATTATACATACAAAGACTAGAAAAGCAATTTTATTACACCCCCTCCTCTTTTAGTTCTTCCACAAGTTTGCGGGCTTTTTTGGAAAGCTTGGTTGGAGTTTTAACTACCACGCGCACCAAAATATCTCCGCGCTTAGCACCCTTCACTGGCACACCACGCTCTTTAACTCGCAAAAACTCGCCCTGAGCCACACCCTCTGGCACCTTAATTTTAATATCACCATCAAGCGCCGGCACCACATATTCCGCGCCTAAAATTGAATCAGTTAATTTAATATTTAAATCCATTACCAGGTCATTGGCCACACGCTTCCACATCGGACTTTTATCCACGTGCACCTTTACATACAAATCTCCTGGCACGCCACGCGAGACAGCCTCGCCCTTGCCAGTGAGCCTTATCATCTCACCATCTTGAATACCGGACGGCACACCCACGCCGATCTCCTCGTTCTTTTTTAAAATTCCTAAACCTCGGCAAGAGTCGCAAGGCTTATCGGGAGTTTTACCCCTGCCCGCGCAATGCGAACATTCCCTAAGTGTGGAGAAGGTACCAAAAATTGAATTCTTTGTCTCATGCACTTGGCCTTGACCACCACAATGGGCGCAAGTTTTAAGCGTGGTGCCCGGCTTGGCGCCCGTGCCACTACAAGTGTCGCAGCCTCCCACTTTACTAATTAAAAGTTTGCGCTCACTACCAAAAATAGATTCAGTAAATGAAATTTGGATATCAACTGAAATGTCTCGTCCACGATTATTTTTTTGCCTTTTGCCGGCGCCACCAAAAAAGTCGTTGAAGATGTCGCCCAAATCAAACTGAAAATCCTGACCATTAGCAAAGCCGGTAAAGTCAAAACCCCCAGCATTAAAGCCTCCTTGATCCGCGCCACCGTTTGAGGAGAAGGTACGACCATAGGCATCATATTCCGCCCGGCGTTTATCGTCTGAGAGCACCTGGTAGGCCTCGTTAATCTCCTTAAATTTGGCCTCATCTCCGCCTTTTTTGTCGGGATGATACTTATGGGCCATTTTATGGAAGGCCTTACGTACGTCGTCTTTAGAGGCTCCACGAGCAAGCCCTAGCACCTCATAATAATCTTTTTGATTCATTCGATTTTAGATTATACTACTTTTTTTCTTCCGGTGGCACATCGTGCACTTTTGGTCCTTCTCCCCCCTCACTACCCTTATCTGCTGCTGGAGGATTTTCTTTAGCGGCTTTATTAATCGCTTCACCAATTTTTTGCATTGAAGCTCCGAGCGCTTCGGTGGCAGTTTTAATCGCACCTAAATCTTGACCATCTTTAACTTTCCTCAAATCAGCAACTTTTGCTTCCACATCTGTTTTAATTTCGGCGCTTACCTTATCACCGGAATCCTTGAGAGATTTTTCTGCAGTATAAATAAGTTGGTCAGCAATGTTCCGAGCTTCTACCACTTCCTTTTTCTTTTTATCATCCTCGGCGTGGAGTTCTGCCTCTTTTTTCATCTTTTCAATATCGGCATCAGTGAGACCAGAACGCGCCTCAATCCTAATTGATTGCTCTTTGCCACTAGCCTTATCTTTAGCCTTTACGCTCAAAATACCGTTTGAGTCCACGTCGAAGGTCACCTCAATTTGCGGCATACCGCGCGGTGATGGTGGAATACCGTCCAAAATAAATCGTCCCAAACTCTTGTTATCACCCGCCATTTGACGCTCACCTTGAGTGATATGAATTTCCACCGAAGTTTGATTATCGGAAGCAGTAGAGAAAATTTGTGAACGCGATGAAGGGATCGTGGTGTTGCGATCAATAAGCTTGGTGCTAATGCCTCCCATAGTTTCAATCCCAAGCGAGAGTGGGATCACATCAAGCAAAAGTACGTCCTTAACATCGCCCTGAAAGATTCCCGCCTGAATCGCCGCACCCACCGCCACCACCTCATCGGGGTTGATAGAGCGATTTGGCTCTTTACCAAAAAGTTGTTTAACTGCTTCCACAATGGCTGGCATCCGAGTTTGTCCGCCCACCAAAATTACTTCATCAATCTCACTCATTTGGTAACCAGAAGCTTCTACTGCGCGCTTAGTGATCGCAATTGATTGATCAATATATTCGCGAGCGATATCTTCAAGTTTGGCTCGTGTGAGTTTGAGTAAAAGGTGACGAGGGCCCGAAGCGTCGGAGGTGATAAACGGAATATTAATTTCTGTTTCAAGTGTGGTAGAGAGTTCGTGCTTAGATTTTTCTGCCGCCTCTTTTAAACGCTGTAAGGCGAGCACGTCTTTAGTTACGTCAATGCCTGATTCTTTTTTAAATTCGTCAGCAATCCACTTGATAATTTTTTGGTCAATATCTTCTCCACCCATATGCGAGTCGCCATCGGTTGATTTAACTTGAATACTTTGCTCGCCATCACCACCAGCAATATCAAGAATTGAGATATCAAATGTTCCACCACCAAAGTCATACACGGCCACCTTTTCATCCTTCTTTTTATTAAAACCATAGGCCAAAGCCGCGGCAGTGGGCTCGTTGATAATGCGACGCACTTTAAAGCCCGCAATCTCACCAGCGTCGCGCGTGGCTTTACGTTGTGAGTCGTCGAAGTAGGCCGGCACGGTAATCACCGCCTCCTCAATTTTTTCACCCAACTTTGCCTCGGCATCCTTCTTTAACTTTTGCAAAATCATCGCTGAAACTTCTTCAGGTCGATGCATCTTATCGCCTAGTTTTATCTTGATCCCGCCATCTTCAGACTCTTTAATCTCGTAGGCCGAGAGCTCTTTATCACGCTTTACGTGCGCGTCAGAAAATTTGTGACCCATCATGCGCTTTACGCCGTGGATGGTGTTGTGTGGATTAGTAATTGCTTGGCGCTTAGCAAGCAAACCCACCAAACGTTCACCGGCCTTTGAGAGCGCCACAATAGATGGCGTGGTGCGCACACCTTCAGTATTTTCAATAATTTTTGGCTCACCACCTTCCACAAACGCCATTGCAGAATTTGTAGTACCAAGATCAATACCAAGGATTTTTGCCATAATTATTTTTAAATTTAAATTATTTTTTTAATGAATATAAACCTACTTTAACTTTTGCTGGTCGGATCACTTTATCGTTTAAAATATAGCCCTTCTCAATTACAGATAAAATTTTATTGTCATCTTTTTTTGAATCAACTTCCACTGACTCAATTGCAGTGTGCTTATTAGGATCAAACTCTGCACCCATTGGATTTTCAACCTGCAAACCGTTTTGCTTCAACACTCCCTCAAGCTTAGAGTAAATATATTCAATCCCCTGACGCCAATTTGCTGATACCGATTCCCACGCTACCTTATTAGCAAATGCCATTTCAAAGTTATCGGCCAAGCTAATGAGGTCGAGCAAGAGATCAGTTTTAGCAAACTTGATGGCCTCAGTTCGAGCTAATTCCTCAGTTTTTTTGAGATTGAGATAATCAGCTTTCAAACGCTGAGACATCTCCAAATACTCGAGCTTCTCCTTTTGGCAAACGGCAAGTTTCTCCTTTAACTTTTTCTCGCTTTTTTTCGCTTTTACTTCGTCAGAGAAGTCACCGTCGTCACCGGATTCAACTTCCTCAAATGAGATTTCTTTTTCGTCTTCAGTTGGCATCGCTATTTGCGAATAATTAACTACTAACGTTTAGACCACTGTGGAGCTTTGCGAGCTTTCTTCAAACCGAACTTGCGACGTTCCTTCATTCTTGAATCGCGAGTGAGAGCACCAGCTTTTTTAAGAGTTACTCTTACCTCTGGTTCGTTGAGTACAAGAGCTCTGGCAATACCATGAGCAATGGCTTCAGCTTGAGAATGAATTCCACCACCGTTAACTTTTACCGTGATGTTAAATTTTTGCTTAGTCTCTGTTTCGCCTTCGGCTTTTAATTGAGCAAGTGGTTTGATAGTGATCTTTTGTAATTCTTCACTTACAAAATAGGTCTTGATATTACGGTCGTTGATCACCACCTCAGTTTTGGTTGAGGGGGTAATGCGCACGCGAGCCACGGAAGTCTTACGACGACCAACGGCTTCAATGTATCTTGCTTTTGCGGTAGTTGCCATAAATTTATTTGAAATTCAGTTTCTTGATAATCTCAGGGCGCAGTTTGTTGTTTGGCAACATCCGTAAAATAGCCTCACGCAAAACACCGGAGTGACCCTTTTTGTCGATCACCTGCTCCAAATTTAAAGAACGCAAACCTCCAGGGAAGCCTGTGTAGCGGATATACTTTTTACCCACCATTTTCTGCGGTAAGATTTTTAACTTGTCCGCATTAACTATAGTAACGGCTGTGCCTGGCAAAAGGTGTCGGGTAAAAGTCACTTCGCTTTTACCGCGAAGAAGCGCCGCAGCTTCGCTAGCTACTCGGCCTAAAGTTCTCCCGTTTGCGTCAATTGTGTATTCTTTAGTCATATTAAAATTAAACAAACTCAATTATGGACTCGGTGCGACCACTACCAGGGCTAGGTGGGAGTTTGATGATCCGAGTGTAACCACCAGCACGCTCTTTATAACGAGGGCCAAGATTATCCATAAGAGTTTTTACTGCCTCGTCTTGTCCACCCAAACGTGAACCAAGTAAACGCCTGCCTGCGAGGGTAGACTTTTTGGCCACAGTTACAAGCTTCTCCACAAATGGTCGTAACTCCTTGGCACGGGCCTCAGTGGTGGTGATTTTGCCATGCGCAATAAGACCCACAGCCAAAGAGCGTAGAAGAGCCCGGCGGGGGCCACTCTCTCGGCCTAATTTTCTTACATTGTTATGGTGTCTCATGGGTGCAAAGATCCTAGCAGATTTATGACTTTAAGGAAATACCGTTCTTAGCGAGTAAAGCTTTGATCTCCTCAATGGCCTTGTCTCCTAATCCGTCCATGGAGCTTAGATCCTCCTCGCGCTTACGGGCCAAACCACCAGCTGTGCGGATGCCCTCCTCCTCCATCACTTTAAGAATACGAGATGAGAAGCCAAGATCCTCAATGCGAGTCTTTAAAAAGTCAGCCTCCTTCTTAGCCTTTTCTGGACTCACTGGCTCATCGTCTTCTTTATCCTCAGCTTTAGACTTTTCAGCCTTTGCAGGAGTTTCAATAAAATCTTCTTTAAAGCCCACAATCGCTTTGAGCTGGTGGATCATTATTTCAATTGATTTTTCAAGCGCCTCTTTAGGGCTTAACGAACCATCAGTTTCAATAGCCACACGCAAACGATTATAATCAGTTCTGTCGGCCACACGCATGTTCTCTACCTCATAACTTACGCGTCGAACTGGGGTAAACGAAGCATCTAACCAAATTGTGCCAATTTCACTTTTATCCTTCTGGATCATATCTTTTGGCATATAACCAAGTCCCTTCTCTATGTGAATTTCAACTTCAAGATGAGCACTCTTCTCGGTTAAAGTCGCAATTACTTGATCCTTATTTACCACCTCCACTTGGCCACCAACATCAATATCACCAGCGGTAATAGTTTTGGCACCTTTTACAGAAATTTTAGCAACTTGTGGCTCATCGCTAGCCATGCGGAACTTAACCTTTTTTAAATTTAAAATAATGGTGATCGCGTCCTCTTTAATTCCATCAATAGTTGAAAACTCGTGGGAAGCACCAGCAATTTTAACCGAGGTAATAGCCGTGCCCACCAAAGATGAGAGAATAATCCGGCGCAAAGAATTACCCAAAGTCTGGCCGTAGCCTGGGTAAAGTCCCTCAATCTCATAAACTCCTCGTACTCCGTCCTCGCTCACAATGCGGGGCTTGGATGGCAAAATGATGTCGTGATTAATCATAAATATATTATTAAAATTATTTTTTTAAATATTAAACGCGACTATAAAATTCCAAGATGGCGGTAAAGTTAAGGTTAGCCTCCTGCTCACCAAAAAGTGGTAGGGCCTTAACTGTTAAGGTCTTGTCGGAATCATTCCACAAAAGCCACTTCGGCGTAACGTAATCCTTCAACCGTTCATCAATATTGCTGTAAATTGGCTTGGCCAAACTCTGTTTGCGGATAGTTACCACATCACCGAGTGAAAGCTTCATTGAAGGGATAGTGACTCGCTTGCCATTTACCATAATGTGACCGTGAGATACCACTTGGCGAGCAAAAGCTCGAGAAGTTGCCCAACCTGCGCGGAACACTACGTTATCAAGACGACGCTCGAGGAGTTGATAAAGTTCAGGAGCGGGATTACCTGCTTTAACTTTATGACGAGCATTCTCTACATAATTGCGGAACTGTCTCTCATTTACTCCGTATGTATAACGAGCCTTTTGCTTTTCAATCAATTGGATACCATAATCGCTTTTACCGCGAGCTCCACCCTTGCCACCACGGCCACCTGTTGGCTTTTTATTTGTAGTACTACCAGAAATCGCAAACTTGGTAGTTTGGCATTGCGGAAAAACGTTATCTCCTAAGCGGCGGCAAATTTTATATTTTGGTCCAATTTTCATGATTACTTATTTAAATTTAAACGCGACGAGGCTTTTTAGCTTTTGGTCCATTAAAAGGCACAGGTGTAGCATCTTTAAGTGCTAAAATGCCGATACCTCGAGCCACGAAAGCGCGGATAGCAGATTCTCTACCTGAGCCCACCCCGCGCACCACCACATCCACCTCCTTCATACCGATAGCCTCGGCCTTTTCGGCAATAATTTCACCAACTTTACTTGCGGCGAAAGTGGTGCCTTTTTTAGCTCCCTTAAAACCTAAAGCACCGCTTGATGACCAAGCAAGCACATTACCCTCTGGGTCAGTAAGAGAGAGTAACGTGTTGTTGTAAGTAGCGCGCACTTGGAGAGTACCGATGGCAAACTTCTTTTTGGGCCCGCGTGAAGCCTTGGCATCGCCTGCCTTTGTGCCCTCCACTCCCACTTCCGCTACTACACGTTTTTTACCCATATTATATATATTATTTCTTATCTAACTTCTTACGGCCAGAACCCATTGTCTTACGCACATTACCTCGGCGAGTGCGAGAGTTGGTTTTGGTGCGTTGACCACGTGATGGTAACTTTTTTAAATGTCGTGACCCACGATAACTCTTAATATCAGTGAGACGTTTAATATTTGAGGAAATCTCTCTTTTTAAATTACCTTCGGTTTTAAGACCATCAAGAATTTTACGAATCGCATTTTCCTCATCTGCTGATAACTCGGCGGAACGTTTGCCATGTTCAACCTTTGCCTCGTCTAAAACTCTCTTGGCCAAACTACGACCAACACCATAGATCGCAGTGAGGGCGATCTCAATTCTTTTATTTTCAGGAAGTGTGATACCAGATATACGCATAAAAATTAAGCTTGTTTTTGTTTATGTCGGGGTTTATTTTTGCAGATAACATAAAGATGGCCACGTCGTTTAACGATCTTGCAGCGTGCACATCTTGTCTCAATTGCGGATCTTAAATGCATAAAATTTGTCTACAGTCTTTTAACAATTCTGGCTTTGCCGCCATATGGATCAAGAAGCAAAGTAACCCGGTCCCCTACTAGGACACGGATTCGATTTATCCTCATTTTACCCGCCAGATAAGCCAAAATTTCCTTATCCTCAGGCTGAGATGCCAGTTTAACCCGAAAGAGAATGTTAGGCAAGGCCTCTACCACTACCCCTTCAACTAGATTATCTTTGTCTTTTTCTTCCACTCTTTGATTATTAATATTATCCATTGGCACGAAGGCCTCGGCTATACTAACAAATTAATACCTATTTAGTCAAATATTTACTTGATCACAGTCTCGATTGTAATCTTTTCTGGATTAGTAGGGAAGTGACCAGTCCATGGTGGTTTGAAGTTAGCTCTCGCTTCTTGGATCGCAGGATAAGCTTGAAATACTTTTTGATAATCACTCTTTTTCGCGCCGAGCAGTTTGGTTACTAACTCCTGACGATTAAATATGGCAATGAGATTAGCCTCACCAACTAGTGAGAAGTCCAGAGTTTCTGGAGTAGAATTTAATCGCGCAAGATCATTTGCTGACATATTAAATCTGAGTTCCGCTAAATTTACGATTTCATAATCCTCTTTTAAATCTGCTTTTTTACGTTCAATCAAATAGTCCTCCAATTCTCGACGCTTGAAAATTACACCCCACAATTTGGCACTCTCCTTGACCTCAACCATCTCATTACCAAGCGCTGTGCCGGGTGTCACTGGATCAAGCGAAGAAAATTGAATGGCTAAAGCACTAGGGTAAAGCACAAAATCTGAGAGCATTTCGGCCTGAGCACGAGACTTTAATTTTTCTGTTAGAACTTGTTTGAGCTCCTCGCGTGTTTTGGCCTCATCAGCTTTATCTGCCACCCTCATCTCACCTGACGCACCCCCTGTCATTGGCGTTTTTGATTTAGCGTAAAAAGTTTTATATTTTGGATCATTTTTAAAGCCCGGAATAGTCCAGTCTACTGAGCCGATATTGTAATCACTGCCCGGCTTATCAGCTACCACGGTAGCTTCTACCTTACCTGGTGTTATTTCGCCTTTAGTATTTTTAGTATACCCAGGCACCGCCACTGCGGTAGGGATACGGAAGATCAAACCATCAGGTGTCTCAAAGCGAGTACTTGAAATTAATTTTTGTGGACTGGTGCTATGATTATTATAAATTGTTATCTGACCACTTGAGCGTTTTTCAACTTTCTCTACACCTTTAGCCGTGATCATTTTGCTAGCTGACTCCTCAATACTCATAATCTGAAAAGGGAGTTCTGATTCACTTCCTGGCTTGGCATAAGCAGTAATAACCTCATTAAGACTTAGGGAAGTTTGTTTTGGCACCACAGTTACAACCGCACTAGCAAACGAACCAAAGAGCATAAACCCAGCGCCAACTAAAACTAAAAGCACTATTAGCCACAAATAGAGTTTGCGCTTTGGTCCACGTGGCTCATCCTCCACAATCTGATAATGTGACTCTCTCATCTTGGGCGGTGGCGGCACAGGAGAATCATCATCCTCAACCTCCAAAGGCACCTTGCGAGGCACTCGGACTTGCGAGGTCACACGCTTAGGCGGGAAGATCTCCTTTAGGCTCTGCTTTGGTCGTTTGATATCGTCTATCATATTTTCTTAAGTCTACTAAGTTTATCAGAAAAAATCGCTTCTACCATAAGACGAGTTGTGGGTTTCTTGCTTACATCAAACTCACAAATCTCACTTACCACTTTGTCTTGGAAATAGTTAACTTCAAAATTTTTATCGCCGATTATCAAGTTCTCAGCCACTGGACGGCGTAAGCGCTCAAGATAAAGTGGCGTAAGAAGTGGGTTACCGGTAACCAAAAGCCGATTGGTGGGTAAAAAGTGATCTAGGGATTCGTCTATCGATCGAAAAAACTTTGCAGTCCAAAATGAGAGTTCCCTCTCAACTACTTGGGGCAACTTGTCTACTAACGCCATGTTACGCTTACCCGCAGCAAGCATCTTCAGACTTGAGTAGGCCTCCTCTTTTACGGTCCCCATTTCAGTGGCGACCTTACGAACCAATGAATTAGTACCAACAGGAAATGAAAAATTCTCAAGCAAAGAATCTCGCTCTACTAAAGTAATCTCCGTGGTCTCACCATCAATATCTACGATTACTGTACTGTCGTTAATAGTAGAAGTAAGATCCCGAAAAGTGCTAAAAAGTGAAAAAGCAAAAGGGTAAAAACTAATTTTTTTAACTCGCAGCACAGATGAAATTGTTTCTTTAAATCTCTTCAAAATATCGGTTGCACTGGCACTAAGATAAAGTGATAAATCTAGGGTATTAACATTTTTTTGGTAAATATTTTTTAGATCATCATAACCATTAAGTTTAATCTCCATTACTGAACTATTTATGATCTCGTGATCGTCACTAGTCACCCCGGGGAAAATATCGTGGCCAGCGCCTTTAAACTTTGCCATTTCGCCTGCCACAATATCTTTAATCATTTTTTCAGAAACAGTAAACGACTTTTCTTTTTCGGTTTTTATTAATCTTGATTGCGACACATAAAATGGCGCTGCCAAAAAACATACCCAAGTGCTTGGCATACCTTTTACACCAGGGCCATTTGGGTCCCTAACTAAAGCTTCCATTGCATTTTTAATATTCTCAAGCGTGTGCTCAAGAAAGCGCGTTGGATCAAGATTGTCGGGAATTTCAAGTGTATTAGTGGACGAAGAAATAATTTTCGGACAAATATTAACCGCATCACGAAAGACTTCAATTATTGCTCCATCCACACTAGTTGTGTTGATATCTAAAACACCAAACGATGACGATGACATGATAAAAATTATATCATGTGTCAATTTTTAGACTAGTAGACTATTGTAAACAGGCTTTGATTCTCCTCACTCCGGCAGCGACAGCCTCCTCCTTCATAATTTTTATGCCTCCAATCTCGCTGGTTTCGCTCACGTGCGGTCCACCACAGAACTCCTTGCTGAAGCTATCAATTAAATATACAGAAACAGTGTCGCCATATTTAGCGCCGAATTCCATCTCCGCGCCCAACTGCTCGGCTTCAGCCTTTGGCATCTCACAACGTTCAACTTTAAGATTTTCTTTGATCTTTTCATTCACAATTTTCTCCACCTCAGCTAATTCTTCAGGAGTTAACTTTCTAGCGAAAGAAAAATCGATTCTCAAACGCTCACTCGTAATATTAGAACCACGCTGTTTAACTTCTTTACCTAAAACTTGCTGGAGGGCGGCTAAAATTAAGTGATGCGCTGTGTGAAGTTTAATGGTCTCCGGTGAATGATCGGCCAAACCACCTTTAAACTTTTGCTCCGCACCCGCGCGCGAAAGCACTTGATGTTCAGTGAGCAACTTTTTAAATTCTTCTTCATCCACAGCTAAATTATTACGCGTGGCTTCTTCAATAATTAATTCCACGGGGAAGCCATGGGTTTGATAGAGATCAAAGGCCTCCTTACCCGATATCTTCTCGCGCAAAACTGGATCGCTAGTATTAATATTGTATGAAATAACTTTAGAAAGTTTAGATAGGCCGGCACGTAACGTTTTCCGGAACTTTTGCTCCTCATTTTCTATCTCGCTTTTCACTTTGTCTTTGCTCGTCAAAACTTCTGGATACACTTCCGCGTACTTGCTGATCACTTCATCAATAATTTTAGCAAAGCCATCTGGCGCGAGTTTAATGAGGTCGGCGTAACGCACGGCACGGCGGAGTAAACGGCGGAGCACGTAACCACGATCAGTGTTGGAAGGTAACACGCCGTCAGCGAGCATCATCACGGAGGTACGCAAGTGGTCCGCCACAATTCTTTTAGCTTTTACCTCTGACGAAGATGAATTATCGTCAATCACCTTCATGATTCCCGCAAAAAGATCGGTGGCGAAAACGTTATTAGTTTTCTGCAGCACCATTGCCAAACGTTCCAAACCCGCACCCGTGTCCACATTTTGTTGGTTCAATTTGCCGATCACTTTGCCATCTCGCTTTTCATATTCCATGAAAACATCATTCCAAATTTCCACCACCCTCTGTTCATCATCAGCTTTAAGATATTCCTCTTTTGTTAACCCATTGGTAAGTTCGCCTGTGAGATCGTAAAACATTTCGGTATCCGGTCCACATGGACCGTTTGCTCCAGCACTCCACCAATTTTTACTCACACCTAAAAAGTAAATCCTCTCCCCTTCAATTTTATTTTTCTCAAAAATTTCTTTCCAGATTGCCGCCGACTCTTCATCACGCGGCGCATTTTCATCACCTTCAAAACAGGTTACATATAGTCGATTTGGATCCAAACCAAAACCAATTTTTTTATTTGTGAGCAAATCATAACTCCATTCAATCGCCTCACGCTTCCAGTAACTTCCGAGCGACCAATTACCAAGCATTTCAAAAAATGTATCGTGGGTGTTATCGCCCACCTCCTCAATGTCTTGCGTGCGCACGCACTTTTGCACGTTTACTAAACGAGCTCCCGCCGGATGCTTTTCGCCCAGCAAATAAGGCACCAGCGGTTGCATGCCGGCGGTAGTAAAGAGAACCGAAGCATCGCCGCCAATAGGCACTAGAGGCGCAGAAGGAATAACCGCATGCTCGCGCACCTTAAAAAATTCAATAAACCGCCGCCTAATTTCCTCAGATTTCATAAAATGAATATTACCATAAAAAAGAGGCCGATCGAATCATATCGATCGGCCTCACGACTTCTATTTATTATCTACCGAACCACATCAAGCAGGTTTGGTTGCTTCCGTGTTTGATTGAGACCCAAACTGATTGCAGAGGACAACTGTCCAAGATAGCCAGAAGGTAAGAAAACTGACTTAGCGCCATCCACCACCAGGGCCGTAGCCAGGGCCACCCCATCTTGGACAAGATTCCCAATCACCTTCACCGGCGGACGATCAACTTGCGGTTTTTGGGTAGCCGCATCAAGTCGATCCAAAATCATTGGATGAGAAATTGGGGTTAGCAAGGAATTCTCATCCGCATTAAAGCTTATCAAAGCTTGGTTCAGGTGAGTTCCCGTTTCAATTGTGCCAGCATACATTTCAACTATTCGAGTCACCATCTCCTTAGTTGCTCGCGGGGATGGCACCAGCACTCGTAGTGTTTCATTCCTGTCATTTTGGAAGAAGATGATCGTGCTCATGTCGAGTAAGTCCGGGGTGGAAAGTTGCGTGAGATTAAGACTCACCTCTTGGTTTCCACCACCCCCAAACAATGAGCGCAAGCTGATATTAAGTCGTCCAGCAAGATCGCCCCTTAGACTGTGACTCGCCACATGCTCAACCCTAAAAGCTCGCCAATCTCCCTCCAATTCATTTTCCTGCAATGGAAACTGATCAGACCTCTCCACCACAAATCGCGGCAGAATAGCGTTGGAAAATGTTTGGGCCATGTTGTAATCAAGAAGGTTCTTCTCAAATATTTGCTGTTTTTTCCTTTCACCTCCAACCTTGTACAAGCAAGCTGAGATGAGAAATGAGATGACTGAGACTCCCAACCAGCCAAAAAGGAAGTACCCGCCTGAACTTACAGTAGGATTTGGCCCGCTTGTCATACATGCACCGAAAACCATAGCCAAAAAACCAGCAAAAAACATCACACCAAATGGCGCACCTACGTAAGGATCAACTAAATCAGACACTTCCCGCTTTGCATGTTCCGAAAGCGGTGCACCAAGCGCGATTTCTCGATTCATTTTTATCTCCTCAAAAGATAGGGTCTAGTTCACAATGAACTTTCTGACATAATACCTACCATATTTATAAAATTAAGTCAAATATTTTAAAACAAAAAGCCCCGCCATCAATTGAGAGGGTGGGGCTATGATTTATTATTTGGAAAGAAACTGTGATACACCTTGATTGCAGTCATCTCGAAATAGATGGCTTCACTAAATGGCAGGCCTGGAGTGCGGTCTTTTGCGATTCTGATCATGTCCTGCTCCCAAGCTGGTGTCAAAATGAATTTGCATGCCTGGGAATTTATAAAGTCAAAAAACCAATAGTCTCGACGGTGCCATTCTCTCGGCCAGTAATTGGTATAAAAACCATACTTTCTGCCATGATAATCTGCGGAGATAACGGCATCAGGCTCAAAAGGTGCGGGAAAACGTTTGATCTCGTTGCTGTCTAATGACATCCCTGATAGTACGGCCACTTCTTCGTTATCGACTATGCTCTTCCGGAGATCCTTCAGTTGACTTAGATCCATTGTCCAGTCACCATCTGTTAAATATGATGTGACTATTACTCCATGATTTTCAAGTTCGGGAGCTAAGCCCCGCATCCAATCGCAAAGTATCGGCTCATGAGCCACTAGCACAATCTCCTTCATTTAATTACCTCCTTTCAAAGGTCTACCTAACTAACTTCTATCAAAATTTTGCTTACTAAGCAATCACCCCACCACCCAAACAAACATCATTATCATACAAAACGCATGACTGGCCCGGAGCAACCAAAGGTGATTCTATAAGAAAAGTTACAGTTGAGCCATCAAGCGTGCACGGATAAAGTTCACCATGATAGCGAATTTGGACCATGAGCTTTTTGTTTTCTGTCGGCGCTTCACCGGTCCAATTTATATTTATTAACTTAATTTGCTTGGCGGGTTTGGTTAAATTAATTTTTTCAGAAACGGTCAAAGTATTTTTATCTACATCTTTGGCGACAATGTAATAAGGTTTATCATCCGGAGTTTTGGCGGTGATAGTAAAACCATGGCGCTCGCCGAGCGTGTAAAACATCGCGCCGTCGTGCGCGCCAATCTTCTCACCCTTTTCATTTATCACATCACCCGGAACTTCATTAATAAATTCTTTTAAGAAATCTTTAAAATCAATTTTACCTACGAAGCAAAGCCCTTGGCTATCCTTCTTCTCTGCTGTTGGCAAATTAAATTTTTTCGCCAACTTTCTCACCTCACTTTTCTCGTATCCACCGATAGGGAAAAGAGTGTGAGTAAGAATTTCTGGGGTCAGAGTCCAGAGAAAATATGTTTGATCTTTGGCCGAGTCTTTTGAGATTCTTAATTTAGCTAAATTCAGCCCCTCCCCCTGCCCCCTCCCCAAAAGGGAGGGGGTTTGGATCCCCCCCCTCTCCTTTGGAGGGGGTTGGGGTGAGGCCTCCTCAAGAGCTTCTTTAATTTTCATTAATACGGTGTCGATATCACTCAAAACCTCTTCATTTTTAAACCTAATTATTTTAAAACCTAAAACTTCTAATCGATTCGTTCTTTCTTGATCTCTCTCGATTTGATAATCATGAACATCGCCGTCAATTTCAATTATTAAAGATTTTTCAAGGCAAACAAAATCAACAATAAACTTGTCGATGATATGCTGGCGACGAAAGTGAAAACCATTTGAATCTTTCCTTAATTTCTCCCAAATTTTCTTTTCTGCCAAAGTTGGCTTCCTGCGCATTTCAAGAGCCTGCTCTTGTAAAACTCTGTAAAATTTTTTATCTGCGGTTCTAAAACCTAATTCAGCCCCTCCCCCTGCCCCCTCCCCAAAAGGGAGGGGGTTTGAATTCCCTCCCTCTCC
The DNA here is from genome assembly GCA_964648765.1 of uncultured Candidatus Saccharibacteria bacterium. Taxonomy (GTDB): domain Bacteria; phylum Patescibacteriota; class Minisyncoccia; order Phycocordibacterales; family JACOZG01; genus JBBTTN01. Next base: position 88,488 of record CAZYLF010000003.1, read on the forward strand.
TTTGGAGAGGGTTGGGGTGAGGCCGATCTGCGCATAATGCCCCGTCGCCACAAAATCCGCCCCATGCTCCATCGCCCACTTGTAAAACGCGCCAAATTTAATTTCGCGATTACACATCACATCGGGGTTCGGCGTGCGGCCGAGTTTGTATTCGTTCACCAGATAATCCACCACGCTTTGCTTGTACTCCTTTTCCAGATCGAGTGTGATGAGCGGAATCTCAAGCTCGGCCGCCACACGCATGGCATCTCGCCGGTCTTCACGCCAGGTGCAGGCGCTAGCAAACTTCTCCCCACTCGGCTGCCAAACTTTAATAAACACACCCACGACTTCACAGCCTTGCTCTTTAAGCAAAGCCGCCGAAACCGAGGAATCCACTCCCCCGCTCATCCCTACAAAAACCTTTTTCTTGACGCCTTTCATTACTTAATGACATTAGCAATTTTAAGCCATTTTTGCTAGAATCGTTTAAATATGTCAAACGTTTGGTTCCAAGCAATTGCGAGCGTGGTGGCGGTGAGCGTAGTGTCGCTTATCGGCGCGGTAACGCTGTCGCTACAGGTGGAGAGATTAAAGAAAATTGTTTTTGCGCTCGTGGCGCTGGCTGCCGGTGCGCTTTTTGGCGACGTGCTCATCCACATCATCCCAGAACTTTTTGAAACACAAATTCCTTCACATATTATCGGACTATTTATTTTAGCCGGAATTTTGATCTTCTTTATTCTTGAAAAGTTTCTTCACTGGAGCCACCAACACGAGATGAGCGACTGCGCCGAGCCCGGTCACACCCACCCGCCAATGGCGCTCGGGCAACTCAATCTCGCCGCCGACGGTCTCCACAATTTTATCGACGGCCTAATTATTGGTGCGAGCTTCCTAGTGGACCCGGCCGTTGGTATGGCCACCACAATCGCGGTAATTCTCCACGAGATTCCACAGGAGATTGGCGACTTCGGCATACTCATTCACGCTGGTTACACTGTCAAAAAAGCAATTTTGTTTAATCTCCTTTCAGCATCACTCGCAATTTTGGGCACAGTAATTGCCCTCGCACTTGGCTCGCAAGTTGAAGTGATCGGCAACTATCTTTTAGCATTAGCGGCTGGCGGCTTTCTTTATATTGCTGGTTCAGACCTTTTACCAGAAATCCAAAAAACAACCAATCTTAAAAAGTCGCTTGTTCAATTCGTAGCGATGCTCATCGGCATTGGCCTGATGTTTGCCCTTCTCCTACTCGAGTAATTTAAGCGCCTAAAAGTTTTTTATATATCTCTACCGTAACTCGGATGTCAGCGAGAGCTGTGTGCGCCTTCTCATTTTTAATTCCAAAATGTTCCGCCATGGCTTGAAGAGAGAATCTCTGTACGGCATCATTTTCATAAAGTTTAGCAAAAGAAATTGAAATCAAATCAAGCTTAATAAAGTGCATTGGATTTTTTACCCCCTTCTTCTTAAACGCCTGCTCAAGAAAGCTCCAGTCAAAGGTAATGTTCTGCGCGATCATCACCGAGTCAGCAATTTTAGGTGAAATTGTTTTAAGCACCTGGGCAAGATCAGGGGCGAAGAGCCACTCGCTTTCGTTGTAACCATTAATGCGCAAGGCTTCTGGTTCAGCCAGTTCAATGTGTTCGGGTTTAATTTTAAATTCAAACTCGTCCACGATTTCAAGCGTCGCCCCACGGCCATTTGGTTTAGGCACTTGTCTGGCCACAATCCCACCGATCTCAATAATCTCGTGCACGCTCGGATCAAGCCCAGTAGTTTCTAAATCAATAAATGCTAAGTTGTGTTTCTTCATGGTAAGTATCTGGCTTTATTAATTTTATGTTCTTCAAAATCTTTGGCGTAATGTGTGACTCCGTTATAATCTGCGAGATAAAATAAGTAGTCTGACTCCGTTGGCCGGAGGGCCGCCTCTATAGACGAGAGGCCAGGGTTTGTGATTGGGCCTGGAGGTAAACCTTTATTAACGTAAGTATTGTATGGCGAATCATGCTTAAGATCCTCAAGCGAAAGTTCGAAAGTATTTTTTCCAATAATGTATGGGAACACTGCATCAACTTGTAAAGCCATGTCTATATTGATCCGGTTCCACAAAATCCCCGAGATCATTTTTCGTACATGATCAATTCTCGCCTCTTCCTCAATAAGTGAGGCCATCACGATTATTTCATCAAGCGTGCGCCCACTTGCTAAGATCTCAGACTCAAATGGCGCAATACGACGCTCAAAATTTGCGAGCATTGATGTAACCACTTGTCTTGGCCTCACAGTAATAGGGAAGAAGTATGTATCAGGGAAGAGTCTACCCTCAAACGTCTCAGCTTCAACTCTGAAACTTTCAGCGTCAAATTCTGGAATAATCTGTTTTATAACTTTAGCAATTTCAATATTTGTTACGCCCTCTGGTATTGTAACCCTTTTTACAGGTATGCCAAAATCCCCTTTTACAAATCTGTTTGCCACAGTTAAAACCGATTCATGTTTGGTAAAAAAATAATCTCCCGCAAGAATTAAACCATTCGGAGAAAAAAGCCGAAGAGAAATTTTAAACAAAAGTGGCGATCGCACAATTGAGAGCTCTTTAAGCTCCTCGGCAATCTCGGTTACGGTTGACCCCTCCTCAACTGTAAAAACTTTATGAACCGGAAAGTAATTTGGCGCCGAGAACCACCAAAAAATCGCAAGTAAAATTGAAATTAAGAAAAAGTAAAATGGCCGGGAACGTTGCATGAGTTAAAATTAAATAGGTAAATTAGTTGGTGGTTCACCGCGCTTCGACTCAATGTGAGCAAGTGATGGAGTCTTGGCCACCTCGCCAGGGAAGTGATAAATAGTGGCCAGCTCCTCGCTATTTAGCACAAAAGGTTTACGGAGCGCAGGTGGATAAAAAGCCCCACGCCTCACATAAGCCTCAAACATTCCCTTTTTTTCTTTTGCCAATCTCCAGCCCAGTGGATCCTGCCAAGGAAAGTCAAAACTAGTCTTCTTCCCTGGTTTAAAGCCGTTCAAGTGTAACGAACCGTACTGTTTAAAAGTACTCATGATCCCCACCTGATTAGCTGCGTTAAACTTACCATCACGAGCAAGATACACTGCCCTAATACAACAATCAAAACCGAGTTTGGACACACTCCTCTCCACGGCCTCCACAATCTCACGCTGGCCCGGAGATAACATTAGAGCACCGAAGTTTGCGCCCTCTTCCAACTTCTTATCACGATTCATTAGCTTATCAACTAACTTTTCGCTATCTTTGCGCCAATTTTGCTTACCAAACCAAGAACCCATAATCGGGTAACGATCTTTAGTTTGCTGAATTATGATCTGAATCCACACTTGCTCACCTGGACCAATTGAACCTAAGTACTCAATCATAGGAGTCATTGGATCAACTTTGAATTCTTCTTTGGGATCCTTATCCATGCCGTAGTCTACATAAGTCTTGATTGGATATGCATCTTCTTTTGAAAGTTCAAACTCCACGCCCCAGAGTGCCCACTTAACATTAGGGTCGCCATAAGCTACATCTCGAGTGTAATCCTCAACCTCGTAAATCTCAATTTCTGGATACTGAGAATAAAGACTCGCTTGCACTAAATTTTTAAAAAACTTTGGTACCCGGATTATAAATCTGATTGTCCCTTCAATAGAAATAAGTTCCAAAGAAAACCATGAGCGCACCACGCCCTGAGTGAGCCTAGTAAGCCAATTGCCCTCATAGCCCTGGTGGAAAATACCAAGAGCTACCTCCATTGCTTTTGGTGACTTACTTATTATTTTTGGTAACTTAATTTCAAAATTTACCCAGGAAGTATTTTTGATAAAAACTGCACGAATGTAACGATACCAAAGTTGGTAAAGAGTATAGCCCAAAATGACCGGCGCCCAGTAGGGAGCATTGTAAACAATAGTATCAAATGCGAACCAAAAAGAATTTACGAATGCATCACTAAAGGGCATAGCCCCTTAATTCTACAACAAACTTTTTTTTGTGGCTATGAAGAAACTAGGCAGAGACGTATTTACCTGACTTATCCTTTTTGAAGTATTTAGGATTTTTTAAGTTAACCAAAATAGTGTTGGGTTTAACGTGACGTTCTTTCATCACCTTCTCAAGCACCTCGGCTTCTGGAAGAGGACCTTCGGTTTGCAAAATGGCTTTGATTACATCACGAACAACTCCACGAGTGTAACCCCACTCAGCAAGAGCATAAATACCACGACCCACGAGCACAAAACGCTTATCTTTAATTAATTCGTTATGACAAGTGGCTGGATTAGCCTTTTTATTAAAATTAGTTTGGATTGCCTTAGCCACCTCACGGAAATGCATCGGTGAACCATGTTTGCGGAGCACTAAGAAGGCGTAATCGCGGATACCGCGCACGCGAACATTTGGTGATTTAGAAAGTCCCCACTCACCTACCGGACTCACGTCAATGTCTTTAGAAATCTTTAACCAACGCTTTGCACGCTCACGATCGCTCTCTGTGCGGCCAGGCACACCAAACTTTTTGAGCACCATCTCAATCATTTCAGGCTCAGGCAAAAGGGCGTCTTCATCAAGATCGTGACAAACTCCACGCAAACAATCCTCAATACGGTGAGCAAGCTCAGGGTCCACGGTCCAACGATGATGGAACTCCTCATCCTCTTTAAGCTTAGTAAACGCACCTCCGAGCACGAGTAAAAAGTGAGCATGATTTTGTGAGAGATCGTTGCCGTCTAAATGATTCAAAAATTCTTGTTCATGCACCACACCACCGTATTGCTCCATTACTTGTTTGAGCTCAGCAAGATAATGTTGAGAATCCTTAAAAACATCAGATTTACGAATAGTATTGAGAGTAAACTCTTCAATTTGACGTACGCGCTCACGGGTAATTCCGTAGGTTTGACCAATGGCCTCAAGGGTCAAAGGTTGAGCATTTTCAAGGCCGTAGCGCTTTTTAATGATGTCTCTAGCGCGCTCTGGTAGAGCGCTTAAAAGCTTCTTGGATACCTCTTTTGGCTTAAATGTAAGTACTTCTTTAATCATCATAAAATTAATTAAAAATGTTTAATTACTCTATTTGTATCATTTCACCATAAAAGAGTCAAGCATTTGACAACATGTATAAAAAAGGCCCACCTCCCAGAACACTCTGAGAAAGGTGGGCCCGAACGCAAGCACGACCGATTTTAGTGGAGATCAAGCTCAACAAGCAGTCGATCAGCAGAACCGCTGACCCGTTCAGGAGTCTCGTAAGTACCACTCAAAATTCCTTGTTGGGTTGAGTACACAAGACCCTTTCTGATCTTGTCCCTTTCTGAGCGTCTAACTCGACGAGTCTCCGTTTGTTTATCCGAGGGACGAACACTCCCACCCTTGTGACTACCCATCGTCGTTTCTCCTTAAAGAACAATGAATTCCGCCAATAATCTACAGTACCCGCGAGTTAACTAATTGTCAAACACAAAGTTGATAAGTCGGTTGGGTATAAAGATTGTTTTTTTGATTGCTTTGCCGGCAAGCCACTTGCTTGCGACCTCTCGCTTTTGAGCTAAATCAGAAACTTCATTTTGAGTTAAAGTTGGAGAAACTAGAATTTCATCACGAACTTTGCCGTTAATTTGAATGATTATTTTCACCTCACCCAACGCCTCTTTTACTGCCTGAGCTTTTGGCCAGGCTTCGAGCGTAATTGACGTTTTATGACCTAATTTATTCCACAATTCTTCAGCCAAGTGCGGAGCAAATGGCGAGATAATTTTTAAGAAAGTTTCAAAGGTTTTTAGAGAAACCGATTCTTCACTTTCCATCGCGTTCGCGAGAATCATCATCTGACTCACGCAAGTGTTGAACTTCATCGCTTCAATATCCTCCCCTACTTTTTTTACACATTGATTAAGCAGTGAATCTAGATTTTCGTTATTCGCCTTTGCTTTAATTTTAGAACTCACTCTCCAAACTTTTTCTAAAAACCTGCGCGTGCCCACCAAACCATCTTCGTTCCAAGACGCGGTTTGCTCAAATGGACCAATAAACATTTCATACAGGCGGAGAGCGTCCGCGCCGAAGCGTTCCACCATCGTGTCAGGATTAATCACATTGCCGCGAGATTTACTCATCTTCTGACCGTCTGGGGCTAGGATAAATCCGTGCGAAGTACGCTTCTGGTATGGCTCTCTACCTGGCACCAACTTTTGATCGTATAAAAATTTGTGCCAGAAGCGCGAGTAGAGCAAGTGGAGCGTGGTGTGCTCCATGCCACCGTTGTACCAATCTACAGGTTGCCAGTATTTTAATTTTTTGAAATCAGCAAAACTCTTTTTATTTTTCGGATCCGCATAGCGCAAATAATACCAAGATGAACCTGCCCAGTTTGGCATCACATCAGTCTCACGCCTAGCCCAAGCTTTACACTTCGGGCATTTAACTTTAATCCACTTGTCGGCCTTCGCGAGTGGCGAATCGCCATTTTCCGTTGGTTTAAAGTCCTTAACCTTCGGCAACTTTACTGGCAAATCCTTCTCCGGCACCGCTTGCCAGCCTTGACCCGCCTTGGCGTGGTTACAGCTCTCACAGTAAATTAAGGGTATCGGCTCACCCCAATAACGCTGCCGACTAAAAACCCAATCCCGGAGTTTATAAGTAGTAACTTTTTTTGCTCCAGTTTTAGCAAACACATCTTCAATACTTATTAAATCAAAATTCTTAATTGGGAGATTATATTTTTCAGCAAATACTTTATCTCGATCATCGGCTGCGGGCACGCCCATGATGGCGCCGGAGCCGACGCCTTCCATCACATATTCCGCCTCCCAAATTGGGATCTTCTCATTTGTGGCGGGGTTGATGGCATATTCACCCGTAAATTTATCTTGTTTACCTGCTTTCGCAATAAATGTGGCACCATAAATAGTTTCAGGTCGAGTGGTGAATATTTGAATAGCTTCGTTAGCTTCAGAAGCTTTTGAAGCTACTCTCCTAAAGCCTATTTCCCATCCCTCCTTCCGTCCAATCCAATTCCTCTGACTCGTTTTTACGCGCTCGGGGTAATCCACCAAATCGAGATCTTTATCTAAGCGATCAGCATATTTAGTAATACCGAGCATCCACTGCTCCTTCTCCCGCTCTTCCACAGCACTGCCGCAACGCTCACACTTACCTGGCGCATCCTTATTTTCAGATGCAAGAACTTCCTCATTTGCCAAACCAATTTTGCACGATGGGCACCAGTTAATCTTCGCCTTCGCTTTATACGCCAAACCTTGTTTAAAAAATTGGAGGAAGATCCACTGCGTCCATTTATAATAAGCCGGGTCAGTTGTGTTGATCTCGCGTGACCAGTCGAAGGAGGTGCCAAGCAATTTAATTTGTCGACGGAAGTTATCAGAATTTTTTTTGGTGACAATCGCCGGCTGAATGCCAGTTTTAATTGCATAATTCTCAGTAGGCAAACCGAAAGCATCCCAACCCATGGGGTAAAGTACGTTGTAACCTTCCATGCGTCGTTTGCGAGCAATAATATCCAAGCCAATATAAGGTCGCGGATGTCCCACATGCAAACCATCACCAGATGGGTAAGGGAATTCTACTAAAGCATAATACTTCTTTTTCCCACCATCTTTAGCTTGGAAAAGTTTTTTACTTTCCCAATATTTTTGCCACTTCTTCTCAATCTTTTTTGGGTCGTATCCTTGCTCCTTCATTTGGCCTAAACTATAACTTATTTTACTTTCTTTTTCGAGTTTATAAATTTATTGCTATTTTAGCAAAAAAGCGTATAGTATTTTCTGGAAGACCGGCAGTGAGCTGGTCAAAAAAGTATAGCGTCAAAATGGAGATTGACGATGAGTGCACGAGGAAGTTGGGTTGGGTGGGAATTTACTCCCAAGGGTCATCTTTTATGTCCAAGGTGTGCAACAGCATACAGAAAGAGAATCAACAGTATTATGGAGGAAGCTGAGGCTGATGCCTTTCTTGCTAAGATGATTCCGGTGGACCCAAACAAGCACATGCGATATGAAGATCACAAATGTTACGCGGGTAAATGTCCTAATCAACTCTCAATTTTGTCTGCGGCATAACAATTTAAAATGAAGTACCCACTGCCAGCGACACACGTGCCGCTGGTTTTTTTATTATTCTTTAAGTTTTTTAACTCCTAGCCAAATCAAAACAGCCAGAGCCAACGCAAGTAAAATTACTTGCAGATAATCCTGCATCTCAGACCAATAACGCATTGAGCCGATGATAAATGAGAGCACTCCACCAAGCGAGAGACCGTAAGATACCGCCTGAGCGGTAATCCAAAAGCCAATAACGATAGAAGCCAACCCAAGAATAATTAAGACAATAAAGACGTTACGATTGTATGGTGCCTGCGCGTCCTCATAATCTTGTCTGCAAGTAAATATAGGGTCGCAATAACCAGTTTGAACTTGGGTCGGAATTGGTCGGGCAATATCCACACCAGGAGTAAGCGGCGGAGTTTCTGTCCATGATCCACCAGTGGCCACGCACTCCTTTTCATTCATTAATTTATTAACTTGTTGCTCAGGGCAAAAGTCATTCCACTCTGGTGATGGATAAAAAAGATGGATTGAATAATTAAAAAATAAATTAAGCACCACCAAAATCGCAATTGTTAATATCCACTTTAAAAACTTAGGTGAATTGTTCATGTTGGACCTATTATATCATAATGCATGATTTGTTTGACGAATTTGATCGTAAGTAGTAATTTATCATCAGTGTTCTTTTAAGAGGAGGAAACTGATGGCAAACAACATAGATCGTTTTTGCACGTTACTTGAACAAGGTAAGATAAACAGAAATTTGCTCAACTCATGGGGTAGAAGTGGGTACAGCAATCCGTTACACGTCATTGAGCGTGTCGCAACAAAACAAAACAATCGTGAGTTTATCATGATCACAGTTTTTATCATGACTGTTGTTTTGTTCATTATTGAATCGTCTTCAGGCGACAAACCAAAATTAGATTTTTACCTTTTGTCATTTTGCCTCATGCTTTTTTTAGCAATGTTTAATTGGTGTGACCGCTACTATGCCTCGTGGCAAGCAAAAAACTTTCTTCAGGCTATTGAACGTCTTGAAAAAATTTTGGAGTTGCCCAATGGAGCTTGCACGGGTGATTATGGAATTGCCGAGCTCAAAACACTTGCTGAGAATATATATCACCGCAAATGCCAGGAGGTGGATGAAGGTAAATGCGATGAAAGTGAAGCAAAAAATGTGATCAGCTATTTACGTGGATTTAAGCTGATCCAATTGGAAGAAGAGCAAACACCAGAATTGGCATAGAAAATCTCCCCGCGCGGTGGCACACCCATCGCGCTTTTTTTGTTTGACAAAGTAAAATTTAGGTGTAGTTTAAAAATTAGATTGATTGTTGTTAGTCCAATCCGCTTTGAGCGGGAAAGGAAAGATTATGTCACTTGGTCTTTTAAAGAAAAGTCGAGATGTTTATGGGCTTCCTTATTGTCTACTTTGGTTTTGGGTTGAACGCAAAAAGATTACACAGGAAAGTGGTGGGAACTTTTTAGCAAAGACAGAAAAGAAGTTGGTGAGGTCGTACCTGCTGATGGCGGTTGGAGGCGCCGTTTTCGCACTTTCAATTACCACACTCTTTCTCCTGGGTGGACCAAAAGTGGTGGATCAACAGTCCTTACCAGTAGGATGGGTAAATTTTTTAGCCATGCTCCTGGGTGGAAGTAGTCTGGTTGTTGGCTTTATCGTGTTTTTCGATGTTTTGTTTAGCGGCGATGAGAGTGGTTTTCAAACAGACCTAGATAGGTTTATGGAATTTACCAGGACAGGCATCATAATGTTATCCCAAATGGGTAATAACGAGCTACGAGAACTCGTCGAAAAAACCCTGAACGAATCGGCCTACCAAGTCAAAACTGAGGAAAGGTTGATGGATGCCTATTTGCGAGAGGATCCAGAATACCTGATCCATCGCCTCAAAAAGATCCAACTCCAAGACAAATTTGCCAGTGACTTTGTGTTCTTTGAGAGTCGGTTTGGTTTAATCAAGGGTGATCCAATTAAATTCCTAGCCGACAATAATCTCGGTAAGGGAATTAGCGTGACGGCAAAACCGGTGGACCCGCCACCTAAGACGATGAGTGCAGTCACCGGTGACGAAAAAGACGACCGAAAGATCAGGAGCCTAATAGAAAGAGCTGATGAATAAAACACAATAATGAGTAGTCCTCGCGCGGTGGTTCATACCCACCGCGCTTTTTTGTTTGACAAAAATTAAAAGAGTAGTAGTTTAAATAACAGATCATAACTCAACGTAAGCTTGGCGTTGGGAAGAATGAAGTGTTTGGACTCTGGCCTGAAACCAGACCCAAACGGGACCTGAAATCCCCATTCTTAAAGTACAAGCATCTCCCGCAGGGAGAGAGGAGACGTTATGTCATTAGATCTTTGTAAGATGGAGAAGAAAAGTTGGCAGATGCCACACATCCTACTTTGGATGTGGCTAGGGTATGGATTTGGAAAAAGAAAAGACCCCCTTAAAAAAATGAGGGAGAATTTCCAAATTGCTATTGCCGCATGTGGGCTGGGCGCAGGAATCCTTATCACGATGGTAGTGGTCTCAATTTCCGTTAAAACCAGTTCACCCCCAGTGATACCTAATCTGTATAATACGATTATGTTCATCGCCTTCATTGGATGCGCTCTTATTGCTGGAATATTCATAACTAAAAGCAGTACAGATAGTACGGGATTCTCAGATGCTCTGGAAAGATTCGCAAAAGAGGTTGCGAAGACTCCCGAATCACTTGCCGAAATGAGTAAGGCTGAGTTGTATAAGTTGGCAGAGTCTGTAATTTTTCTCAAAGCATGGAACATTAAAAGGACCGAGACTGAAATGGCAAAGTACCAAGAAGGTTCACATCAACGTAATGCGTTGCAGAACGAAAAGGAAGCACTTAAAGTAGAGCTAAGGGGAAAGGAAAGCTTCTTTGCTTTACAGTTTGGTTTGCACTTTGGATCACACGATCGATTCTTTAATGAGAATCCCCTTGCCTCAAACACGGCTCCCCTAACCCCAGAAGCGGCGGCGGCGTTTGCTAAAGCAGAAGCCGAATTGCAAACAACGCCAATTACGTCACAAGATAGTCTTGATTAGTCACAGCCCGGCAGATTTCTTACGAAATCTGCCGGTTTTTTTATTTATTAAATCATGACTGGACAAAAACTAGTTTATTTGTTATAAACAAAAGCAGAGCTTAGGCACAAGCCGAGGCAAATTGGTCTCCAAATCAACATTAAGAAAGGACATAAACTTGAATTACGCTAAAAGAATCGTAAGGGCGTTTGATGACGGCAAAATTGATCAGCGGTTACTTGATTTATGGGCTAAAAACACAGGTGGAGCAAACCCTGTGGCAAGAGCCAAGCATTATCTTAAGGTCAGACGCATCGCCTGGGTAACCATCTCTTTGAATGCCATTGGCATGTTCGTAACTTTAGGTTGGCCATTCAGTAATCAAGGTGACTGGATGAAAGCAGTATCGATTACTTCAGTCGTCACCTGTTTGCTAACGCTGATGACCGTTCCATTTCTTGGCTACCGGTCACCCAGTGTAAAAACCCTCCACATATTTATTTATGGCGATGATCATCATCCACCAAGTGAATGGTTGAGGGCGCTTGATGAACTTCAAGCAGAGCGTGCTCGATTTAATGAATTCCAACGAAACAATTGGAAAGGAGCAAAAAGTGGATAACGCGAAACAGATTGTTAAGGCTTGGGACAATGGAGAGATCCATTATTTCATCCCTGAAGCTTGGGCAAAAGCAACAGGAAAAACTGACCCAATCGCCCTAGCAAGATTCATGATCTCAACTCGGTGTTGGATGTGGCCAACGGCAATAATCAGCATATTGGCAATTTTTACCTTTGTTGGTTGGCCGTTTGATAGTGATGGGACATTCTTTAAGGCCGGGCCTATTACCCTATTTTCGGCCTATCTTATCCTCGGCATGATTGCCTTGCCTATCATGGGCTACACAGCGCTTGATGACTTTATCGATTTACTTGAAAAGTCTAAGCATAGTGAGGAAATGCAAAGGCTACTGGCAGAAATCACACGCACAAAAGCAGTCTACGAGCGAGAACTGAGCAAATCGCGTCACAAGCGGAGATTGAGTAAGTCTAGAATTCGCCGACGTCCGCGCCGCAAGCGTCGGGTCCGTTCAAAAATGTCGAGGTCTTAATATTTCTCCCCGCGCGATGGCTTACCCCATCGCGCTTTTTTATTTGACTAAATAATATATGATGGTAGTTTGTTTACTGGGGATAATGATCTTCGTAAGTCAAAAACTGAAAGGAACAAAAATGAAAATTGTAGACCAGATCCGTGACCTAGCGAACAAAAAGAAAGTTAATCAATCTCTAGTCACGCAGTGGATACAAAACAACAAAGCCCCTAACCCCAACCCATTTTTAGTCCTGGAAGACTATAGAAACGGGATAAGACTTGCTTGGATATTAATGTGTGCGGCACTTTTGGGACTAGGGATTATGCTGCATAGTATGTACATCTTGAACGCTAAACCAGAAATGTGGGTTTTTGTTGTTTTAGCAATAATGACAATACTTCCACTACTAAGTCTGGGACTAACTTACACAGCCTTGAGATTATTTCTTCCTTATCTTGAAAAATTTGTGAAGGATGTTGAGATTCTTGATACAATTTTGGTTCTACCAAACGGCACAAGTGATTTAACTTTTGAAGAAATTCAGGAAAGAGCTGCACCGATTTTGAGAGAACTAAAACTAGGAATCAAAGAAGAGTTCGCCTCCCTGGATAGCTCCTTGATGCACTTTAAAGGATTTGGCACTTTGGATATCCTTCGCTGTTTTCATGCCTTTGGTTTGTATAAGATTGGAGAAGAACCGGTAATCTTGTACGGGATAAGGGAGAAATAGTGTACTTGCAATCGCGCGATGGCTTGCCCATCGCGCTTTTTTATTTGACTAATTATACTAATAGCAGTAGCTTTCATTTAGAAATCGTTCACGTTTATGAAAACAAAGCATGTTCATTGAAAGGAGCAATCATGCAAATTGAGAATCTGGATGACTTTCACGAATCTACCCTCCAAATAATTGGGCAGCAGATGAATAGTTTCAGCACAGCGCAAATTTTGCGAACCATTTGTTTGTTAGTGGGCGATCAGTTACCTCCCCACCTGCAGAAAAGAAAAGACAACTTGGCCAAAATTGTAAGCAAAGTAGTTGGACGAATTGATCTTTCAACTCACCCATCTGTTGAAATTGCCACCTTCTTAAGAGAACGAGGCGCCAGCGCAAGGTCTCTCAGAATCGCCCTTGAAGAAATCGGAGAAGTTGACCAACCAGAACCAGCTATTTTGGAAAGGATAGTCTCCTACGCTCGAGAAGAAACTCTGGATGCGAATGATCTCTTGGTGATGCCACATCACCTAGTAATTGGCATTCTTAGGTGTGAGAATTCACTCGGAGCAAGGTCCTTGACCCATCTTGGTGTTCCACTTGAAGAAACAGCAAAAGAAATCAGACAAGCTTTTGCAAAATCTGAAGACTGATTAGTTTACCGCGCGGTGGTTCATACCCACCGCGCTTTTTTTGTATTAAAAACAGAAAACCCACCATCTCGCGACAGGGGTTTCCTGTTTTGAGATGGTGGGTTGCTACTTGTTTTCGAGATCAGTGAGAATTTCGACAATCTTACTGTTGTGCTCATCAGCGCCACAGGTGCAGTCGCCTGCCATGTGTGGGTCGTTAACGGGACAATGATCTGGGTGGCTTCTTTTAAGACCCTCAAGTCTCATCTTGGTTCTGGCGATCTTTTCAATTAGTTCCCACTCTAACAAACTTGGTCTACCCATAAAAAACTCCTTTCTTTATAGAATCAAACCCCAACCTAACATAAAAATTTTTAGCGTCAAATAACCTAAATCTTAAACTCGATCACGTCACCATCCTTCACAATATATTCTTTGCCTTCAGTGCGTTTGAGACCGCCTTTGAGTAGGCTCTCCCAATTCACAATATCAGCTTTAATAAATTTATCTTTAAAGTCCGTGTGGATCGCCGTGCCGGCTTCGGGTGCGGTGCTGCCAGCGCGGATCGTCCAGGCACGAGTCTCATCTTCACCAGTGGTGAAGTAAGTTATAAGCCCAAGCAAGTGATATGCTGCGCGAATGAGATCATCGAGACCAGTTTCAAAAACGGAGTCTACCTGCACTACTTCACGCCCCTTGAAAGCATTTTTAATTTCATCAACTTTATTTTCATTAGCTTCAGAACTATTGAGCACATAGAGAATCGGTTTGGCGGTGAGCAAACATAAATGCTTCGGTGCGTCAGCCCCGGCCAACTCCCCTTTCTCAAGTTTAGCCTTAAGCTCCGTTAAAATTTTATCTTCTGCCACCGCCTCTTTATCTCCCCGCTTCAACTCTTTGCCAATGTTGCTCTGGCGCTTGTTCACCGTCTCAAGATCGGCGAGCACTAATTCATATTCAATCGTCTTCACATCATCGAGTGGTGAGACTTTGTTGGCCACATGGATCACATCTTTATCTTCAAAAACTCGCACCACCTGAGCAATCGCATCCACCTCGCGGATGTGGGAGAGAAATTTATTCCCCAGACCTTCACCCGACGCCGCACCGGCCACTAAGCCAGCGATGTCTACGAATTCAATTGCCGCCGGAATAGTCTTGGCCGATTTACTAAATTCACTCAACTTCGCCAAGCGATCATCTGGCACCGCCACCACGCCCACCGATGGATCGATGGTGCAAAATGGATAATTCTCCGCTGGCACGCCCTTCTTAGTAAGCGCGTTAAACAACGTCGACTTGCCAACGTTTGGTAGCCCCACAATGCCGATGGATAGAGACATCTTATTACTATCTACTATTTTGCCCCAAAATTCAAACTACATTAAGAATGTTTATGGTTTAAGCCCTCGGTTTTAAATGGCTGATATGCCTAGATAAAATCTCTTGAATAGCAGCAGGAAAGTCTTCAACACTTTGCGGGATGATGCTATCTTCGCCAAAATGATACTTGACCTTGGCTGGAATATCACCTTCTGAGGTAATAGCCGTACCCTCAAAAGGTGTAACGTTTCTGGCTTCTTCAGCAGCGGCTTTAGTATCAGGGCTCTCTGTTGTGCTGTCTGAAACAAAAACCATTAATGTCCCTAATCTGTCGCTGACGCCGCGAAATTGCTGAGAGGCTCGGTGTAATCGAGGCACAGCTGCTTGAATTGCTCGAGCATCTTCATTGCCCTTATTGCCAAAAGGTCCGGCTGGGTCAACCATTGATACCAGTTTGGTTTTAATTTTTACCGAGTAATCGTCTTTTGCTGACTTAATAAGATACTTTTCTCCCAGGTCTTGATCACCGACATTTCCCTCATCGCTCGCGAGTATCTCAATGTGAATATTAAATCCCAAAGCGGCCTCACAAACCGCGACACAAGCTTTAACTGCATTTTTTATCCGTTCAGCCTCTTGATACATCGAACCGGAGACATCAACTAAGAGTTGCAGAACCAAAGCATTTTTTTCTGGAGTCTGCCTTCGCCCCATTGGATTCTCATACCCAGTTCCAAATCTCCTAACCAGCCGCCGGACGTCAAACCGAATACCCTTTTTGCCCCAATCATACTGCGGCTCATCAACTTTTGGCAAAAATCTTTCGAAGACACGCTTCAGTTGATGAATCACCGGCTGAACCTCATCTTTTAATTCACTGTATGCTTCACGTAATTTAGGATCCTCAAAACCATCCTTAGTTTGCAACAAGTCATTCTTTGCTTGCTCGAGCGACTTCTGATCTTTGTCTTTACTTTCAGAATTCTGTTTGGCTTTTTCTGATTTCTGTTGGAGTCTTTTCTCGTGTTTATCAACAATATTTTTGAAAATTTTCTGCATCTCTGGCGGCCAAGAAGAAGGATCACTCGGGTCAAAATTGCCGTCTGACTCTGGTGGCTTTTCACCCTTTGACGATTTACCCTTTTTTAATTTTTTATCAGGCTTCGACTTCCCTTCTTTCCCCTCACCATCATCACCATCGCCCTCTCCTTCCTCAGATTCACCCGCCTCTTCCGGAAATTCATCAATGAGCTTTTTAAACGACGGCCAAATAACATCAACGATCTCCCTCTCAACCTCTGCCCCAACTTTCATACAGGGCCGGACCGCATCACCGGTAATCTTTTTCAAGCTCGCTTCAACCTTCAAAAACTCCTCTTTTACTCGGGGATCTAAGTCATCCAAACTCCACGGTTTTTGCTCTCCCGCTAAATCTTTTTCATGTAAACGCCACAGCGATTCGAGTTTTAAAATAAATTTAAACTGCTCGGGTGGCGTCATTTTTGGTTTACCCTCCGACCCCTTTATACCCTCCGCGATATTAGGGATTATCAATAACCGATTTTTTTCAAAGAGCTGCTGGCGAGCATTTTCATGCATTGGCCCACCCACCAGTCTCTCCATTCTTGGATCCTCGATGCAATTGTCTAAACTAGTAAGTTCAGACGGGTCATAGCCTTCTTGGCGAGCCAAAATTCGGAATCTTTCAATCCGGCCAAAATCTGTCCATTTGGCGTGGCCTTGCTCATGGGCGATCTCTCCGCGCAAAAACTGTTGTGGTGCCTTACCAGCCACATAAACATAGGGCAGGCCTATAAGATAGGTTTTCTTTTGCGGGTCATCAACAATTTCTCCCGTTTCAGTTACTGTTTTGGCCGGTACTTGTCCGCAACAAAACGTGTCGAGAGTTGGGTCGGTATACACCTCGATTACCCTGTCTGGCGTTTGAGAAAACTTTTCCAGATCGCTCAAAATCTGATCAACTTCTTCCGGCGATGCCGTCTTCATCCGTTCTTGACACCCCGCAATAAAAGCATTGGGATCACCAAGCAAAGTCTCTTCTTTGAGAACTTCTTGGATTTCTCCTGTTTGCATATTTTCAGGTGTTTTCATCATAATCTCTAGATAATACAATTATTTTTCAAACTTTGCTCATGATTTTGGTTTTTTGAATGAATCAACTTTTTGGCGAACGGCACTGAAAAGAGAGAGGGTACCTTGATGACGAGACAAGTGTTCAGCGGCGATGTCGGAGATGGTGGCGAGGCCGTAAAGATAGAGCGAACCTTGATGATGAGACAGGTGTTCGGCCGCGGTGTCAGATATGGCGGTAAGGCTGTTAAGATAGAGAATACCTTGATAGTGAGAAAGATGTTCGGCTGTGGTGTCAGAAATGGTGGTGAGGCTAGAAAGAGAGAGATAACCTTGATGACCACTCAACTGATGAGCAATTTGAGGGGTAAGATGGGTGAGATTTTCGTGATGACTAAAATCCCCAGCTTCAATTTCCTCCCAGATTTTGGCATTTTTTTCCAAATCCGGGATTTGACGCATCCCTCCGATTGTCATCTCTTCACCACCAACCACAACTTTCATTGAGTCCAGAGACTTTTCTAAATTTAACACCTGTTCGATTCTCACCGGTTGATCGTGTAAAAGTGCTGACTCAAATTGTTTTAAATTTTCCACAACTCCCGAGCTATCTTGAGCCTTTACAATTTCCACACCAAAACTACCATCTCCTTTTTCTTTCTCCGGTGAATCGGTGTCATTAATCACTTCGTTAATTTTTAGGTTTTCCGGTGTCATAGTTTCTGGTTTTTAAAAAAGTCAATTTTGAGTTCAAAGTCAGGATTGGAACATATCCTTCCCACATGTTTTGATAAATGTTCAGTAGCGAGGTCTGATATCACAGTCATTCCATAAAGGTAAAGTACGCCCTTGTGCTCGGAGAGATGCCCGGCAGCTTTGTCGGATATTGAGAGAAGCCCACCAAGGCCAAGATCGCCTTCGTTTTTAGACAGATGCTCCGCAACAGTATCGGATATAGAAACTAGCCCATAAAGACCTAAAACTCCTTTATGTTCGGATAAATATTTCGCGGCCGCATCGGACATAGAAGTAAGACCATTGAGGAAAAGGTCGCCTTCATGTTTTGACAGATACCTGACAGCAGTGTCTGACATGGAACTAAGACCGGCAAGATATAATTTACCTTGATGCTTAGAGAGATACTCGGCGGCAACTTCTGATATTGACCTAAGGCCTCCAAGACTCAGATAACCTTGGTATCTAGATAGCCGCTCTGCCACATCGTCAGACATTACCCCAAGGGAACCAAGGTTAATATTACCTTTAAACTTGGACAAGAAAAGATCGGCAACATGAGGAGTTACGTACGTCAGACCGATGTGACTTGAAAAATCCCCACCTTCAATTTCCTCCCAGATTTTTGCGTTTTTCTCCAAATCAGGGATCTGACGCATTTCTCCGATTGTCATCTCTTCACCACCAACCACTACTTTCATTGAGTCTAATGATTTCTCAGTATCCAATATTTGCATAACTGTTACGGGCTCATCGTGAGAAATAGCCGACTCAAGTTGTTGTAAACTTTCTACAACCACAGAGTTATCTTGACCCTTCACAATCTCCACACCATAACCACCTTCACTCTCCTTTTTCTCCGGGGAATCGGTGTCTTGGATCACTTCGTTAAATTTTAGATTTTCCGATGTCATGATTTTGGTTTTTTGAATGAATCAACTTTTTGGCGAACAGCACCGAGAAGAGAAAGGTAATCTTGATGGTGGGACAAGTGTTCGGCGGCGATGTCGGAAATGGTGGTGAGGCCGAGAAGAAAGAGAGTGCCTTGATGCTGAGACAGATGTTTGGCG
>CAZYLF010000004.1:0-41524 GCA_964648765.1 uncultured Candidatus Saccharibacteria bacterium
CTTTCCCCTCCGGAAAGCACCGTTTCGCCTTAGGGTGAGCGGTGCTTTCTTTTTTTCTATAATTTTAAATTGTCCTTTAGTTTGTCTTTTATATTAATTTTGACAGTCCTTTGGATCTAAAGCCTAACGCTAATTTTGGTTGTTTATATTTTTTTTAATTTTTATAATTAAGGTAGTTGGCGAGGTCGATTTTATTTTTGCCACGCGAAGTTTAAGTTGTTCGTTAATAATTAATAATAATTTTATAAATAATTTTTAAAATGAAGAAAATTTTAGTCGGCGCACTCACTCTACTTTTAGTGGTAGTGGCCACCCCAATGTTCTCCGCCTTCGAGGCGCATGTAGTTAATGTTACAGCAAAGATTGAAAATGCTCTTTCGGTTAATACTAACTCGATTAGTTTCGGTACGGTGTTTCCACAAGAGCACTTAAAGCAACCTCTTTCGGTCGCTCTCTCACAATCATTTATTTCTGAAGATCGTGTAGATGAAGTTAATTATTTTATTCGCCAAAAGCCAAAGTGTGCCATCACTACAAGTAACGGCACAGCCTTTGATTCTGCCAATACTGCCACCGGTCACGTAATGCCTGATGGCACAATTGATTGCGGAACAGCCCCACGCACGCTCACTGAAGGTGAGACTTGGGGAGTTTTGCCATCACTATGTGAATACATCTCTAAGGAGGGTGAAGATGCTAACGATGAGACTCTCGCTTCATTCCACACTCCTTGGACAATTAGCAATAACGTGATTGATTGGACCGATACAAATGGAGTACTCTCCAAGTCAGATAACGACACTACCGATAATTGGACCATTGATTTAGCGGTGCCTTGCTTCGGTGGATATTGCGCTCAAGATTGGGCAAGCTTTGTGCATGGCATTAATCCTACTGCTAATCCAGATGATTTCACTCAAGATATTGCCAATCAACACAAAATCTTCGGTTGCGATTTGTGGGTAGAAGTAAGTGGAGTTAACGAGGGTGAGGTGGTAGAAGAACCAACAACAGCTAACGTTACCTTGATTAAGGTTGTTACGGATGAAGATGGTTTTGTTCAATTACCTGACGCCTTTGGTCTTACAATCAATAATGCTCCAGCATTAAGTGGTCAGTCATACAGTGTTGACGCTGCATTACCAGTGCAAATTGGCGAAGCGGGACTTAGCGGACATAGTCTGGTCAGTATTTCAGGAACTGGTTGTCCAGCTAGCTTAGATACAGACTTTGATGTAAATCCAGGTGATGATATCACTTGTACAATTACCAATAACGACGACGATCATCAGGACGAAATTTAGCCACTAGTAAAATAACCTTCCCGTATGAAAAAATTACTAGCAGGAATTGTTGCACTTAGTGTGACTTTGGTCGTGTTGCCACTCGTGTCGGCTTTTGAAGCACACGTGATTAATGTTTCCGCTTCAATAGATAACGCACTTTCCGTGCCGGTAGAATCAATTGATTTTGGCACTGTCTTTCCGCAAGAGGATTTGGCAAAGCAGTTTGACGTGAGTCTCTCGCAAACCTTCCTCGCTGACGGTCGCTACGACGGCGTGCGTTACTTTATCCGACAGAAACCAAAATGTGTAAGACGAGCCACAGCCCCCACTTCATTGCCCGAATTCCAACAAGTGGTGCATGGGCCAAACGGAAGATTCCTTTGTGCGGATGTCACCAACTATCAATTGATGCCACTCCTTTGCCCTTACTTATCTAAAGGTGAAGTGACGACAGATGGCCAAACTGAAAATGACGGCCCACGCCTTGCATCCTTCCATGGTCCAATCACTAATCTTGGTTGGCGCGAGCATATCGCGGAACGCTTTGAGGTGCGAGGTAGATTAATGAGTGCGGATGATCATGATGACGCTTGGGATATCGGCGTGGCAGTGCCATGTTTTGGCGATAATCAATGCGCGCAAGATTGGGCAAGTTATGTAGCTGGGCACAATCCTACTGCCGATCCAAATGCTTACATCCAACATCCTGATAACGAGCACTTAATCTTTGGTTGTGATCTTTGGCTTGAGGTGTCAGGTTATATTGATGGTGATATCTAAATCATGAAAAAAATAATTTATCTTATCTTAATTCTTATCATCCTCTTTGCCGCGTATGTGAGCGTGGACGCAAATAAATACAACGCAATGGTGAGGGTGATTGAGGGTGAGGGTAAGGTGGGCATTAATCCTACCGATCTCGCGCTCGACTTTGGCGATCTCTCACGTGGCACTTCCGCGGTGCGTAAAGTGACACTTGAGAATAATTCCTTCTTGCCAATGAGAGTTGTCACTTGGCGTCGCGGCGCGATTGCGGGATTGATGGATGTAGATAAAGGTAGCTTCAGATTAGAGAAGGGGGCTAAAGAGACAATTGAGTTTACGACTTACATTCCGGCCTCGGCCGTGGTGGGAGAGAATTATCAAGGTAAAGTAATTATCTTCCGGATTCCTGTTCTCTAAAAATGAAAAGAGTAATTTGGGACGTCATAATTTACGTCGTAATAGTTGGTGGAATTATTTATGGCTTTCCTAAATTACTTTCGTGGTGGCTCGATACTCCACACCCGCTCGCGGCTGTGACCTCCAACTCCATGTGGCCGGTATACACCGAGGGTGATCTAGTAGTGATAGAAGGAGTAAAAAAAGAGGAACTCAAAGTGGGAGACATCATTGTGTTCACACAATTAAATGGTCCAGGCTTCACTATCCACCGTATTGTTAAGTTAGATAAAAATAATTTAACAACCAAAGGTGATGCCAACTTTGAGCCAGACGCGCCGATTAAGTATGAGCAAGTGGCGGGCAGAGGTGTGACGCTAAAAGGCAAAGCAATCCATATCCCATATCTCGGTTCGCTCACTATGCTAGTGAATCGCACAAGATGAACCAAATTAAAAATCATCTTTCTATAGAGCAAAGAAGTTCTCCTAAATGGCGCTACATTATTGTGGCGAGTTTGGCTGGCTTCTTTGTTCTTTTAGAAATGGCGATTTTATCAAACGCTTTCGAAGCGCATGTGGTAAATGTGACGGCGCAGATTGAGAACTATAAAGTTAGTTGTCCGGCGTACTCCATAGATGAGTGGCGCGACCATCAAGGTTGCACGGCGGGCACTGGCGCGAGCGTGTGGGCGAGTGAGGTTAATCAATTAAGCAACGGCTTCTCAGGATTTTTCGCTAATTACACCGGGGAGATGATTTGCCAGGATTTGGTGCTTGGGGATTGCAAAGGTTTGGAGGGGAGAGAGAATGCGCTATGTTGGGCCCTGGCACATGCGCTAGTAAATGAACTTAATTTAGTAAGCAATCGTTTAGCACCAGATGCGCTGGTGGCTGGAGGCTTTGACGGTAATCCCGCCTTTACACGCTTGGGTGTGAGTGCGGGCTCAACGGTGCTTGAGGTGGCAACGCTTACCGAATCGATTTTAGCCAATGCGAGTTCCACTACGCTTCAATTAAAGGATGCGATGTATGTGAGCCGTCGCGTGCACCACTTTTATAATTATGAAAATCCCGCCAAACCCCAATGTATTTTCGACCTCGACGCTTTGCCGGTAGTGGAAATTATCCCTGAATTAGAAGTGGAAGTGGGGGCGACGAGTACTGAGGAAATAATCAGAGAGGACGTTGCGACTACAACTGAGGAAGTTGCAACCACAACGGAAGAAATTATCACGCCAATTGAAATTGTTTTACCAGACGAAGAAGTTTCAACAACCACAGAGGAGGAAATAGTCATTGAAGAGGATACTGAGGAAGTCCCGACGGATAGTCTGGATCCCGACCAAAGCGTCGGGGAAGCCGTCGAGGAGGAAATTGAAACAGAGGAGGTGGAAGAGATAGTGGAAGTAGGAGAAGTTGAGAGTGAGGAAGTCACGCCTGAACCAGTACTTGACTCTGTCGGGGCATAGGAGTATAATCTTGACAACGGTCGCTACGATAGTAGTGGTCTTTTTTTATCAAAATTTAAACCTATGAATTTGCTCAACTACTTTAAAGAAACGCGGGGGGAACTAAAGCACGTGAGCTGGCCTACGCGCTCACAAGCCACCAACTTTACATTGGTCGTCATCGGCCTCTCTATTTTTGTGGCGCTTTTGCTCGGCTTGGCTGATTACATCTTTTTGCAAATCTTAGAGCTATTTATTTAATTTTAGCAATATGCCAAAGCAAGAATTACCCCAAGAGCGAAATTGGTACGCCGTGCACACCTACTCAGGTTATGAAAACACTGTGTCTCGGAATTTAAAACAGCGTATCGAATCATTAGGTATGGAAGATAAAATCTTCAACGTTATTGTGCCAACTGAAAAGAAGGTGAAGGTTAAAGGTGGCAAACGCGTGGTAGTAGAGGAAAAAATTTACCCAGGTTATGTGCTTGTGGAGATGGTGGTGACTGACGACTCTTGGTATGTGGTGCGTAACACTCCTCGCGTGACGGGCTTCGTGGGTTCTGGCGTAGTGCCAGTGCCGCTTGATAAAAAGGAGCTCGATGAACTCTTCCGCTTAATGGGTGGTGAGGATATTAAACATAAAATTGACTTGGTGGTGGGCGAGGCGGTGCAGATTAATGATGGCCCGTTTAAGGATTTTGAGGGTAAGGTGGCCCAAGTGGACGACGAACGCGGCAAGGTGCGCGTGCTCGTATCTATGTTCGGTCGCGAGACTCCCGTGGAGCTCGACTTCTTGCAAGTTAAGAAAATATAGGTAAGCTATTAAAACTATGGCAAAAAAGGTAGAAAAAAAGATTAAATTACAAATTCCAGCTGGTAAGGCTACGCCTGCGCCACCGGTGGGTACTGCGCTCGGCCCGGCTGGTATTAACATTGGCGACTTCGTCAATAAGTTCAACACGGCCACCCGCGACATGATGGGAGATATGATCCCTGTGGAGGTGTCGGTGTATTCTGACCGCTCCTTCGACTTTATAATGAAGACTCCGCCAGCTTCAAACTTGATCTTAAAGGCGATCGGAGTGGAGAAGGGCTCGGGTAAAAACTTAACGGCCAAGGCTGGCAAAATCACCAAAGCTCAAGTGCGAGCTGTGGCTGAAAAGAAGATGCAAGATTTAAATACTACAGACATAGAGGCCGCGATGCGCACTATTGAAGGCACCGCTCGATCTATGGGTGTAGACGTGGTTGGCTAATTATTTCTTCTTTACTAACTCTCTATCGTTATAAAGACGTGGAAGCATCATCTCAGGCTTCCACGTCTTTTTGATTTGTTCAATATTTTGACCAGTTTGATATTTGCCAGCGCGAGCGTAATCGCGACCTAAGATTGGTCCAGTTTCAAAAAACACGAGTTGGGCGATGCGCATACCCACACGCAGTGGGATGGAGTAATGTTGTGAGTTGTTGGTGATTTCAAGCGTCCAGCGATTAATATAACCCACGTCGCCCCAGCCGGCACATTTGCACACGGAGATAAATACTCGACCAAGAGAGGATCGCGCCTTCATCATTGTGGTTACTGTGTTTCTGCCACCAATAAATTCATTGGTGTGAGCGAGAATTGTTTCGCCAGGTTCAAGATAAATAATTTTGTCTTTTGGTTTGATGCCGTCCCACTCAAATTTAAATTTTTTGAATACTTCATGAGCTGGTTCAGCCACAATCGGTTTGTCTCCCCACACATACTTGGTGTGCTCTTCGCTAAAAATATTAAAAATTTTGTGATGATACTTGGAGTGCAGTTGTTCGCGATAAAACCAATCACCAAGCGTCACATCATAGCTTGAAGTGGCTAAATTATCGCGACTAAATTCGTCGATCACCACGTTGCCTTTCTCCATTTCTTCTAAGATTCTTTTGTCAGATAATGCCATGGACGAGATTATAACCTAAAATGAAGTTGTGCCTAGTTGCAATTTAATACTAGGTATGATAGCTTGGCTTTAGTCAAGAGTAGCTCGTGTGGGTTACCAAATGTACATTAACTCGAGAAGAAGGAGAAAGATTTGGTTACATTGTTTGAAATTGATGATAGGCAGTCAGTAATTGAGGCCCCAAGGTACTCATTTCAGCGAGTTGGAAAGCTCAATTTTAATCCTAACATGCCCAAGGAACACCAGAACAGAGTTAAGTTTTTGTTAGGTGGTAAATTTGGCAAAGATCTCATGGGTGTTCTCCATGGACAAGATGAGCTTTTGGGTGAGAGTAATTATTTGTCTCATGAATCAGTTCTGTTTAACTTTCCGTTTGTTTTTCCGCGGCTCGACGTGTCCATTTTCTGCCTTGAGTTTGACCATCAGGTCAGCAATGCCGAGGCTGTGCAGGTTCAAAGCCGGCTTGGTCATGAACCGGCCGGCATTGGCCACCTCTTATTTTATGGTGGCGACAAGGTGAAGAATTTGCGGGATATGTGGGTGGTGGCACCTCAGGTTTGCGTGTTACCTAAAACCAAAGCTGAATATGTGCCGTATTTCGGAGACTCGGGTCTTTGGGGATTCCGTGGTGACGCGCCGATGAGCAAGGTGCATTTGTCAGGCCGACGGGCGATTGGACTCCGGCCATTTGAGGATGAGTGGCCAGCTGGAACTAAGTTCCTCTCGGTTAAAAGAAAGGTTCTTGTCTCCTAGTTGTGTTTTGACGCTCCTGCAACTCCATGTTGCGGGAGCTTTTTTCTTTGTATTTTATATGCTAAACAGTAAGAAGAAGGCTAAACATTGTGTTTAGTCTAAGTTCTTTGTTAGGATGATAAATATGAAAACCTACATTATTGATGGATTTCCTCCAGAAGCCGTAGCGATGATGCAGGCGCTTTATTCGCGCAGTGCGGAGAGTGTGGAGAAGCATGTCGAGAAGGTACGCACGAGTGGTTCTGACAAATTCATGAGTAGCTATTACGTGGGCTACGGTCACGCCTCGATTGGTGATTGTGGCACCACGACAATCTTCGTGGAAGGAGTCTCGATGTTGGTGGCTAAAGCTATCCAGCAGCATCCGCTTTATTCTGGCCAAGAGACGAGCACCCGTTACATCGACATGGCCAAGCAAGAGATGATTGATCCGGTGGGCACCAAAGAGTCCAAAGCAATTTTAGATAAATGGCTCAAGTTCTACATTGAGAGTCAGGAGAAAGTGGCTGTTCACTTGCGCGCTAAATACTTAAAGAAAGCTGACGAAGATGAGAAGGTGTATGAGAAGGCGATTAAGGCACGCGTCTTCGATATTTTGCGTGGCTTTTTACCAGCTGGCATGACCACGCAACTATCTTGGCATACCAACTTGCGCCAAGCTCACGATCATTTAGCTTTGCTAAGATATTGGCCATTGGAGGAAGTGAGGGGAGTGGCTAAAAGTATTCACGATGGTTTGAGGACGAAGTACGCTTCGAGCTTCGGCCATAAAGAATATCCCGAACAAGAGGCGTATCGCGAAGTGCTTGGTAAACAAGCCACGTATTATTTGCCGAAAAAGTTTGATGGCAAATTTAAGATGACGACTAAAGTCACGCCAGCCGATCTAAAACCTTACGAAAAGTTAATGAAGGGGAGACCGCAAAAAACTAATTTACCCCTTTTCCTCGCCGAGTTTGGCATGCTCACTTTCGACTTCCTGCTCGATTTCGGATCCTTCCGCGATATCCATCGGCATCGGAATGGCGTGTGTCGTATGCCGCTTTTAACTACCAAATTTGGCTTCCATGATTGGTACTTAGAGCAATTGCCGGCTGATTTGGAAATGCAGGCCAAAGCTTTAATCAAAGAGCAAAAAGCGGCGATTGGTAAACTGAAAACCACACCCGAAGATAGGCAGTATTACGTGGCCATGGGCTTCAATGTGGCCTGCAAAGTCTCTTACGGTTTGCCGGCTACGATCTACACGGCCGAACTTCGCTCGGGGCGATTAGTTCACCCCACGCTTCGCCAAGTGGCACATCAAATGATTAAGGCGATTGCCAAAAAATTTCCCATCCTCAAACTCCACGCCGATCTCTCACTCGACGATTGGGATATCCGCCGTGGTACGCAGGATATTAAAGAAAAAGGAAAGTAAGCCTGAGAACTGCTAAATAAAGGAGGTTAGAGATGACCTTAATTGAGTGGCGCGAGCACTTTCGTAAAATGTTTTCTCGTCGTAATGATGTGTTTTTACCTGGCATGGAAAAGCGACTTTTGTACTTACTTCGAGTGCAAAAACGTTTTCATGACTCAGTGCGTAAGGGTTGGCCAAAAGAAACGGTTGAAAGTAATCTGGCCGACATCTTTGGCTTTACGATGGCCTTGGCAAATTCTGTGTCCGCTATGCCACTTGGCGAGGCTTTTGCCTTCAAGTGGGGAGAGAGGGAGTGCGGCTATTGCCAAAAAAGCACTTGCACGTGCTTGGCAAACAGAAGTAGAAGGGATTATAAGGATTTCAATCCTGTTGATTACCTTCACCACCCGGCTTGTGCGATTCAAAGTCTCGATTCTCTCCAGGCAGATTTGATGAAAATCTATGGGGAGAAAAATCGACAAGCGGGTCTAGAGGCCTGTCTCTCTCGGCTCACGGATGAGATAGCCGAACTGTCTGAATTGATTGTGGATGCGCCGCTTAAAGATTATCAGCCAGGAGAGGTTGAAGTTCTCTTCGCGCTGGAGATCTCCGACATTGTGGCTTGGACGATGACTTTAGCGGGGATGCTTGATATATCACTTGAGGCAGTTATTGCCAAAAAGTACTGGCCATTTTGTCCGGGTTGTAAGAAGAAGGTTTGTGAGTGTGGTCCATATGTGGTGATGGAAGCTTTTCAAGCAAGCGCCTTATTTGCAAAAGCTTACACTGCTACGGTTGAGTAGTCACCAAGCCCCGGGGCGCATAGCGCACCGGGGCTATCTTTTTGTCTAGATTGGGGGCGTTTACTAATTTTGGTATCATGACGGTAATGAAAGACAAACAAATCGAAAAGTTAATTAAGGCAGAAAAGGTGAGGCAGAAGAAGGTCATCAATTTGATTCCGTCAGAGAATTATGTGAGCGCGGATGTGCTCGCGGCGCTGGGGAGCGAATTTAATAATAAGTATGCCGAAGGTTACCCACACGCGCGGTATTATGGCGGCAACGAGGTGGTGGATGAAGTGGAGGAACTTTGCCAAGCTCGGGCCCTTAAACTTTTTAAACTTAAAAGTAGTGAGTGGTCGGTGAACGTGCAGGCGCTCTCTGGTTCGCCGGCCAACTTGGCGGTGTATGTGGCGCTGGTTCCACCAGGGAGCCTGCCTGCCGGTAGGCAGGGAAAGATTATGGGCATGGCGCTTGATCACGGTGGTCACTTAACGCATGGGCATAAAGTATCGGCGACCGGTAAATTTTGGACGCCGGTGCCTTACATGGTTGATAAAACTACCGAGCAATTAGATTATGAAGAGATAAAAAAGATTGCCCTCCGCGAGAAGCCAGCAATAATTGTGGCTGGTTACACCGCGTATCCAAGATTAATTGATTGGAAAAAGTTCCGCGAGATTGCGGACGAATGCGGAGCGCTCTTGATGGTCGACATGTCGCACATTGCGGGCTTGGTGGCCGGGGGTGCGTACCCGTCACCCTTCCCGTATGCCGACATCGTAACGACCACAACTCACAAAACTCTCCGCGGCCCGCGCGCGGCATTAATCTTTTCTCGCAATGACGCTCGACAGTTACCGTTTCTCGTTCCTTCGGACCCCACAAAGGGTGGGGTAGCCAGTCGCGTCGAAACGAAAACTGTCTCGCTTTCAAAACTTATTGACCGCGCCGTTTTCCCTGGGCTCCAAGGTGGGCCACATATTAATCAGATTGCCGCTGTGGCTGTTGCTCTCGCCGAGGCGGCTAAACCTGAATTTAAAAAATATTCTAAACAAATTGTGAAGAATGCCAAAGCTCTCGCTGGAGAATTAAAAAAGTTAGGCTGGAGACTTGTCTCGGGTGGAACAGATTCGCATTTAATATTGATGGATGTTTCCACTGCTCCGGCTAATGAACAAAGTGAACGTCGCGTGTGGCAAGTGGATGGTGATCTGGCTAGTAAGCGACTCGAGCAACACGGGATTATTGTGAACAAAAATACTATCCCGTTCGACACACGCCCGCCATCCAAGCCATCCGGTATTCGTCTCGGCACTCCGGCCGAAACCACGCGCGGTAAAAAGGAGAAGGACATGATCGCCATCGCTCGCAAAATCAATAAAATTTTAAGAGATTCGTAATTATGATCCACACTAAGGGAAAATTTATTGTACTGGAGGGTGGTGACGGGAGCGGCAAGGCCACTCAAGCGCGGTTGCTCACAAAAGCACTTCAAGAATATTCACCAACGGCGTTTTATGAATTCCCGCGTTACAAACAGTCGGCTTTTGGCGCTTTAATCGGTCGCTGTTTGGCTGGTGAGTTTGGCAACTTTCTTGAGCTCTCTCCCTACCTCTCATCACTCCCATATATGCTTGATCGCACGCGAGCTAAATATTTATTGATCGAATCTCTCAAGGACGGTCACGTAATTTGTGATCGCTACACACCCTCAAACATTGCATATCAAGCGGCTAAAATTCCAAAGGGTAAAGAACGCCAAACCTTTATTAATTTTATTGAAGAGGGTGAGTATGGCGAGCTCGGTTTACCTGAGCCAGATATGGTAA
Source organism: uncultured Candidatus Saccharibacteria bacterium (assembly GCA_964648765.1). Lineage (GTDB taxonomy): Bacteria > Patescibacteriota > Minisyncoccia > Phycocordibacterales > JACOZG01 > JBBTTN01. The sequence continues at coordinate 10,604 of CAZYLF010000004.1, forward strand.
TTTATTTGCAGGTGCCTGCCGACATCTCAGCTGAGTTGATAAAAAAGAAACAAGAGAGAAATTATTTGGCTGGCACAGGACGTACTCACGATCAGTTTGAAGAAAACTTAAAGTATCAGCAAGAGGTCATGAGCGTGTATCTTGATTTGGCTAAGCAGCGAAAAAGTTGGCACATAATTAATTGTTTAGATAAAAATAAAAAATTGTTGCCGCGGGAGGATATTCATCTCCAGGTTATTAAATTGGTAAAAAAGGAGTTAAAATTGGATTAATTATGATTCTCAAAATTAAAAAGTTAAATCCCGAGGCCAAGTTGCCGAGCTATGCGCATCCGGGCGATGCGGGGATGGATTTGTTCGCGCTTCAAGAAGTGACTTTAAAACCCGGAGAATTTGCCAAAATATTAACGGGTGTGGCGATGGAGATCCCAATTGGCCACGTGGGCTTAATTTGGGATAAGAGCGGAATGGCGGCAAATTTTGGACTCAAAACTCTTGGCGGGGTAGTGGATGCTGGTTATAGAGGTGAAGTGCAAGTGGGGATGATTAATTTGTCGCAAAAAAGTTATACTATTGAAAAGCATCACAAGGTGGCCCAGATGTTGATTCAGAAGGTGGAGGGTCCGAGCGTGGAGGAGGCGACGGAACTTTCCGATACCTCACGTGGAGCAGGTGGCTTTGGAAGCACGGGAAAATGAAAACTCAAATTAAAGAAAGTTTAAAAAAAGTTTTGGCGGAATTAAATTTGCCGGTGGCGGAAATTAAAATAGATTTTCCGGAGGATTTTAATCATGGGGCTTACACTACTAACGTGGCCATGGCTTTGGCAAAGCAGGTGGGGGAGAAGCCAATAGATTTGGCAGAGAAGATTGCCGGCAAATTGCGAAGCAATTTGCTTGCCCGTGGCGGCGGGCCGGAAGGGGTGAGTGAAGTTAAGGTCGCCAGCCCGGGCTTTATTAACTTTTTCCTCACGCCAGAATTTTTAGCGAGTGTGGTGAGTGAGGTTAATCAAGCTGGCAAAAGTTATGGTTTAAATCAGAGCCGAGTGGGGCAAAAAGTAATTTTAGAATACACTGACCCAAATCCGTTTAAAGAATTCCACATTGGCCACTTGATGAGTAATACGATTGGAGAAGCTTTTTCTCGTTTGGTGGAGGCGAGTGGCGCCGAAGTTAAGCGTGCTTGTTACCAAGGCGACGTGGGGATGCATGTGGCGAAAGCAATTTGGGGAGCCAGAGGCAAAAACTTGAGCGTGAAGGAGTTGGGGGAGGCTTATGTGGCTGGCTCAAAGGCCTATGAAGAAAATGAAGAAGCTAAAAAAGAGATAATCGAGATCAATAAAAAAGTTTATGACCGAAGTGATGAAGAAATAAATAAAATTTATGATTGGGGTCGGAAGGTGAGTTTAGATTATTTTGAAACTATTTACCAAAAACTTGGCACTAAGTTTGATTTCTATTTTTTTGAAAGTGAGACAGGTAAGTTTGGAGCCGAGTTGGTGAAAGAGAATGTGGGGCAGGTTTTTGAAGCGGGGGAGAATGGGGCGGTAATTTTTTCTGAGCAAAAGAGTGGGCTCCACACTCGAGTTTTTATTAACTCCGAAGGTCTGCCAACTTATGAGGCCAAGGAGTTAGGTTTGGCAAAAATAAAATATGATAAGTACCCGTATGATCTCTCGGTGGTAGTTACCGGTAATGAGATTAATGAGTACTTCAAAGTTTTGCTCAAAGCGCTGTCGCTAATTTATCCTGAGCTCGCAGCTAAAACCAAACACCACTCACATGGCATGCTCCGTTTGCCTACTGGCAAAATGTCTTCGCGCGCCGGCAACGTGATATCGGCCGAAGCCTTGATTGATGAGGCCAAAACTATGGTAAGAGATAATGAAGAGGTGGCGATTGGGGCGATTAAGTATGCGATTCTTCGACAAGCGCCTGGCAAAGATATTATTTTTGATATGGAGAAGTCACTCTCGCTTGAGGGCGATTCGGGGCCGTATTTGCAATACGCTTTAGTGCGGGCTCGAGCTGTACTTAAAAAAGCTCAAGATAATGACCTCCATCAACTTACTGAAAATGGCCCGGCGGAATTTGTACACGGGCCACTTGAGCAACTTTTACTCCAATATCCAGAGGTGGTGGCTCGCGCTCAAACTGAACTCGCGCCTCAACACTTGGTGACTTACCTCACGTCTCTTGCCGGTGCCTTCAACGCTTTTTATGCTAAAGAAACGATAGTTGATCAAACTCCCGCTTCGGTTTATCGTACTTCACTCACTCAAGCTGTGGCCCATGTTCTCCACAGCGGACTCACTCTCCTCGCTATTCCAACTCCAGAAAAAATGTGATAGTATTTATTTTCGGAAGCGCTAGCATGGATACTAGCGCGATCAGTTCCCCTTAGTGGAAAGGGTAGTAGCATGTCTTTGTCACCATCAAGGTCAGTGCGTGGTCCGGAGGATTATCAGACTTTTATCGGTGGTCATCGGCCAGCCCATAATTTGGGCGAGTCAGATGATCGTTTGGTGAGGTCGGCGAATAGTTCTGGACGGTATCATATCGATCGAGAGCGCACAGGTGATGGGGTGAAGTTGGGTCAGTGGGGGATGCAGGTGAAACCACTCAGCAAACTGGACTCATGTCCGGCTGGCGATGAGAAGGAGTAACCTACAAAGTTTTACCCGCCGATGAGAATGATTCTCATCGGCGGTTTTTTTTGCTAGGATTAAATCTTAATGGCTGAAAATGTAGAGAAAAGCGAGATTGCCAAAAAGGAGGAAGAAATTCTTAAATTTTGGCAAGAGAATAAGATATTTGAAAAATCTCTAGATAAAAAAGGGGAGGATTTTGTGTTTTACGACGGGCCGCCGTTTGCGACAGGTTTGCCGCATTACGGCCATTTGCTGGCTAGTACGCTTAAAGATACGATCCCGCGCTATCAAACAATGCGGGGGAAACGGGTACGTCGGAAGTGGGGTTGGGATTGTCATGGTCTGCCAATCGAGAATCTAATCGAGAAGGAGTTGGGGCTAAAAAGTAAAAAGGACATCGAGCAATTTGGGGTAGAACTTTTTAACCAAAAAGCGCGTGACTCGGTGCTCCGTTATGCGGATGAGTGGAAGCGCATCATCCCGCGTCTTGGTCGCTGGGTGGATATGGAGAACGATTACCGCTCCATGAACTCGAGTTACACCGAGAGTGTGTGGTGGGTTTTCAAAACTTTGTTTGATAAAGGCTTAGCTTATGAGGGTTACAAGTCGATGCATTTGTGTCCGCGTTGTGAGACCACGCTCGCAAACTTTGAAGTTAATTTGGGGTACAAAGATATCACTGATATTTCGGTTTATGTGAAGTTTGAATTGGTGGATGAACCTGGCACATATTTACTTGCGTGGACAACGACACCGTGGACTTTGCCAGGTAACGTGGCGCTGGCGGTGAATGCTGAAATAAATTATTTACGAATTAAAACGGAAGACGGGAGTTTTATTGTTGCGAAAGATAAAATTGAAGAAGTTCTTAAAGATAAAAAGTTTGAAGTGGTTGAGGAATTTAAGGGCGAGAAATTAGTTGGGAAAAAGTACCAGCCATTTTTTGATTTTTATGCAAACGATGGGGAGTTAAAGAATAAGGAAAATGGCTGGCAGATTTATGCGGCCGATTTTGTGACGGCCGAGGAGGGGACGGGTGTGGTGCATATTGCGCCGGCGTTTGGTGAGGATGATATGAAGTTGGGGGAGGAGAAGAAGTTACCATTCGTACAACACGTTTCGCGCGATGGGCACTTTAAGCCTGAGGTAAAAGGTTTTGACGGTATGGCGGTGAAGCCAAAAAGTGATGATGAAAAGGAGCGCTTGCAGGCAGATATTGCAATCATTAAATATTTGCAAGAAAAAGGAAATTATTTTGATAAGAAAAAGATCACACACTCTTATCCGCATTGTTGGCGCTGTGACACGCCGCTACTCAACTACGCTTCTTCCTCATGGTTTATAAAAGTCACAGATATGAAGGAGAAGTTGCTAGCGGAAAACCAAAAGGTTAAGTGGGTGCCGGAGCATATCCAGAGTGGGCGGTTTGGTAAGTGGCTTGAAGGCGCGCGTGATTGGGCCGTCTCTCGCCAGCGCTTTTGGGGTGCGCCGCTGCCAATTTGGAAGGACTCAGAGGGTAAGGTAAAAGTTTTTGGCTCGCTTGAAGATCTTAAAAAGTCAGCGAAAAAGTCTGGTAACCGTTACTTGGTAATTCGTCATGGCCAAGGCACTAATAATGCCACTGGCATTGTGAGCGGTAAGAGTAATAGCGGAGCGGAGTTAACAGAAAAAGGGATCAAGCAAACTCACGAAGCGGGGCAAAAGTTAAAGACAGAAAAAATCGATTTAATCATTTCTTCACCATTTACCCGCGCCACACAAACAGCGGAGATGGTGGCCGAGGAAATTGGTTTAGGTAAAGATAAAATAATTTACGACGAGCGGATTGAAGAAATTCACACCGGAGAATTTGATGGTAAAACCAATGCTGAGTTCCATGCTTTCCATAGCGAGTATCAAGATATAATCTGGAAGCGACCAAATGGTGGTGAGAACTTACGTGATTTGCGTAAGCGCGCGATGGAATTTATGTATGAGTTAGAAACTAAGTACCAAGGTAAAACCATTTTGCTCTCAACTCACGAGTATACAGCTTGGATGCTTTGGGCTGGCACTTTGGCTTGGACGGATGAGGAAATAATTGCCAATAAGCCAGACGAGTTTCTCCAAAATGCGGAGATGCGCGAGTTGCCGTTTATTCCACTACCGCACAATACTAATTATGAACTCGATTTCCATCGGCCATTTATTGATCAATATGAATTGGTGGATGAAAAAGGGGAGAAGCTAACGCGCATTGAGGATGTGTTTGATGTGTGGTTTGAGTCTGGCTCGATGCCATACGGGCAGGTAGGTTATCCGGCGCACAATAAAGATTTAATTTTCCCGGCTGACTTTATTGCTGAAGGTCTCGACCAAACGCGTGGCTGGTTTTACTCCCTTTTGGTTTTAGGTGTTGGGTTGTTTGAAAAGAGTCCTTACAAAAATGTGATTGTGAACGGCATGATTTTGGCTGAGGATGGTCAGAAGATGAGTAAGAGACTTAATAATTATCCTGGCGTGGAGTTTGTGTTTGATAAATATGGAGTCGATGCTTTGCGTTTTTATCTACTCTCTTCGCCAGTGGTGAAGGGTGAGGACTTAAATTTTTCTGAACGGGGCTTAGGCGAGGTGATGCGCCGAGTAATTATGAGGCTTAAAAATGTGCTCGCATTTTATAAACTTTATGATGCTGAACAATTTAATTCTGACGCTGATTCTAAACCAGTTTTACTCGACACGTGGATCAACTCGCGTTTGAGCGAGCTTAATCAGAAACTTACAAATGCCCTCGATACTTATGAGTTAGATCAAGTGGGTAAGCCGATTGATCAATTTGTGGATGATTTTTCCACTTGGTTTTTGCGTCGCTCGCGAGATCGTTTTAAATCCGAGAATGTTCACGAGAGGCAGGGGGCAATTGAAACCACGCGCGCCACCCTCTTAAAACTCTCACAACTTATTGCGCCAATTATGCCATACGTGGCTGAAGAAATTTATCAAGCGATCCGTTATCCAAATGATGTTTTGAGTGTGCATTTAACTACTTGGCCTGAAGCAGGGAGTGTAAATAATGAGTTGCTAGGGCAAATGGAAGAGGTGAGAAATATTGTGACCATGGCGCTTGAAGCTCGCACTAAAGCGGGAGTGAAAGTGCGACAGCCACTGAATAAATTAAAAATAAAAAATAATAAATTACAAAACCAATCAGAACTCCTTGATTTAATTAAAGACGAAGTGAATGTGAAAGAAGTTGAATTTGTGGAAAAGTTGGAAGGTGAGGTTGAGTTGGATACGGAGATCACGCCGGAATTAAAACTTGAGGGTGAGGCACGCGACTTAATGCGCGCATTGCAAGACTGGCGCAAGGAGAGCAATTTGGATCCTAAAGAAAAAATTAAATTACAAATTACTGCAAATCTTGCTACGCAAGATTTGGTTAAAAAGTTCGAAGCAGAAATTAAACGCGTAGTTTTAGTAACCGAGATTGAGTTTAAGGATGGTGAAGGGGACGCGACCTTCTCCCGACTTTAATTATGTCGCACCAGCACTACGTAACTGAAGGTTTTGTGCTTGGGCATTTAGATATTAAAGAGTCGAGCCGATTGCTTTATGTGCTCACAGAGGACTTTGGTTTGGTGATGGCGCTGGCTCAAGGTGTGCGCGAGCCGAAGTCAAAGATGCGCACTAACCTGCAAGATTATACTTGTCTTAATTTAGGTTTAGTACGCGGAAAAGAATTTTGGCGTGTCACCAGCGCTGAAGAAAATTCTTGGATGAGCGATATTAATTCTTCACCTGAAGTTTGCCCGGTGGTGATCAGAATCTTTTCTTTAGTAAGACGCTTGGTGCAAGGTGAGGCGAAGGATCAAGAGCTTTATCAAATTATTAAGGAAGCCCTACAAAATAGGGATTCAGAATTAATCGCCGTGGCTAAAATTCTTAAACATCTAGGTTACTTAAAGGCCGAGAGTTTAAAATTAGAGAATAAAGAATTACTCCAGGCAGTTAATCACTCCTTAAGTTCAAGCCAGCTTTAATCTCGTGGTTTTTGTGTTATAGTTCTTAATTATGGGTCCAGGAGATAAAGACAGTTCACTTGAGGGTTTACGCGGTAAGCTTTATGGGCGTGAAAAGATGAAAACGGGTGCGGTTTCGCACACTGAAGTTACCACCCCTAATTACGAACTCCCAAAAGATTGGCAAGCTATGCCCGAAAGTCGATCAAATGCGGCCCCACATCATGCTATGAGTTTACTTACTAAATTGTTGATCGCCTCTTTTATTTTTTTTGTGGTGGCTATTAGTGCCGCAATTTTCTTTTTTTACCGTGGGTCACCATATGTTTCCTCCGAAAATTTAGTACTTGAGATTGATGGTCCAGAGACTGTGCGTGGGGGTGAAGCAGAGAGCTTTCAGATTACGATTACCAATAACAATAATTCTACTTTTGAGTTTGCGGAACTTTTGCTTGAGTATCCTCCTGGTACAGTGGCAGCGGATGGTGACGGTGAGGAGTTGGTGCGAGCAAGAATTCCTCTCGGTGAACTTAAAAGTGGTCAGTCAGAGATTAAGAATCTCTCATTAATTTTATTTGGAGAGAAGGAGAGTGAGCATATTCTCCGGGCCACTGTGGAATACCGCATCGGTGGTTCTAATGCAATTTTTGATAAATCCACGGAGCATCAACTCAAAATTACTTCTTCCCCACTTGATATTGATGTGGCTTTGATTGAGGAGGTAAATTCAGGGCAAGAGGTTGAGCTTACGGTGGATGTGATTTCTGGCGCGACGGAGACAATTAATAATTTAATGTTGGTAGTAAATTATCCACCAGGATTTATTTTTAAATCTGCTACACCGATACCGGTGGTGGGTTCAAACGGTTGGAAGCTCGGGGATCTTAAGGCTGGTGATAAGAGAAAAATCAAAATCTCGGGTATTATCGAGGGTCAGGATGATGAAGTAAAGTCATTTAAGGTTTCTGTTGGTATCCCAAAGGCAAGTGGCACTGAACTTGGACTTGCCTATAATTCACTCTTCAAAACTTTATCAATTAAAAAACCGTATGTTAATCTCGACTTTTCGTTTAATGGTGAGGCGGGGTTAGAATATATTACTAACGCTGGAGATGATATCCGAGTTGATCTTGGCTGGGTAAATAATTTAAGTGATGAAATTACTGACGTAGAGCTCGAGATGGAGATCAAAGGGGCGATTCTTGATGAACGATCAGTTTCTGTAAATGACGGTTTTTATGAGTCTGCTAACAAAAAAATTACCTGGACCAAACGTAGTAAATCAGATCTGGCAAGCATGGCCGCGGGCGAGCGGGGTAGAACTAGTTTCAATTTATCCACCCTGCCTATTTCATCTTTAAGGGGTACACCACCAGGCAATCCTACTGTGACCTTGCTACTTAATTTTAAAGGTAAGAGACTAAGTGATGGACGAGTCGCAAGTAACGTGGAAACAAGTCTGGAGAAAAAAATAAAAGTTAACTCAGTGGTGCAGTTCTCAAATAATCTTTATTACAACAGTGACGCTATCCCAAACCGTGGACCTATCCCGCCAAAAGTGGGACAAGAGACCACATACACAGTAATCTGGTCGATCATTAATTCTTTTAATGATCTCCGTAATGCTGAAGTGCGTGCAACATTACCAGCATATGTAAAGTGGAAGAGTCAAATTTCACCAGCCAATGAAAATGTCCGTTTTGATGCGGATAATGGTGAGCTGGTGTGGAGTGTGGGCAGTGTGAGTGCGGGTGTAGGTTATAGTAATCCACCGAGGGAGGTCAACTTCCAGATTAGTATTACTCCAAGCTTAAGTCAGGTGGACCAATCGCCAATACTTGTTTCAAAGCCGACATTTACAGCTGAGGATTCATTTACTGGCAAACTATTGCAAATTTCGAAGGCTCAATTAACTACCTTAGCTACTGAACCAAATTTTCGGTTTGGTAATGATCGGGTAACACAGTAAGTATGATAAAAGAAAACGATAATCTTTTAGATAAATTAGTTTCGCTTTGTAAACGGCGCGGGTTTGTGTTCCCGAGCGCCGAGATTTATGGTGGCTTGGCGGGCACGTACGATTACGGCCACTATGGCACACTCTTGGCCCACAATATTAAAGATTTATGGTGGAAGCATTTTGTGGAAGAGCGAGAAGATAATTTGGCTATCACTACGCCAACGCTCGCGCCTGAGGCCGTGTGGCAGGCGAGTGGTCACTTGGCAGGGTTCTCCGACCCGATGGTGGTGTGTAAAAAGTGCACGCACGCTTTTCGGTCCGACCAATTAGCTGATCAGAAGAAGTGCCCAGATTGCGGAGGCGAGCTCGGCGAGCAGGCTAAATTTAATCTCATGTTCCCCGTTACAATGGGTGCGGGTGGCAAAACTGGCGCCACAGCATACCTGCGCGGTGAGATTGCGCAGGGGATGTTTGTGAATTTTAAAAATATTATGGACACGATGCATCCAGATTTGCCATTTGGACTGGCGCAAATTGGTAAGGCTTACAGAAATGAGATTGCGCCGCGCGATTTCCTCTTCCGTGTGCGTGAATTTGATTTGATGGAGTTTGAATATTTTGTGCGCGAGGCGGATTGGGAAAAATATTTTGAAATGTGGCGCGAAGAAATGTGGAAGTGGATTGATCGAGTAGGCATCACTCGCGAGGCAGTGCATGAGCTTGAAGTTTCTCCAGAAGACCGCGCCCATTACTCTAAGCGTACCATCGACTTTGAGTTTGATTATCCGTTTGGGAAGAAAGAACTTTATGGTTTGGCTTACCGCACCGATTATGATCTGAAGCAACATGCGGAGGCTTCCGGGAAAGATCTCTCGTGGACTGACCCGAGCTCGGGTGAGAAGACCGTGCCGCATGTTATTGAGCCAACTTTCGGCCACGGTCGCACCATGCTCGCGGTGCTACTCTCCGCTTATCGTGAAGATGAGATGAATGGCGAGACGCGCACTTACCTCGCGCTCAAACCAGAAGTTGCACCAGTGAAAATTGCGGTTTTTCCATTACTTAAAAATAAACCTGATTTAGTAAACAAAGCGCGAGAAGTTTATCAAGAGCTCAAAGCAAAATTTAAAGCCGTGGAGTTTGATGACAACGGCAACATTGGTAAGCGCTATCGCCGCCAAGATGAAATTGGTACGCCGTATTGTGTGACCATCGATTTCGACACATTAACCGATGGCACTGTCACACTCCGCGATCGCGACAGTGGATCACAAAAGCGCCTAGCTGTTTCTGAGGTCTTGCAACTTCCCATTTAATCTCTCTTGTAGTAGCATATAATTGTATGACTCCTCTCTCAGTTTTTAAGGCAGTGCTCGTACTGATCGGCTTTTGGCTGGTCTATTTTTTGCGCGATATTATCATGGCGGTGTTTGTTTCGGTGGTAATTGCCTCCGCGGTTGAGCCGCCCACGCGCTTTCTTTGCAGGCGACGTATCCCTAGGGTAATCGCCGTGCTCGGTATTTATTTATTGGTTTTTGCTTTGGTGATTGGGCTGTTTCCGGTTTTTGTTTTTCCGATTATTCAAGAGCTAGTTTTAATCGTCGCAAATTTACCGGAAAAAATTGGTTCCATTTCATCAATTGTTGGTTCACCAGACTCCTTCCTCTCTATTTTAGACGGTATTCCGTTTGATCAAATTTATTCCAATGTTCAGCATTCATTTTCTTCACTGTCGCGTGGATTTTTTGAGACGGCAAGTTACTTCTTCGGTGGCTTCTTTAGCTTTGTTTTAATTCTTACGGTTTCATTTTATTTGGCGGTGCAAAAGGATGGGGTGGGAGACTTTTTAAAGGTGGTAACTCCACTTCGGTTTGAGACTTATATTTTAGATCTTTGGGGTCGCGCCAGAACTAAAATTGGTTTGTGGATCCAAGGCCAAATGCTCCTCGGGGTTTTGGTGGGAGTGATTGTGTATTTAGGTCTTAGTATTTTGGGTGTTCCGTATGCCCTCGTTCTCTCAATTTTAGCGGCGGTGTTTGAACTTATCCCAGTGTTTGGGCCAATCCTTTCAGCCATTCCGGCAATTTTGCTCGGATTTTCAGTTAGTCCAACGGTTGGTCTAATGACTTTTGGCTTATACGTCATCATCCAGCAATTTGAAAATAATTTACTTTACCCTCTTGTGGTTAAAAAGATTGTGGGCGTGCCATCACTCGTGGTGATTCTTGCTTTAATTGTGGGGGCAAAGCTGGCTGGATTTATCGGCATCTTACTCTCTGTGCCGGCGGCCGTGATTCTTATGGAACTTGTAAGTGATTGGGAGACTCATAAACGCGCGCAAGCTCCCCAGAATGTCTAAACGCTATCTCACCACTACATTACCTTACGTTAATGCTGATCCACACATCGGCTTTGCTTTAGAAATTATCCAAGCTGACGCTCTGGCTCGCTTTTGGCGCGCGCGAGGTGATGAAGTATTCTTTAACACCGGCACGGATGAGCATGGTCAGAAGATTGCCGATGCCGCTAAAAAGGCTGGGCAAGATGTGAAGGCTTACGTGGATCATTACGCCGCACGCTTTCAAGAACTTAAGGAGATTCTCAATCTCTCGAACGATAAATTTATCCGCACTACCGATCAAACTCATTTGGACGCGGCTGCAGAAATGTGGAAGCGTTGCGAGGCGGCGGGGGATATTTATAAAAAATCTTATGAGGGACTTTATTGTGTGGGATGTGAAAAGTTTTTAACTCCGCGCGAGATTGTGGACGGTAAATGCGCGATTCATCAGCGCGAGCTAGAAAAAATTAAAGAAGAGAATTATTTTTTCCGCTTTTCTAAATATCAAGAAGCTTTAACAAAATACCTATCAGAACCTGGACGGATTATCCCAGATTGGCGTCGTGAGGAGGCTTTAAATTTTATTAAAGAAGGTTTGCAAGACTTTAGTATCTCGCGTGAGCGAGAGCGCTTGGAGTGGGGCGTGCCGGTGCCGGGGGAGGAAGAATCAAGCCTGCCTGCCGGCAGGCAGGTGATGTATGTGTGGTTTGATGCGCTCACGAGTTATATCTCTACTTTGAACTGGCCGCAAAAAGGCGAGTTTGAAAAGTTTTGGGTAGAAGGCGAAACGCGACAGCTGGCGGGTAAGGATCAAGTGCGCTTTCAGTCGCTGATGTGGCAGGCGATGCTTATGTCGGCTAATTTAAAAAATACTGATCAGATAATTTATCACGGCTTTATTAATTCTGGCGGGCAGAAGATGAGTAAAAGTTTGGGGAATGTAATTAATCCGCTCGGTGTTGTGAAAGAATACGGAACAGACGCATTACGATATTATTTACTCCGTCACATTCATCCGTTTGAGGATTCTGACTTCACACTAGAAAAATTTAAAGAAATTTATAACGCGCATCTCGCCAATGGTTTGGGTAATCTGGTTTCGCGGGTGATGAAATTATCTGAAACTTATTGTGAGCCGATGGGCGAGAATTGCGATCGCGAGCGCGTGGAGGAGATTGAGCAGGCGATGGCAAGTTATAATTACAATCTCGCTCTTGATTACATCTGGACTAAGATCGGCGCGGCCGATGCTTATGTGCAAAGTACTGAACCCTTCAAAACTATCAAAACTGATCCAGAGAAAGCCAAGTCCGACATCCGCTATTTAGTAAATGAACTAGCCACCATCGCTTACCTCCTCCAACCCTTCCTCCCCACCACCTCGGCCAAAATTTTGGCCGCTATCAAAGCCAACCACCTCGCCGAACCTCTTTTTATGCGTAAATAGCATTTACCCGCCTCTGGAGGGCTAATAATAAGGGTATTTTAGACGTGCTATTGACTTTTAGGTACAAAATAGTGTATAATAAGAGTTGGTTCAAGTTAGGCTGAGCAATGTGGCTCAGCTCGTGAGTAATTGAAATTGAAAGGAAAAAAGGGCGATGACTAAGGAAATTTGTTTCGGTACTGTGTGTTTTTGGCTCTGCGCCATCTTCATGATGTACAACCTCGGGGAGGAAAACGAACGGAACGACCGGATGTTGAGCAACACTCATCATCTGAGTGAGTTCCGCGATATAACATGGATGTTTAATCACCCGGAACGTGATCTCACATACCAAGATGGTAACTTCCACGGCCAGGCAGGAGAAGTCGTGGACGGCCCGTTCTGCAACAGTGAGGATTACTGCGCAATTGAAGTACGCTTGAAAGGCGAAGGCGCGTGCCACACTATGGGGGATGTTGTCACAGCTTTTTATCAGAAGTCGTGGCCAAAGGTCTCTATTGGTGTGGAAGTGTTCCTCTTCAGTGATGGCGACAATACGTGTGAGTCACCACGTGCGGTGCATTGGATGCAAATACCGGAAGTACCCACCTCGATAACCACTACTTGTCTAGGATAGTTGATTCGGAAGGACGGTCCTTCCCGTGGCCAGTTAAAGAAATCGGCTGATGGTTCGGCTGATAAATTGAAAAACCAGAGAGGCGATAGCGATGAAAGTTAAATTCGTGGTGCGTGCCATTCAACCAACAGGCGGTTTCGACAACAGGACTGCGAGTTGTTGGGTTGAGCTGGATTTTGTTCCAGCCGTCGGTATTTCGATTGTTGAGGGGGATCTTATGCTGGAGGTAGAGAAAGTCGCCTACCACCGTGATAAGAGGTATTTCGAGGTTCAGTTGCAGAATATTGAACCATACTCGATTGATTATCTGGAAGGTCGTGGGTGGTAACGGACAATCCTTCCGGTAGTTGAGGCAGATACCATAACTTTGTCCAGAGGTCCGATGCAATTGCATCGGACTTTTTTCCTTGTCCAAAAAATTTTAGATTTTGTGATAAGATGGCAATTATGAAATTAATCGACATTCATGCTCATGTTAATTTTCCGAACTTCGACCCGGATCGGGGGGAGGTAGTGATGCGCGCGCTTGAGGGAGGGGTTGGGATGATTAACGTGGGCACGGATTTGGAGACTTCTAAGAGCGCAGTGGCTTTGGCCCATGAATATGAGAACGACCCAGTGTGGGCCACGGTGGGTGTGCACCCAACTGATATTAATGATCAAATCGATTGGGAGAATTTTAAAAAGTTAGCCGAAGATAAAAAAGTGGTGGCAATAGGGGAATGCGGTTTGGATTACTTTCATGTTAAAGATCCGAGCGAGCGAGAAAAGCAAAAAGAAATTTTTATAAAACAAATTGCCATTGCGAGTGAAGTGGGTAAACCGCTCATGATCCATTGCCGGCCGTCACTTGGCACTCAAGATGCGTATGAAGATATTTTAAAAATTTTAGGTGGGGGGAGGGTGGTGGGGGATGTTCACTTCTTTGCTGGCTCGCTTGAAATTGCCAAGCAATTTTTAACGCTTGGTTTTACCTTATCTTTTACAGGTGTGATTACGTTTACAAAAGACTACGACGAGGTGATTAAAGCCACGCCCCTTGAGCAAATTATGGCCGAAACAGATTGCCCATTCGTGGCGCCTGTGCCCTATCGTGGCAAGCGCAATGAACCAAGTTATGTGGCCGAAGTGGTGAAGCGCCTAGCTGAAATTAAGGGGATTACGGCTGAAGAAATGGCGACCCAGACACTGGCTAACGCTAAAAGGGTATTTAGTTTGGGGTAATTTGCAGTAAATTGGCCATTGTGTTAGGATCATCGCACATGGAAAACGTTGACGACCGAGGCATTTACGAGATTGGTTTTTTGGTTACCCCATTAATCAGCTTGGAGGATATGCCCGCAAAGGTTGAACAAATTATAGTTTCAGGGATTACCGCTTTGGGTGGTGAGATTTTGGCGCCAGCAGCTTTTAAAACTATTACTCTGGCCTATCCAATCAAGGTGTTAGAAGGTGGCAAGCGCGACACTTACACCACAGCCCACTTCTGCTCCGTTGGTTTTAAAATGGAGTCCACCCAAGTGCCAGAGTTCCATGCGAGTTTAAAGTTGAAAAAAGAGATTATTAGATTTTTAATTCTTAGTGGTCTTGAACAAACGCCCGATATTGTAAGTGAGGAGGCCGCCGTTGGCGTCTCAGGTGAGGTGGCCAGTGGTGAGCCGGTAGGGACGGCAGAAATTGATAAAGAGATTGATGAGCTTTTGGCCGAGGCCGTTTAGCTTATGTACTTAAACAAAGTAATAATTATTGGCAACTTAACCCGAGATCCAGAGATCAAGGCCTTGCCTTCTGGCGTTACTGTCGCTACTATCGGCGTGGCCACTAACAGGGTTTGGAAGGACAAAAATGGCGCCAAGCAGGAGGATACGCAGTTCCACAATATTGTAGTCTTTGGAGCTCAGGCCGATAATGCGGGAAGATATTTAAAAAAGGGCCAGTCAGTGATGGTGGAGGGGAGATTGCAAACTCGGAGCTGGGATGCCCAGGACGGCCAGAAGAAGTACCGCACCGAGATTGTGGCCGACCGTGTGCAGTTTGGCCCTAAGGGTGGCGCTCCAGGGGCAGGTGGTGGTCGCCAAGAGGCGCCAGAGGTGACACTCGACACCGAGGGAGCTGATAACGAATTAAAATCAATTAATTATCCAGAAGAAAAAATTAATCCAGAAGATATTCCATTTTAATCATGAATTTAAAATACTGTCATTTTTGTACGAATAACATCAAGCAAGTTGATTATAAAAACACGGACGTTTTAAAAAAATTCCTTGATTCTTACGGCCGCATTAGCGCACACCGCAAATCAGGCACCTGTGCTAATCATCAACGTAAACTCACCACCGCTATCAAGCGCGCCCGCTTCCTCGCTCTCTTACCCTTCATTTCAAGATAACAAAAAACAGCCCCATAACGGGGCTGTTTTTTAACTAGCTAGCTAACCCTCTCAACGTAATCGCCGGTGTCGGTGTTGATGCGGAGGATGTCGCCTTCGTTGATGAACATTGGCACGTTTAGGGTGGCGCCGGTTTCGAGGGTGATTAATTTATTGGCACCTTGCACAGTATTCCCACGCACGGCAGGCGCGGCTTCTTTAACCTTGAGCTCCACTTTTACTGGGATTTTAATTCCCACAAATCGTTCTTGGAAGGTGAGTAGGCTAATGTTGGTATTTGCCTTTACGTAAATAATTTTATCTGCAATTTTTTCAGCTTCAAGTTGGAAACGTTTAGATTTATCTTTGGCGTCACAAAACCAGTACTCACCTTTGTTGTTATATAAATAAGTAATTTCCTTTTCTTCTAACTCTGCTTCATTTACTTTGTCGGAGACGGCAAAGGAGTGCTCGCGTACGCCGCCAGTAATCAAATTTCGGAGTTTGGTGGCATTGACGGGCTTGCGCTGTTGTTTTCTAAACACATGCGATGTGAGCACTTCATAAGGCTCACCCTCCATAATAATGAATTTCCTAGGCTTAATTTCGTTGTAATCAATCATGGCGAACATTCTATGCTAAAGAATGTAACCTTTCAAGCTTGGGCGCTGTTGTCATAGGTAGAAGGTCGAAGTATTATAAATATAATGTTTATGATTGAAGATTTGCCGACATTCGAGACACTTAGTGACGAAGAGGTACTCCGGGCTTCTTGCCGAAGACCCGCCCTCTTTAAAGTTATTATAGTGCGCTACGAGTCGGCTTTTCTTCGTCGCGCAAAGAAAATAATAGGCGATAGGCCTGAGGTTGATGATGTGGTGGTGGAGACTTTCACTAAAATATATTTAAATGCCAAAAAGTTTAAGGCGGTGGAGGGTGCAAGTTTCCGATCTTGGGCTTGGCAAATTCTTAAAAACACAGCATTTAATTATCATAAAAAAATTGCCCGAGAAACTCGGTTGAGTTATGGAGCGGAGGATTTTGTACTTGAAAATTTGCCAAGCTCGGAGCATCTCGAGGAGAGTTACGGTTTAAAAGATTTAGTGGCAAGAGCGCTTACCGTTCTCCCCAATGCTTTTTCTCGCATACTCTCACTCCACTTTTTAGAAGACAGGTCGCTTAAAGAGATCGCCGAGCGCGAGGGGGTGTCGCTTTCTGCAGCCAAAACTCGGCTTCATCGAGCCAAGTTAGAATTTAAAAAAATATTTACCCAAGTTTAATTTTAATTATGGAAACAAGTATTAGATGTAGTCAAATTGAGGAGAGGATTATGAAGAGAATTTATTTCTTGTGGTTTTGTCGTTACTCATTAATCTTTCGCGCCGTATTGCTCGGCGCTTTTGTTTGGAGTTTAAGTTACTACGTATCACCTGGTGCGGTGGTGAGCAACTTCAGTTCCACCCCAACTTTTAGTGGGATTTTTAGTCGATTTGTTTCTGCCTTTTGGGAAACGGAAATAATTGTAAAGGCAATGTTACCCTTACTTACTGCTGTGGCATTATGGTTTTTGTTTGATAGTGCGAGACGCTCGTATCGCACTGCGCGCTCACTAATTACTCGGTTGCCGTTTCGGCTTTCGTTTTAATTAATTTTAAGATCTCGTTTTTGAGTTTGGTGTTTTCTTTTAAGAATGTTCGAGCGGCGTCGTAACCGCGGCCAAGCTTATCTTCATCTCTGCCTTTCTCCTTTGAGTCGTATGAATAAGAGGAACCACTTTTCTTAATAATTCCATACTTTTCGCCCAAAGCAATAATTTCACCTTCTGGACTAATTCCTTCGTTGTAGAGAATGTCGAATTCCGCAGCCTTAAATGGTGCCGCAACTTTATTTTTTACCACCTTCACGCGCACGCGACCGCCTACCACTTCCTCACCCTTTTTAATTTGGGCAATTCTTCGGATATCTAAACGCACTGAAGCGTAAAACTTTAAAGCTTTACCACCTGGCGTGGTCTCGGGATTACCAAACATCACGCCAATTTGCATCCGGATTTGGTTAATGAAGATTACGACGGTTTTAGATTTGGCCACAATCGCGGTCATTTTACGCAGGGCTTGGCTCATTAGGCGCGCTTGCTTGCCCACGTGGTGAGCACCCACATCACCCTCAATTTCATCTTTAGGTGTTAAGGCGGCCACGGAGTCGATAACGATTACGTCGATTTTGCCCGAGCGAATTAAGCTTTCCGCAATCTCAAGACCTTGCTCGCCGTAATCAGGTTGAGAAATTAAAAGTTCATCGATTTTTACGCCAATCTTTTTAGAATATTCTGGATCAAGTGCGTGTTCCGCGTCGATGAAGGCGCAAATACCACCTTTAGCCTGAGCTTCAGCCACCACATGAAGCGCCAGAGTAGTCTTACCAGAAGATTCTGGGCCATAGATTTCAATAATTCTCCCGCGCGGTAAACCGCCAATACCAAGTGCCATATCAAGGCCAATAGAGCGCGTGCTCACGGCACCCACACCCACTCGCACCTTGCCCTCAAGTTTCATTATTGAGCCTTCGCCAAAGCGAGACTGAATGCTTTTGATTGTGTCTTCAATATTTGCTGTGCCAACCTCTTCTCTCGGTTCTTTAGGTTTTTTTGCCATAAATTTATTTTAAAACTAATTCTAGTGTTTGTTTTACATTACCACCAAACTTACCTTCGCCTCTAATATCTATTACATTATAACCATAAGAGAGGAGGAGTTCCTCATTGAAGTTTCCTTCTTTATCGGTTCTGATTTGTCGGCCGTTTAAAAATAAGGAGTTTATCCGCAGGGCTTGGCCAGAAATTTTTTGATTTGGATTTTCCACGGTAGCGCCATTGGCCGGGAGGGTAATTATAATTTCTGGGTCACTAAGCACGTCGCGGGAGTTGGAGTAGGCATAACCCCCAATAGCGAGGAAGAAGATGATGGTGGCTAAAGTCTTAAATGAAAATTGTCGTAACATGTTTAAAATTGTTTTGCTTCCTCCTCTTTGCTTAAAGCATAAATTTCGCGAGCTTTGGCGCCATTGGCTGGGCCGATCACGTTTCTCTCCTGCATCATATCCAGTAATTTTGCGGCCCGACCATAACCCACACTCATTTTGCGCTGAAGATAAGTGGCTGAAGCCTTCTGGTCTCGGATCACTAATTCCACCGCTTCTTCATAACGATCATCACCCTCGGCATCCTCAATCCGCTCAAGCTCGCGCTCATCGAGGGTGTCGAATTGTTGATTAGCATCCACCTCAAGTGCCAACTCATCTATTACCTTACCGCCATATTGATCGGTGATAAACTTCACCACCTTTTTCACTTCTTCTTCGGTGATAAAAGCTGATTGGAGACGCAGTGGTTTAGACATTTCGCCAGATAGATAGAGCATGTCGCCAGCGCCAAGCAATTTTTCTGCTCCTGGCATATCAAGAATGGTTCGCGAGTCAATTTGCGAAGCCACTTGGAGCGCCACGCGCGTGGGGATGTTGGCCTTAATCAAGCCTGTGATTACATCTACTGAAGGGCGTTGGGTGGAGAGGACCAAATGGATACCCACAGCACGACTCATTTGTGCTAAGCGCACAATTACCGCTTCAAGCTCTCGTGGGTAAGCGGTCATAATGTCGGCGAGCTCATCAATGATCACCACAAAGTAAGGCATGCGCTCTGGCATATCCTCACCAGTTTGGCCGGCCTCAAGCGCTGGAGCTACAATATTTTTATGATACGAGCCAATATCACGCACCTGAAAGCTTTCCAGCAATTTATAACGCCTCTCCATTTCTCCGGTGAGCCATTTGAGTGTAGAGATGGCCTTTTTAGGTTCGGTAATTACTGGGGTATATAAATGGGGAATTTTGTTGTAGAGCGTTAATTCTACCCGCTTAGGGTCAATCATAATGAAGCGTAGATCAGCCGGGCCATTACGATAAAGTAAGGAGGTAATAAACGTGTGGATTACCACTGACTTACCCGAGCCAGTTGAGCCAGCGATCAGCATGTGTGGAGCCTTAGCAACATTAGAAAAATGCACTCCACCGGATATGCCTCTTCCGAGAGACACGTAAAGTGGGTGAGGTGATTCAGCAAATTCTTTACTTCCCACCAAAGTGGCAAGTCCAACCATCGATTTGACTGTGTTGGGGATCTCAATACCCACTAAAGATTTGCCCGGGATTGGCGCTTCAATACGGAGTGGGTGAGCAGCCAGGGCGAGCGATAGATCATTTTGTAATGCCAAAATTTTTGAAAGTTTTACTCCTTCGGCTGGTTTTAGTGAATAGCGAGTTACCGACGGGCCAATATTTACTTCATCCATCTCCACCACGATCCCAAATTTTTCTAGAGTGCGTTTGATAGTATTGGCGCGTCCTTTTACGTCACCAATACTTGATTTACCACTATCACGTTCAAGAAGTTCGAGCGGGGGAGGGATGTAGGTTTTGTCGCTGTAATCATTGCGGATTGGTGAGCGAGTGTAGAGATCTTCATCATTAATATCGTTGCCATTATTAATCGCCAGAGGCTTTTCAACTTCCATTTCCGGCTTCCCCTCAATTTCCTCGGCATTAAGTTTAATTGTGTTTGTGTCTTTACCAATTATTAAAGCCGGAGGCTGAGGACCGTCTTCTTCTGTTATTAATTCTTGTTTGCGACCAAATACTCTGCCAAAAAGTTTCCGATCAAGTGTGAGATGGGTGTCGAAGAGCACAAATACGGCAATCACCATAAGGGCCAGCAGAATTAAAATTGAAATATAAAAATCAAACAGCTTTAAAAGAGGAGAGGAAACTATTGAGCCCACAAAGCCGCCGGCGCCCTCAAACAAAAGTGAAATGAGTCCCAAAGCGGCAAAAAGGAAAACTGCCCCACCAATTAAACGATGTGTAATAATCTGTGGCCTCTGAGACCGCAAAAAAGCGATACCAAGCAAAAGACACACAATGGGGAGGAGAAAGAACCCGGCGCCCAAGGCCTTATATATAAGTGAGTAGGTTACACGTCCGGCCGCCCCAGCAAAATCAAGACTTGATAAGGCAAAGAAGGCTGTAAGAATAAAAAATACGATGCCCAGCACAGCGTGCTTGGTCTCATCCTTTAGCCCCGAAAAGAAGCTTGGTTTTGGCTCAATTCTTTTACGTCCCATAAGATAACCGCCATTATACAAGGAAAAACAAGGATATAAAAGAATTGACCTATACAAACACTGGACTTTTGTCTTTGTCCTATATATAATAAAGGACAAGTAAAAGACAGTATTAAGGACATGCTATGTTTGATTTAAAAGACAATAAAATAAAGGACAAAGCGGAAAAGCTCACTAGCGCCTTGTATTTGGTTACAAGTCTTATTCCTGACCAGGAGCCTATTAAATGGCAGTTGAGGGAGCGATCCTTAAAATTTCTATCAGACATTAATCGTCTCTCCAAACAAGCCGAGACCCCTTCAAAGACAGTTGTAATGCCCGACACTTTGACTGATAACCTAACCGAGATAATTTCGCTTTTGGACATCGGCATTTCAAGCAATCTTTTTTCTGTCATGAACTTCACCATTTTACGGCGTGAGTATCAGGCGGTAAAACAGTCTATTGAGGAAAGGGCCAAGAATGAATTGTCTACTCTTCCGCCTGTAATAGAGTTAAGGGCAAAACCCAGTGGTGTTTCCGGTCCACATGTTAGCCACAGTTTACCTAAAACTAATGCCCCACAGGTGGCCCCCAAAGATAACGCCAGGCAGGATTCTATCCTCAGTTTCATTCGCTTAAAAGGTGCTTCGTCCATTAAGGATATTGCCATTTCCGTGCCTGGTTTTAGCTCTAAAACAATCCAGCGTGAGTTGGTGAATTTAGTAAACAAAGGAGTGTTAAAAAGGGAGGGAGATCGTCGTTGGAGTCGCTATGCGCTAGCCTAGATGTCAATATTGAATCTTAACCTCATTTAGTGTATTAATGTAGCACGTGGTTTAGCCCGTTTTTGCGTGGTTATCCACATTGAATATTTTGCCCGTGCCTAAAACGGTTGCTATAATCCTTAGGTTCACAGAGCGACAGCTTTAGGTGTATTTGGCGGAACTTTGAAAATTGAATATAAAAAACAAAAATTCTCCTGTAAATTTACTGCACAGATCACACGGTTAGTAAAAGGCAATTTACCTAATTCACACTTGTTTATACGCTGGCCAGTTCTACTTTGAGCTGGCCAGAATATAAAAAATTATTAGTAGTTTTATTAGTAACTTAGTTTAAGAAAAAGATTATAAAAAATGAGTATAAAGAATATTGGTTTGACGCTCGTGGGCGTAGCCGTAGCCTTCACCTTAATGGTGGCTCCAGCTTCAGCTCAGAGCATCGACGATCTTAATGCGATGATTGCTCAGCTTTCAGCTCAGCTCTCCGCATTACAAGGTGGTGCTCCTGCTTCAGGTAGCATGACCTGCCCAGCTCCTAGTCTTACCATTGGTAGCACTGGCGCTGGCGTAACTGCTTTGCAACAATTATTAGTAAGCAAAGGTTACCTCACTATGCCTGCTGGTGTAGCGATGGGAACTTTTGGTCCTTTGACCCAATCTGCAGTGATGAAGTGGCAAGCTGCCATGGGAGTCACTCCAGCTTCAGGTTACTATGGTCCAATTTCCTCAGCTGCATGTAACGCCATGGGCGGAACAGGCACTGGTACAGGAACAGGTACAGGAACTGGCGGCACTTGCCCAAATGGCAACTTGCTCTCCAATAACTGTATGGCTGCCCCTTCCGGCGCAACTTGCCCAAATGGCAACTTGCTCTCGAACAACTGTATGCCTGGTAGCCCAACTGGTACATCGGACGGAGATGAAGGTCAATTAACTGAAATTGACAACACTTCTTCTGGCGTTGAGTCTACTCTCGACGAAGGTGAAGAGGATGTTAAGGTTTTCGGTGCTGAGCTTGACGCTGAAGATTCCGATATGGTCATTGACCGTGTTGATGTTGACTTCACACTCACCGATTCTGCTAACGGTAGTGATGATCTAGAAGATTACATCACTCAGGTCTCCATCATGAATGGAGATGAGGTGGTGGCTACTATGGATGTGGATGAGGCTGATGTAGATGATGAAGCGACAGGCGACTTCTCTACTTCTGCCAATGAGAACGACGTCTTCTCATTCCGCTTCACTGGTTTAGATATTATGGTGGCCCAAGATGACACAGTCGAACTCTTCGTTGCTGTGACCGCTGCCAATAACATCGACACTGCTGATGATGGTGACGATTGGGCTGTTCTTATCCCTGATGATGGTATCCGCGCTGTTGACGAAGCCGGTCTTTCCGAGACTTACGTCGACTCTGCTGATCTTACTGAGGAGAACTTCTCAGTTGGTGAGGCTGAGTCAGGTGATGTTGACCTCTCACTCTCTGGGGAGAACGATGACCGCATCTTACCTTTGAACGCCAACACAGAAACTGATGGCCTCGAGGTTCTTGCTTTCTCTCTTGAATCAGAGACCTCAGACAACATTGTTGATGAGATTGAGCTTGATTTCGCTACTACTTCAGCGACCTCAACTATCTTCTCAGCTGTGGTTGATCGAGTGATCTTATTTGCTGATGGTGAAGAGGTTGGCAGTGAGTCCATCACTGTTAATGCCACAGATCCTTCAGGTACTGTTGTTTTCGACAATCTCGATCTCGAGATCGCTGAAAATGATGAGGTTGAGTTTACTGTTGAGGTAGACTTTAAGGATGACGCTGATACTCGCGAGGGTTTCTCCTTCGAGGTTAGCGTTGACGCCTCCGCCCTCGATATTGAAGATCTTGAAGGCGACGCCGTTACTGTTTCTTCTGATGTCACTGGTGGCGACTTAGAGCTCCGCACTACAGGTATTTCTGTAGCGTTTGTGAGCGCTACCGACGACAGAACAAATGGTTCAATTGCTGGTGATCCTGACCAGGTTGAATTCTCCATTGTCTTCGACGTTACCGCTATTGGTGACGAGGAGATCTGGGTTGACGGTAACATGGTTCAAGCCGTTATCAGCCCTACGACAGCCACTGCTGGTATGTCTTGGGCTACAACGTCTGACTCCACCACCGGTACATCTACCTACACAGCTATTCTCACTCCTAACGATGGTTACGACACCACTTCAGGTGAAGACACCAACAATACGAATGATAAGCGCTTGTGGGTTGATAGTGGCGATACCCGCCGCATGACCTTCTCTGTAACAATTCCAGCTGGTGGCGACAACGTTGCTGCTGGTGTGAGAATCACTGGTATTAAGTGGGATACGACTAACCAAGGTACAATGAGCTTCCTCTACGACTTTGACTTGGGTAGCTTCTTAACTGATACAGTTACTGGGTTGCAGATTCGGTAGTAATTGGTCTTAGGCTCTCGGGCTTAAGCTAAACAAAAACTCCCCCAATTGGGGGAGTTTTTGTGTGTCTAAATTTTGTTTTGTGGAAATAAATTGCTAAAATTTAAAGGATTATATGAATCTTAAAAAAGGTAATGCGGACTTGTGGTGGGTGGTGGCCGTGGTGGCGGGGATGTGGGTGGTGTGGGTGCTCTCTGGCGGACCGAATAGGGTAGAGCAGGGTGTAAGGCCATTTATCGAACCACCACCACCTATTAGTTCAGGCCGCACTTATGGCCCAACTTTTAAGTTTTTCTCACCTTTTAGTTTTGGCGACCGGATGTCGATAAACGGTGGAAAAGTAAATATTATTAAATCCTTCGACTCTAATCAGGGCGATGACTCTCTAGATGAACCTGGTGTGGGGAATAACTCGATCTATTTTAAACAAGTAAAAATTTCTCGGGGTAACGCCCCTTATGAATATCAACCGGGTAAAGAATACATTACGCTTGAAGCAAGCCACGGCAATGACGCACCCATCAATATCACCGGTTGGTATTTAAAAAATGGCAGAGATCAACGTTTTTCTGTACCAAATTATCCAACAAACAAAACTCCCGTGGCTGGAGTTTCCGAAACTGCCATAATTCCCGGAGCCGTTTCAATATTTATGGCCAATGGGAGCAACCAAAATTCCACACCAATTATTTTGCCTCCAGGTGGCGAGGTGGCGGTGGTGACGGGTAATGTGTACAGTGGCAACTCTTTCCCCATTAACGCTAGTTTCCGGGTTAATAAATGCAGCGGTTACTTAGAGGATCTTAAAAATTATAATTTTTACCCAGCTCTTAATAGCAACTGTCCTAACCCAGAGGATGAGCCTGAAGTAAGGCAACTTGATCGGGAGTGTAGAGATTTTGTGGAAGGTTATCCGGGTTGCCGCACTCCAGAATTTAAACGGGTAGATAGCGAAAATTTGGTGGACGGCAGTCCCGAAGATCTCTCGCGTCAATGTCGAGATTTTATGACTGAGAGATTTAATTATAACACTTGCGTGGCGCGCCACTCGGGCGACAGCGACTTTTTTGAGGATGAATGGCGCGTATTTTTAGGTCGCCGGTGGGAGCTTTGGGCAAAGGAGGATGAGGTGATTACGCTTTATGATAGTTTTGGTAAAATGGTAGATCAAATAGAATATTAAAGATGAAAAAATTTTTTATTGCGGTTTTATTTATTATAACTTTCGCTTTAAGTGCCAATGCCGCGGTTAGTGGATTAACATTTACCACTGATCCGATTGTTGTGGTGCCGGGGACAATTTCTGAAGGTTTGACCGTTTCAAGTGGTGAGGCGGTGGGAGAAGTTTCTGATTTAACTTTAAGTTCATCTTCAGCCACCGGAGAATTTTTAAATTCATCTGGTGCCGAATTTAAACCAACGTGGAATAGCAATTGGGCCAACAGAACATTTTATTATCGTGACTCAACACTTGGCACTTTTCAAATTACCGCCACCTTAACCACTCGAGCAGGCCAGCAATCGTGGACCGCTAGCCAAACAATTACGGTGGGCGACAATGTGACGGTTGATGATGACGACGATTCAGATGATTCTTCCGATTCAGACGATCAAGACGATTCATCAAGTGGTAGCTCGAGTGGCGGAAGTCGCACCCTCTCAAGTCATAGTTCGGTGGCAGAATTAAGTAGCTTTAAACTTTCTCCAACTCTTAAATCTAGTGCTGGGCGTGAGCGTTTGGCGGCAGTTTATTCTCCAGTTACTTTTAAAGCCTTAGTGCCAGAAAGTTTTAAAAATTCTAAAACAAAATTTACTTGGGTTTTTGGTGATGGTGGATCGGCTAAGGGTGCCACTGCGCGCCACGCTTACGAGGCGCCAGGTAATTATCAGGTGGTGTTGAACGCCGTAAGCGGTGAGGAGGAGGCGCCATCACGAACAAAAGTTAAGGTTTTTAATCCGGATATTAAATTAGGGTATAATCTAGTTGGCGGCAAATTGATGCTCGCGCTTGTAAACCGCGGAGCGGATGAATTAAATATTGGTGGCTGGCAATTGAGCAATATGGGGCAAGTGTTTGTTTTCCCTGAGGATACAATTATTGCTGGCAAAGCGGAGATCGCGTTATCTCCAGGAGTAATTGGTTTTGTGCCAAATCAATTATTTGGAACTCAACTTCTTTACCCCAACGCACAGGTTGCTACTGAAATTTCGTCAAACAATAATTTAAATAAAGAGGAAATTACTAAGATGATCAGTGAGTTAAAAGAGCGCGTGGCCAAAATAAGTCAATGAAATACTTTGATAACACCTTTTGGAAGATGCTTGCCGGTTTTGCGGTAATTATTTTGCTTGGGCTCATTTCCGTAGCTCTCATCACTTGCCATTTTGACACCGAACAAGATTGTGCTAGAGTGGGTCTCTAAGCCGTTGAAGTTAGGCTCCAAATATGGATAAGACCTAATTAGGTTGTCGACGCGGCTTTTGCCGTTTTTATTTTGTTAAATTTGTAGATTAAGATGGCTATAAGCAAACAAAAGAAACAAGAAATTGTTGCTAAACTTGGAGAGGTGATGAAGTCCGCAAAGACTTTGGTTTTTGTGAACTTTAAAGGACTTAAAGTAAGTGATTCGGTAGTGCTCCGCAATAATCTTAAAGCCGAGAAGGTAGATTATTTTGTAGCTAAAAAAACTTTACTTAAAAAAGTTTTAGCAGAGAGTAAGTTTGAGGGAGAGGTTCCAAAACTTGATGGCGAGGTGGCGATGGCCTACAGCGCCGACGAACTTGCCCCTGCAAGATTAACGCATCAGTTTGCCGAAAAGTTAAAGGAGGGATTAAAGATTATTGGTGGAGTTTTTGGTGGTCGCTATCTTGGAGCAAGTGAGATGGTGGCGATTGCTCAGATTCCAGATCGTCCAGTTTTGTTAGGACAATTTGTGAATATCATAAACTCACCAATTTCTGGTTTGGTGGTGGCCTTAAGTGAGATTGCTAAGAAGCGAGCCCCGTAAAACACACGGGGTAAAAGATTAAAAATTCTTAATTAAAATTATTATGCCAGAAGAGACAAAAACAGTAGTTGAAACTCCATCAAAGTTCAAAGCTTTGGTAGAGGGTATCGAGAAGTTAACAGTTATCGAGCTTCATGAATTGGTGAAGTTTTTGGAAGAAAAGTTTGGTGTTTCCGCTCAGGCTGCAGTGATGATGGCTCCTGGAGCCGCCGCTGGTGGCGCTGCCGTTGAAGAGAAGGATTCCTTCAACGTGGAATTAACTGCTGCTGGAGACCAAAAGATTGCCGTTATTAAGGTAATCAAAGAGGTGATGGGTTTGGGCTTGAAAGAGTCCAAAGATCTAGTAGATGCTGCACCTTCTATGCTTAAAGAAGGAATGAAGAAAGAAGAAGCCGAGGCTCTCAAAAAGAAAATCGAGGAAGCCGGCGGTAAGGTAACTTTAAAGTAAGTTTACTCTTATCTGAAAAACAAAAAACCGTCAGGTGCCGTATGGTACCTGACGGTTTTTTGTGTTAGAATCGTCAATTATGGAACTCTTGGCCAAACTGTTCGGCAATGGTGATAAGGTTAAAATAATGAGGCTTTTTGTCTTAAATCCGGACTTGGCCATAACTACAGAGGAGGTGGCGCGCCGCTCTCGGGTGATGCTCGGCTCAGCCAAAAAGGAGCTTTCTGGACTTGAAAGTCTGAACTTTCTCCGCTCTAAAACTACGCTATCACCGGTGACTGTGCCCGGCGACGGTGCAATCTCGCTTAAGAAGAAGAAAGCCAAACCAAAAGTAAAAAGAAAGCGCGGTTGGCAACTTGATACCACCTTCCCTTTTCTTACTCAGTTAAAAAGTATTTTAAAAACCGATCTTTTAACGCATCGTAGAGATTTTGCTAAGCGTTTTAATCATTGTGGCAAAATTAAGTTACTCGCAATCGCCGGAATCTTTATTGATGCCGCTGATAGCCGAGCTGATCTAATTATTGTAGGGGATGGACTTAAAAAAAGACTGATTGAAAAGGAGGTGCAAGTGCTAGAGTCAGAAATTGGTAAAGAATTGGTGTATGCGGTGTTTGATAGCGCCGATTTTGATTATCGTTTGAATGCTTGTGATAAATTTGTGCGAGATATTTTAGATTTTCCTCACGAAAAGATCATTAATCGCGGTTATCCACAGTAAAAATAACCTCTTTTTGGCCCGTGTTATAATTTAGTATTATTAAAAGTAATATAATTTTATTAAGCACATGTCAGAAAATTTACTACAAAACTGGGGTAACGTGCTCAATACCTCTTTCGACAATTTGTGGAGCAGTGTGATTGCCTTTATCCCGAACGTGGCTGTGGCTGTGATCATTTTCGTCATTGGTTGGATCATTGCTTCAATTTTGGGCAAGTCAGTGGCTAGTATCATCAAGTCTTTGCAACTTGATAAAGTTTTGCAAAACGTTGGTTTGGAGGAGTTGGTGGAACGCGCTGGTTTCCATTTAAACGTTGGCGCCTTTTTGGGTGGTCTCGTTAAATGGTTTATCATTTTCGTTTTCTTAACTGCTTCCACCGATGTTCTTAAGCTCACTGAGGTGAATGCCTTCATCTTCAGTGTCTTAAATTACATCCCACAAATCGTGGTAGCTTCTTTGATCTTAATTATCGCTGCGGTTATTGCTGATGCGGTATACAAAGTGATCACAGGTTCTGCAAAGGCTGTAGGACACACTTCTTCATCATTCTTTGGTGGAGTTGCTAAGTGGGCCATTTGGATCACTGCAATCTTTACTGCTTTGGCACAACTCAAAGTTGGTCCAGAGATCTTGAACGAACTTTTCCGTGGTTTAATGCTTGCTCTCTCTATTGGCGTAGGTCTTTCTTTTGGCCTTGGAGGCAAGGAAGCCGCCGCTGGTTTTATCGAGAAACTTCGCGAGGATATCAACGGTCGCAAGTAGTTAAAAACACTCAGTTTTTGCTGGGGAAAAGCCGTCACTTGACGGCTTTTTTCTTTCGTATATACTAACCGAATCCGAATGTTAAGAAATGACCAATTAAAGGCGGGGCGTTAGCCAAGAATTTTGGCGTTACACTCCGCCCGTTACCGGGCGGTTTTTTGTAAGGGTGGATCGTTAACAACTAAATTCCTGTCACAACTCGTAGTAGACGTGGGGTCTTTGAGGGTTGGAGGCAGGGTAGGTAATCATTTGTAAGTTAAGTAGTGGTTTTCAAATTTCCTAATAGGAAATTTAAGAGCATACGGTGGATTCCTAGACTCTAAAAGGCGATGAAGGACGTGGCGTGGCGGCGATACGCTTCGGGGAGGTGCCTAGCAACCTTTGATCCGAAGATGTCCGAATGGGGAAACCTTTGGCGGTTAAAACTGCCAAAACTTTAATGTAATGTTGAAGTTGCGCACCCAGGGAAGTGAAACATCTCAGTACCTGGTGGAAAAGAGAATAATAATTATTCCCCAAGTAGCGGCGAGCGAAAAGGGAAGAGCCCAAACCTCTATGAACTCCGCAAGGGGGGATTAGGGGGGTTGTAAGATAGTAGTTCCAGTTTAATCATGGGGGGAGTCAAAAAATATTTGTTTATTTGAAGTCGCTGGAAAGCGGCGCCGAAGAAGGTAATAGCCCTGTAAATTAAAAACAAATATCTCTCTTACTACTATTCTTGAGTACTTCAAGACACGAATAGCTTGAAGGAATCCGCGAGAACTAACTCGTAAGGCTAAATACTTTTAGAGATCGATAGTGAACTAGTACCGCGAGGGAAAGGTGAAAAGCAGCCCGATGAGGGCGTTGAAATAGAACATGAAACCGTATGCTTACAAGGAGTGGGAGCCCCGTCGCAAGACGAGGGTGACCGCGTGCCTATTGAAGAATGAGCCAACGAGTTTATTTATACTGCTAGACTAAGCCTGCATGACAGGTGGAGTCGTAGGGAAACCGAGTGTGAACAGCGCGTGTCTATTGGCCTCGGCTGATAGACAGGTAGTATGAATAAGACCCGAAGCCAGGTGAGCTTGCCATGAGCAGGGTGAACCCCCGCGAAAGCGGGGGGGAGGCCCGAACCGGTTAGCCGTGCAATACTATCGGATGACTTGTGGTAAGGAGTGAAAAGCTAATCGAACCTGGTAATAGCTGGTTCTCTCCGAAATAGCTTTTGGGCTAGCGTCAGATTTACCCTCTAGGGGTAGAGCACTGGAAGGTCTCGACAGGGCGAAAGCTCGCGAGACTTATCAAACTCCGAATACTAGAGATAACTATCTGGCAGTTAGACGGTGGGGGCTAAGCTCCATACGTCAAAAGGGAAACAGCCCTAATCTCAATTTAAGGTCCCTAAATTTGTGCTAAGTGCAAGTAAGGAGGTGAAATCTCAGAGACAATGAGGAGGTTGGCTTAGAAGCAGCCACCCTTTAAAGAAAGCGTAATAGCTCACCCATCAAGAGATTTCGCACCGTAGATAATCGGGGCTAAGCACAGTACCGAAGGTGAGGGCCTGTCACTTATTTATAAGTGGGGGGCGGTAGGAGAGTATTCTTGACCGCAGTGAAGGTGCGTTGTGAAGCGTGCTGGAGCGTCAAGAAGTAAGAATGTTGGCACAAGTAACCACAATGCGGGTTAAACCCCCGCACGCCGAAAGACCAAGGTTTCCTTGGCAATGGTAAACAACCAAGGGTTAGTCGGTCCTAAGGTAATGGCGAAAGCCGGAGCCGATGGATACATGGTTAATATTCCATGACTTCTTTTTGTTTTGAAGAGATGACGGAGTTTAGTATGCAAGGCATATTATTGGATTTGTGTTGGGTGAGTAAGAGCGATACCGAGGAAAATCCCGGGTCTGTTTTTAATAACGCTCTCAAGCTCATCTGAAACCCCGAGGTACGCCGAGGGGGATCTTGCAAAGCAAGCTTCCAAGAAAAGTCTCTAAAATTGGACAAAGAGAAACCGTACCGTAAACCGACACAGGTAGTCAGGTCGAGTAGACCAAGGCGAACGAGTGATTGCTCCTCAAGGAACTCGGCAAAAAAGCGGCCGTAACTTCGGAATAAGGCCTGCCCCTATTTATTTAGGGGCCGCAGCTAAAGTATCTCTGGCGACTGTTTATCAAAAACACAGCTCCCTGCGAACTCGTAAGAGGATGTATAGGGGGTGACGCCTGA
>CAZYLF010000005.1:0-23006 GCA_964648765.1 uncultured Candidatus Saccharibacteria bacterium
CTCAGTCATTAGCTGCAAATGTTATAGCAGAAAAGATAATACAGATTTTACGAGGAGTTTTGTAAGACTTTATTATCTTTGGCGTAATAATTCATGCGTGAATAGACGACAATATGTCTGCATAAAGCAACTGGATCCTCACACTAGAACACGAAAACAATTCATCCAGATTCTATCGTTATTGAAGGAAAATGAAGAATTCACAGTAGATGATATTATTCCAAAGTTTCCAAAGTCCAGAACCAACAATCAAGGTACGATTGAAGATAGTATAACTCGTGCAATTCGCTTTGGCAAATCCATTGGCATGATAAGAGAAAAACCAACTCATGGCATGACACTAGGACAATTCAGAACTATACCTACAATAACCGTCCTGCAAAAACATCTCAACAAATCCAAGCTCAAAAACAGCTCTGCACAGATGGGTGGAACATTCAAGCAATACTCTAATGAACTATGGCATTTCTCAAACTGGCTTGCCGGCAAAAGCCTTGATCTGGAGCAAGAAATTCAAGTTAGCACCGGCACTTACAAAAAAGAGATTCAAACCGTCGAAATTGGAAGCCTTGAGCACTTTTTGGACTTGTACAATAATGTCACGGCTAACAAGGAAAACACAAAATTTGTCAGAATATGCCTAGATTATCTACAGCAGGACTCACTTTCCAAGTATTCTTTTTCCAAAATGAACCTGATATTCTCAGCAATCAAGGCTTACTTTAGGGCAAATCTGTCCAGCATTGAGATCCCTTACAACCCAAAGAACAGTCACGTAGAGATCCTAGAGGAAGACAAGCAAGAAGTAATTCTCACACTTGATGATCTCTTCAAGATCCTAACCCAGGGTAGGCCAAGCATTACACAAAAGGCAGTACTGATCTGCAAATTCCAAAGAGGACTTGATGACTCTACCTTTGCAGACCGCTTTAACTATGAGATATGGGATAATCTGGTAAAGTTTTTTGGATCTGCCGAGTTTGAGTCATGGGATCTCTCAAAATGTCCAATGCCTGTGTGGCTCACCAGAGTAAAGACTGGCTATTACCATCTGGGCTTTTTGGATGTTGATGCAATACGGATAATCCAAGATTATCTCAGATTCATGAAGGTCAAAAAAGAAAAGTCATTCAAGTCTGACGAACCATTATTCCTGACAACAAAAGACAAGCCAGTAAGCATCCAGTGGGTATCAAAACTGCTCCCAGATCTTGCAAAAAATGCAGGTGTGCAAAGAATTCTCACATACTACAAGACCAACATAAAGCGAAACGCCAAGACGTCGCATGAGCTAAGAGATCTACTAAAATCAATAATGATAACACAAGGCCTGCCTACTTGGCTCTGCGAAATGTGTATTGGCCACAAAGTGGCAGACAGCTATGAAAAACAGGCACGATTATTTCCCGATAAGGCACGAATGGAATACATGAAAATATCAAAAACAGTCAACATATTCACCAAGACCTCGCAAAAGCTAAACACTACAGAAAATGAAATTGAGATGGTGAAAAGGCAGATGGATCAAAAAATGGAACAGCAACAAAAACAAATGGACATAATTAATCACAAGCTTGATCTAGTTCTAAAGACTCGACCTAGTGATCAGAACCTGAATGAATATCTATAACTCAAAGCTTGCCAGGTTTGCTTTATTAGAATACCAGATTGGCAAAAAACCGATTCTTCTATCATGTTCGTTTAGCTTGATTTCACTTGTCCCAGCAAGAAGAGATAACCAACCCTTCATTCTAACATAGTCTTCATAATACGATCTCCATACTTGATTTAACGAAAATTCCTCCGCCAACAAGCGGTCTGTAATATCACCTACTATGTTCAATAATTGATACAATAAACCAACTCTGAAATCGGTAACTCGCTTCTTAGGATTTGACTTGTCTTCATGCATGCTTAGCATTGCCATGACAAGGCGAGCAAGGTTATTTCTTCGGAATTGAATGCTGCTTAGTCTCATGTCGTTTCCACTGAACCGTGCAGCCTCTGCAGATCCACGGGGATCGAGAAGCTCCTCAACGTCATCATCAAATAATTCTGATAGTTTTTTGCTGACAGATAACGAGTCAAAAAAATAAGTCAGATCTGCCATGGCTGGAAAAATGATGGTGTCTAAAACGTATACTTTCATTCGTGTTAGCTCACGAATCTTTAGCTGTTCTTCTCTTGAGAGGTCTTTACCCTCTTTTGCCAATCTGTCTTTTTTTCTGTGTAATTGTAACCATTCTTGAATAAAGTTGACTAGTGTCTCGTTAGGTATGTAGCTCTTCTGATGACCTATTGTATTTGCTTGCTTTGTTTTTGTAGATTTAATGTAATAGTAAAGATTGCCATTACATAAAACAATTACTAGATGAATGACGGAAGGCTCTAACAATAAAGAAATTGCCAATATCTGGTTGTGGGAACAATTCCCGCACGCTGTTGATTCGTAGGCTGGATTTGACATGAATGTATCCAATCTAGAAAATCTCAGAAAGTGCTGCGAAAATGAGAAATCATATCTTATCATTTATGATGGTGGCACGACCCCTGATCTGCCAGTTCTAGTCTGTGAGTTTTGTTACGAGAATTTCCCAGTATTTCAGGAATACATCAAGTCATGCCACATGCTCAAATCGCAGAAATAGCATGGCCTACACATTACCAACAAAAATCAAACAGCAAGCATGCCAACATCAGTTCAAGACAAAAAAGATCCCCGGCTCCAGAACCCCAATTGAAGTGTGCATAATCTGTAATCACCGAAGAAAAACTCTTACCAAAAATGAAACACTGACCAAGTACTTTGATCCTGCCTCTGAGCAAACTAAATTGTATGGCGAGCCAATCAAATTTCAAGAATATGTAACAAAGGATGAGAAATCACAACAACGAATGACTATTAAAAAATTTGTTGAAACACAGCAATTACACACGAACTGGATGAGTCTTGAGCATGATGGTTTTAGGCCGCCAGCTACTAAGGATCCTCACACCTGGTGTGGAGAATGGTCAAGAACTGGGTGTCTTGATGCTGTGAATCATAAAAAGTGTGGATATGGAAATACTATCTATGCAAGACAATTCAAAAGATCATGTTACAGGCCTGACTGCACCGTCTGTTATTATCAGTGGATAATACGTCAGGCAGACAGATCTGCTAGACGGATCAAAGAATATCAAAAAAGATGTGGCCGACCGCCATTTCATTTGATAGCTAGTGTGTCTGTGTCTGACCGTGCACTACCGTACAAGGAGCAAAAGAAAAAGCTAAATTGCATAGTAAAAGAGCTCGGACTCCTTGGTGCATCTGTGATCTATCATCCGTTTGCATTAGCAAGGCCAGAAAGAAAGCGCTTTGTGCATAGATCGCATTTCCATTTGGTTTGTTTTGGAGATATAAGAGGAAAATTGGGCCTTGTGGGAAGAAAATATGGTTGGTATCTAAAATACAAGGGATTGAGGAACTCTGTATTTCAGACATTTTGCTATCTTTTGTCTCATGCTGGGATCAAGAAAGGACAGCGAAGTATAGTATGGCTGGGCAAACTATCATATGTCAAACTACCATTGGAAAAAGAACCAGATTTCAATGTCTGTCCCTGCTGTATGGTCAAACTAGTGCCAATTCATTACATTGGGACTGCTCAAGTCATTCCGCCAGACGAGTATTTTCAAGGATTTATCGATCCAGGTGGGTGGTGTGAGGTAAAACATTGGGAGGTGCCTATTGGTAGTTACGAATATGCCCCAATAGGACATGTAAATGACATACTCAAAGGGATAGCGACTGCAAGCTAATCTGCTGATAGATTAATTCCGAAGATCTAGATTTTGATTTGTATATTGCATGATATTAGTCAGGATCTAACTTCATAATTTTTAGTCATGTCGCACTCAACTGAGAATCAAATCTGAAAATCAATATGTAACATTATTATCTCTAGTATGTCATCATGCCATAATGACAAGCCAATACGTTTGGATTGGAATTGCAGTGGGCGTCTTTTTTGCAGGACTTGGAATAGGCTATGCAGTATTTTCAGCAAATCAGCCAGCCAACTTTATGCACATGAGCCCTCAGCAAATGCAGCAAATGATGAACAATCCACAAATGATGACCCAGTGGCATCAAACCATGATGAATAATCCTCAGGCCATGAACACTTGGATGAATACCATGATGTCAGATCCGCAAGCAATGCAACAAATGCATGACATGATGGTAAGCAATCCTCAGCACATGCAAAGCATGATGGGCCCAATGATGAATACCATGATGGGTGATCCAGCAATGCAACAACAAATGATGAACATGATGATGGGTAATCAAGGTATGATGGGTGCAATGATGCAAAATCAACCAATGATGAACATGATGATGGGCAACAACATGATGGGTGGAAACATGATGATGGGTAATATGATGATGGGTCAGCCAATAACTAGGAGCAGTGATGTTCTATCAACCATAGGCAACATTGAAGAGCTACTTGATCAAGTGTCATCAGAATACAATGACGGAAACCAAGACACTGCGTTTTCGCTTGCAACTACTGCATACTTGGAAAACTACGAGTACGTTGAAGGAACAATTGCCTCAAAGAATCTACAACTAATGCAAGAAATCGAGTTGATGTTGAGAGTAGACCTGCGTAACATGATACAAAACGGTGAGTCTGCCGAAGACATTGACGCAAAGATTGACTCTATCAAAACCGAGCTTGCAAAGGTAAAGGAACTATTCTCTTAATTTTTCCTCTTTTTCTTTATTTCAAAGACTTTAATACAACATATCATTAAATGATGATATGTCAATACGACAGGAAAAGCTCAAACTGAAGGCAAAGCTTTTTCGAGGTCTTGGAGATTCCACAAGGCTTGCTATACTAGAATCTCTTAGAAATGGCGAAAAATCTGCATCAGAAATAACAAAAAAGGTTGCTCAAAGTCAATCAAATGTCTCTAATCATCTTGCCTGTCTTTTAGAATGTGGTCTTGTCAAAAATAGAAGAGATGGAAAGAATATTCTCTACAGTTTAGCAGATAAAAAAATCGAGGAAATTCTAGAGGATAGTGAAAAGATTCTATCAGATGTAGCAAAGAGAATCTATTCGTGTGTAAACTATAACGAGTCATAATGATGCAAAAAGAAACTTCATGTGTGGGATGCAGCTGTGCCGATGAGCATGACGATGATCCTGACAGAACCAAATTCCTCATAATTCTTGGAATTGCTCTGACAATATCAATAGTGATTTTGGAAAGCCTACCTCAGTATTCTATCTCAGATTATGTTAGTATGATTCTGGCAACCCCAATCCAATTTTTGCTTGGATGGCCTTTTTACAGGAATTTTGTCCGAAAGATCAAACAAAAAACACCGTTTACAACAGACACACTTGTAGTTCTGAGTACCAGTGTTGCATATGTGTATAGTATTGTGGCTATTTTTACTGTATCGCATGCACCATTGTTTGAGGCATCAACTTCAGTTTTGACCATATTTACGATAGGCGAATATCTGGAAAAAAGAGTCAGAAAGACCACTTCAGAATCAATAAAGAATTTGCTTGAGTTAAAGCCAAAGATTGCCACCGTGGTAAGAAACAACAAAGAATTGGAAATCAATTCTGATGACATTATGGTAGGTGATATTGTTGTAGTAAAACCTGGGGAGAAAATAGCAACAGATGGAATAATCACTGAGGGCGAATCCTCGATTGATGAATCCATGATCACAGGCGAATCAATGCCAGTGGATAAGAAAATTGGTGATCAAGTAATTGGTGCAACAATTAACAAAAATGGATATTTGAAATTCAGGGCAACAAATGTAGGTACCAACACAGTCCTTTCCAGCATTGTAGATATGGTGGAAAAAGCAAGAAACTCAAGGGCACCAATTCAAAGAACCGCAGACATGGCAGCACACTATTTTATTCCAGTCGTGCTTGTTATTGCGACTAGTTCGGCATTATTGTGGCTTGCTATAGGACAGGATCATGCATTTTCTCTGACCGTGTTTGCAACTATTCTTGTGGTGTCATGTCCATGTGCATTGGGAATTGCTACTCCTATGGTGGTATCTTTGGGAATAGACAAGGCGGCAAGACAAGGGGTTTTGTTAAAAGGTGGAGAATATCTGGAGAAACTTGCTACAATAGATACAATAGTTTTTGATAAAACTGGTACGCTTACTACAGGAAAACCAATAGTTACTGATATTATTCCAAACGACCTGTATGATGAAAAAACCGTTCTACAGATTGCATCTTCCGTAGAGTCAAAATCAGAACATCCAATAGCGCACGCCATAGTATCAAAATCACTGGAACAAAAATTCCAAAACCTCGATGTTTCAGAATTTTCTGCATTGTCAGGTTACGGTATAACGGGTGTCTATCAGCAAAGAAAAATCTTTGTTGGAAAACCAAACGCAAACAGCATAAGAATCTCAGAATCGCTTCAAAAGAAAATAGAAAGTCTTGAATCAGAGGGAAAAACCGTAGTCTTGGTATGTATCGAGGATGATGTGGCTGGCATAATAGCTGTATCTGATAGTGTGAGAGAAAACGCAAAGCATGTAATAGATGAAATTAAACATCTCGGATTGAACGTGATACTCTTAAGTGGTGATAACCAAAGAACAGCAAAATTCGTTGCCCAAAAGCTTGGTATATCAACAGTTCTGGCAAACGTTCTTCCTGCTGAAAAATCGGGACAAATAAGAACCCTTCAGGAACAAGGGAACAAAGTTGTCATGGTTGGTGATGGAATCAACGATGCGCCAGCATTAACCCAAGCCAACATTGGAATCGCAATGGGATCTGGAACAGATGTTGCAATGGCTGCAGGACATGTCATACTGATGAAGAACGACTTACATGATGTTCTTTATGCTCTGAAAATAGGAAGATATTCACTGCTAAAAATAAAACAGAATCTGGCCATCTCATTTGCCTACAATTCCATAACCATCCCAATAGCCGCAGGGGTTCTATATTGGATGACCCAATCACTAGTTCTGACGCCAGCGCTTGCAGCGCTTGGATGGATAGTAAGTGATTCATCTGTGTTTGGAAATTCATTACTTGTTAAAAAATTCAAATTCAAACACTAATTGTTTTCTCTCAAATCGAAATCTTAGTTTTTTATTAATTGAATTGTATATCCAAATACGTGGATATGCTATTGTATTTGTTTACTTGTTAATGATTCAATTCTTCCCTTGTATTTTTCCTTGTAAAGCGTTCTGCATGAAGTACAGCAAAAGAATCTCTCAAGGTTGCCAAACTTCAAAATGCTTGGTTTTTCATGCACTGATCCCTCACAGTAATCACAAGACATATTCACAAGCATGTCTTTGCTGATCTTCACATTGTGGTGATGTCTTATTGCCTTTGAGCGGATATTATCTAACCTTGTTCCTGTTTTGTCTTCTAGCATACCTGTATCGATGATTGGTAAAACTGCTTTTACCAAACCAATGTTTACCAGTCTTTCATATCTTGCCTGAACAGTTGGCGTACTGATACTGGTCTCTCGTGATATTTGACGGAATGACTTTCTTCCATCCTGTATTAGAGATTCAAGAATCGCCAAATCCATATCATCAAGCTTAAAGGGCATGAATTATGTTGTAGATTGCCATATTTATCTGCATTTTTCCATTTTACAATTGTAAAGTGCTGGTATTAAGTAGATCCAACTCTATTCTATAATCGTGTGAGGAGATGGAAGTGGAACAAACCCAGCTAAAAAGAACCGCATTAAAGATAGGCGGCATGCACTGTGCAGGATGTGTCAACTCCATTCAGAATTATGTCTCAAACCTTGATGGTGTAAAAAAATGTGAGGTCAATTTAGCATCGGAAAAGGCACTTTTAGAATTTGATCCAAAATCCATTGATATTTCCTCAATTGAAAAAGCAATACAAGATGCAGGCTACAAAGTAGTATACGAAAAACTTACCATCAAAGTGAGTGGAATAACTGACTCTAGCGATGCAGACAATCTAGAAAAAAAGATACAACAATTAGAGGGAATCAAATATGCATCGGTCAATTATGGAAACAGTCAGATAATTGTAGAGTATAATCAGACATTAATCTCGCTTTCAGACATAAGACAATTCATTAACAAAAGCGGTTACCAAATCCTAAGTGAGGATCTTTCCGCCTCTGCAGAAGAAATTGAGGCAAAAAAACTCAAAAAACTGTTTGGAATAGGTCTTGGCTTTACTATCCCAATCATGATTTTTGGTTATCCGGAATTCATGTCCTTTGTTCCGTTTGCTGGAACTAACATTGCCGCATACATCCTATTTGTCTGTGCAAGTATAGTCCAGTTTGTAACCGGAAGCAGATTCTATGTTGGTGCATACAGAATTGCCAAAATGAAATCTGCAAACATGGACACACTAGTAATAATTGGAACTAGTGCGGCGTATTTGTTTAGTGCTTACAATACATTTCCAACCGTACAATGGCACAACATCTACTATGATGCGGCAGCTGTAGTCATAACATTTATCGTTCTTGGCAAATATCTGGAAAACAAGACTAAGGGTAAAGCCTCATCTATAATCAAAAAAATGCTAGAGCTACAACCAAAGACTGCCAAAATAAAAAGAGACGGTCAAGAAGTTGAAATTCCAATTGAATTAATCAAGCCAGGTGACATCATAATTGTAAGACCTGGTGAAAAGATTCCAGTTGACAGTGTTGTAGTTGAAGGACATTCTGCTGTGGATGAATCCATGATTACTGGTGAATCCATGCCCGTAAACAAAAAGGCAGGAGATCTTGTAATTGGCAGTACTGTCAATAGGGAAGGTGTGTTACAAATCAAAGCAGACAAAGTTGGAGGTGATACAATGCTTTCCCAGATTGTCAAGCTAGTCGAAGATGCGATGGGAAGAAAGCCCCCAATGCAAAAAATGGTGGATAAAATAGCTGGATATTTTGCATTTGTGGTAATTGGAATTGCAATCGCAACATTTCTGACATGGTATTTTCTTGCTCCATCTGGGATACATCTTTTTGCAACAGCCCTAATTCCAGCAGTAGCAATTTTGGTTGTTGCATGTCCCTGTGCGTTGGGACTAGCTACTCCTACTGCAGTAATGGTTGGAATGAGTAAAAGTGCACAAAATGGTGTGATATTCAAAAGTGGTGAAGCACTAGAAATCCTTGGAAAAATTCAAGTTACAGTATTTGACAAAACTGGTACCCTAACAGAAGGAAAACCCAAAGTTACAGACATTTTCGCTTTGGATAATTCACATAATGACACTGAAATTCTTCAGATAGCAGCAACTGCAGAAACCAATTCAGAGCATCCACTCGCAAAGGCCATAGTGCAAAAAGCAAA
Source organism: uncultured Candidatus Saccharibacteria bacterium (assembly GCA_964648765.1). Taxonomy (GTDB): domain Bacteria; phylum Patescibacteriota; class Minisyncoccia; order Phycocordibacterales; family JACOZG01; genus JBBTTN01. The sequence continues at coordinate 9,377 of CAZYLF010000005.1, forward strand.
AGAACTGAACTTGGCTGTGGGTGAAGTTTCAGATTTTATCGCAATTCCTGGAAAGGGAATTGAGGCAACATACAACAGTAATGCCATAATTGTTGGAAAACTGGCACTAGTACAAGAGCAAAACATTGATGCAAAGCCAGCTGAAGAAGTTGTTTCAAAACTAGAAGAGGCAGGAAAAACCACAATCCTTGTTGCGTCTGGCGGTAAAGTAATTGGGGTGATTGCCTTGCTTGATACTCCAAAACCTAGTGCAAAAGACGCAATAAAATTGCTAAAAGAAAAGGGAATTGAAGTTGTTATGCTTACAGGTGATAACCAAAAGACAGCTGCAACTGTAGCCAAAGAAATTGGAGTTGACAGAGTGATTGCAAATGTCTTACCGCATCAAAAAGTGGATGTAATCAAACAACTACAGGGTGAAGGAAAAAAAGTTGCAATGGCAGGGGATGGCATTAACGACGCTGCAGCACTTTCACAAGCAGATGTAGGAATTGCCATCGGAAGCGGTACTGACATTGCAATAGAAGCAGGCAAAGTAGTGCTAATCAGAGATGATCTAAAAGACGTAGTTGCTGCAATTGAAATCAGCAAAAAAACCGTGAGCAAAATCAGACAAAACCTCTTTTACGCATTTGTGTATAACGCTGCGCTAATTCCCGTGGCTGGCTTGGGATTGCTTTATCCAGCACTTGCAGGACTTGCAATGGCTGCAAGCTCTGTTTCTGTCACTTCAAGCTCATTGCTACTAAAGAGATGGTCGCCAAAAAGCAAAAAGCAGCAATCACAAGGCAAATTATAATATGAATGTACAATCATCAAAATACGTTCTTGTGGCAATCGTGCCGACTTTGATAGTTGTTTTCTATCTCTTAACTGCAGCAAATTCTGTACCCCCTACAAACAGTATGGAAGAAAAATTTGCCATTTTGAGCAATTCCCAAACAAATTATTGTGCTGCACCAGACTTTCTGACTTCTAAAGAAGATGAGGCTAGATTACAAGGTTCGTGCTGCTCCAAAATGGACTTTCATAGGTATGCCGAGCAAGTCGAGGGCCTAAAACAATACTCCTCAATCGATGTAATTCCATCTGATCCTTATGATATTGAGGCTTCACTCGCAAAAAGACTTGTGACTTATGCTCAAACCATCCAATTGGATGCACAACAGCAAGAGGTATATGATAATGCGATGAAAATGTCAGCCGAAGGTGGGCCATGTTGTTGCAAATGCTGGAGATGGACTGCTTTTGAGGGACAAGCAAAATATTTGATCACAGAATACAACTTTGACGAAAAACAAATTGCCCAAGTCTGGGACTTGGAAGATGGCTGTGGTGGAAGCGGACATGCAGATCATGAACCAGAATCCTCATGATTAAGAGTGATTCAACACATTGCATAAAGCAACACTAAATCTTGTATTTTCTAACCCGCTGTATTTCATAATATCGGCATCAATTTTTATCACAATGATGACCTTTTTACTGTACGCTAGGGGTCTTTTGTTTTTTGAACCATATTTTGCATTTCAAATATCCGAAGACTTGGATCTAAGTTTTGTTTTGATTGTTATTGCCTCTGGACTTACCGGACTTGTGTCAAGTATTACACTATATCAGATTTTGATGCAAAAAGCAGGTGCAAAGCGTGCAGGCTCTGGGATGGTTGGCTCTGATTGGCATTGGCACCAGCATATGTACAAGCTGTACCCAGATAGGATTCACAGTAATATCGCTGTTGGGTGCAACTGGTGCTGCAGCACTTTCATTTATATCTCATTATGAAATTCCATTACGAATAATTTCTATTGCATTGCTAACTCTGTCTTATTTTCTTCTCACAAAAAACATAACTCCCAAATGCAAAATCTGATGGCATTGAATATTCTGTAAATAGGATCAAACCCGATCATCCTAGATGTGCGTCAATGACTTGCTTGAACACTGAATAAGGCTGAGCACCTGTAATCTTGATGTATCCTCTTTCTGGATCCCCTACGAACATAGTCGGCGTTCCAGTAAGGCCTATCTGGTTGGCAAAGCTCGTTAATTGCTGGCTTCGTGACTCGTATTTTTTAGTGTCAATACACTCGTTGAACTCTTCTGAATCGATTCCTGAAATGTTTTTTGCAAGCATCTTGACTTTCTCTGGGGTTCCCCAACCAGAGTTTTCTTGCCCTTGGTTAGCATACATGTAATCGTGGTATTCCCAGTATTTTCCTTGATCGTCTGCGCACCACGAGCCCTGCGCAAGTGTCAACGAGTCTTCACCCACAATTGAGACATCAAGAAAGTAGAACTTAGTCTTGCCAGAGTCCACGTATTCTGCCATCATTTGTGGCTCTGTCTGATCAAAGAACTTCTTGCAGAAAGGACATTGGTAATCGCCAAACTCGACTAGATTTAGTTCTGCACTTTCAGAGCCTTTAAACCTTGAAAATTCTGGAATGTCAAAATTTACACTTCCTGAAAACTTCTTTTTTGACTCCAATTGGAGAGATCCTGATTCATCCACTGTCCCAATTATTTTACCAACATCTGATTTGGTTGTTGGAGTGATGTCCTTACTCACATAGCCAAACGCAAACAAAATTCCTGCCGCAACCGCAATTGCGATACCAATAATGATTAATGTTCTAGTCGAGTCCAAAATGTCTCCATGTTAGTCGTAAAAACTAGCAGCAGCCGCCACGATGTGAATCGTCTTGTCTTCTAGACATTCTCGCTTCGGAATATTTCTGAGCGCAGGAATCAGAGCAAAAGTGTTTTCCAAATCTTTTTGGGCTTTTCTCTGCATCTACATCCATGCCACAGACTTCACAGTGTTTTGTTCGTCCAAACATGACTTTACTGAAGACAGATGATATTTTAATACCGACGTTTACAATTGTAAAATTATATCGTAAGCGTGCATATGATTGAAAATTATTGAAAAATTTATAGCGTTACTCATTTGAGTGCCAAACAATGAGAGTTTCCAAATGCAAATGTGTTTGCTCTTTTGGAATACTCGGCATGATTTTGTGTGTCGCACTAATAGGGTTTAGTACGCTCGGAATTGCAGCTGCGGTTTCTAAAAATATTGATCTAAATGGGATGAATATGGTACCTGATACAAACAACTTTGTTGAGGAAACGATGATGTTTTTTGACAGCACTGCTGGCATGGCCGTTCTTTTGACCTCATTTGCTTCAATGATTGTTGGTATGTGGTACAGAAAAAAGACAAGATTGATTCCAATAGCCACAATTGGCGCTGTTTTCATGTTTGCAGGCATGTATCGTGCATATTCTCTAGAGTTGCAGATATTTGGTGTAATGATAATGGCCTTCACCTATCTGCCAATGTACAATTTTAGGGCCAGCAAAATACTCCGATTATAATCCAGACGAATATTGAATTAAAATTCTAGTCAATCTTTTTCAAAAACCATCTAACTAAGTTCTCTCTTGTTATCTGTGTCCGTTTCTTGCTTTATTGTGGGGTTGCTTGTTTCTGATGATTCAATCGCACAAGAATTATGTGATTTATCAGATTTTTTTGAAAAACGACCAGACAAAAACATTGCCCCTGCCATAACTCCACACATTACGATGCATCCTAAGAAAGGAAGTACAAATGGAAGCACTGTAAGTGTAATTGTTGGGTTTGTTGTGAATGAATAGTACAGAATTATAGTAGCTACAGATACTGTTGAAGCCAAAATGATGATTTTCTTTTTTGAGAGATTTTTGTTATTACAACCTATGCACAGCATGATCATGTGGTGGTTTTGATGGATATTTTAACACGCACGTTTACAATTGTAAAGATTTGATCACTGGAATACATATTGGAATAGTAAACTACTTCTCAATTGGATTTCCAATCATGTTGCCCCATTCGGTCCAAGAGCCATCATAGTTTCTAACTTGTGGATAACCGAGTAGGTATTTTAGGACAAACCACGAATGTGATGATCTTTCACCAATTCTGCAATAACAGATAACGTCTTTGTCTGGTGTAATTCCCTTTGGAACATAATTTTGTTTTAGATCTTCTACTGTTTTGAATGTGCCGTCTGCATCATTTACTGCAGTAGCCCAAGGAATGTTTTGTGCACCTGGAATATGACCACCTCTCTGTGCATGTTCCATCGGATATTCTGGAGGTGCAGTTATCTCACCTGTGAATTCTTTTGCAGATCTCACATCTACAAGTACGGTTTCGGCTCGCTCTATTGCACGCCTAATGTCATGCGTGTATGCACGAATGCCCTCATTTGGGGGCTGGGCCACGTATTTTGATGACTGTGCAGATGGCTCTTCTGTAGTATATTGACGCTTTTCTAGCTCCCATTTTTTCCTGCCCCCATTCATTATCCTGATTTTGGTGTGTCCGTAATACTGGAATACCCAAAATGCAAATGCTGCAAACCAATTGTTAAAATCACCATACAGGACTAGCTCGGTATTAGGAGTTGCACCAACCCTACCCATCAACGCTTCAAATTGTTGCTTGCTGATTATGTCTCGTGTTACTGGATCGTTGATGTCTCTTTTCCACCAAACAAGGTGTGCGCCTGATATGTGGCCCTTTCTGTAGCTATTTTCTGGGTCATAGTCGATTTCAAGTATTTTGATATTTTTGTCATTTAGGATTCTTTCTACTGACTGTGTATCAATCAGAACATTTGGATTTGCATAATTCATGTTTTGATAAATAGTTACTACTTATTTTAATACCGATCTTTACAAATGTAAAAAGAAACCTAAAGTACGAATGATTATTTCACATCATACAATGCAGCAGAATCAAATGTATGTGCTCGTCACTTTATCACTAGTATCTCTATTTCTGCCTCTTACAGAATCATCATTTGCACAACAACTTACAACAGAAGATTTAGTGAAATACACAAAATCAAGTAATTTCATAAAAGAGTTTGAAATTCCAGTTGAACAACTAGGTCTAAAAGGAATAACTAGTGATTCTACTGGTAATGTTTGGTTTTATCACTCGACAAACAGCTCAAGCACAATAATTAAGATGAGTCCAGACTACAAGTTCGAACAATATGATATTTCTGGCGCAACCTCAGTTCAAAATTTTGTGGTTGCACTTGCTGGAGGACAGCTGGTTTTTGATGAAACAAGAAACGTACTGTGGTTTACAGATGCAAGAATCAACTCCATAGGCAAACTGGATGTAAAATCAGGCCAGATTCAGCTAATAGTCATCCCAACAGAACGGGCAGGCCCTATGGGAATAACCCTGTCAAATGACAAAAAGACCGTTTGGTTTACGGAGATTCTTGCAAGCAAGGTAGCCAAATTAGACCCCAATACAGACAAAATTACAGAATATTCTACAGGGGAAGATACAGGCCCAACATTTCTGGTTTTTGACAAAAATGATATTCTTTGGGTAACCCAGTCATATTCACACAATATTCTGCGTATTCAACCAGATCTCCTCGATTCCGTTTTGATAAATGGAATGTTGTCATTTACACTACCGAAACCGGAAACATTCTCCCCATTTGGCATAGCAATTGTGGGAAACCAACAAAAACAAAAAATGATTGTATCGGATCACGGATCAAGCCGGGTTATTCTATCAGACATTGATTCCAATCTCTCTGAATTTATTTCATATTGGACATCTCCCTCAAACGTTTATCCGCAAACTCTGCCCGGACAAATTGTTTCAGACGGATCTGGAAATGTCTATTTTCCTCAACATGGTGGAAACAGACTATCGAAAATCAGTATCGATTCCGGAATGATGACTGAATATGATGTCCCTACAGGGCCATTGGCAACGATAGTTTTTTCAGCAATGGCACCTGACGGTGGCAAGGTTTGGTTCACGGAATGGGCCTCAAATAAAATTGGTTATCTTGACACTACTATTCCAATCCCATATGCCATAAACGTGCAAAACAACAAAATCATTCTTGATGAAAATGATTCCAACACTATCAACGTCGAACTAAAATCCAAAACCGACATTCTCAATCTCTCAACAAGTCAAGTTGAAATTGGATTGGTGGGGATGACGGATTCTGGCTTGTCTGGGATTTCCTACGAAGTAGATCCACCCAGAGTAAATCTGGCTGAAAATAATACCAAAATAGAAATCTCATTGGCAGTGCAAGATGGAGCAAAACCTGGCACCTTTAGCATCATGACACGAGCATCTACATTAGAAAAAGATAACAATATGATTTCGCTCCTTTATCCAATTTTGGTCACTTTGGGCGTTCCAGAGTCGTCCAATGATGCCAATATTGCTTTAAGACCAGATGAAATCATAAAACAAATTGAATCATCTGATCTGACAATGTATTTGGCATTATCTGTTTCAGGAGGCTTGATTGCATTTTTGATATACCGACGAATTAAAGACCAAAAATTAGGCTAGAAAAATAAGAAAGACATCTAAATTTTGAATTTAGATGGATCCTTGTCAAATTTTGATTGACAGTGCGAGCAACAAAAGTAAATTGTCTTTCCGCCTGCTTTTGATTTGACTGTCGCTGTATTTTCATCTATTTGCATTCCGCATACTGGATCTGTTGCCATGTATCAAACACCAAAAATACGTAAACATTCTAGGATTTAAGAGTAATATTTTACAATTGTAAACTACCATTAATTAATACAAGTAGAAAAATTAACTTCTTACACATTGACAAAAAAACAAACCGAATCTAAAACCATAAAAAGAAAGTCAAACAAAAAATCAAAACTAATTGCGGTTGTTATTCTTGCGGCAATATCTGTCGGAATTACAACATATGCAACTGCTCCAAAAAATGATGTCGATGTATCTCCTAGATATGTGGATTCTAGTCTTACTGGGCCTTGGATGGATGTGCATGGTGTAGGAATGTTCCTTTCAGGAACTGATGACTCGTTATACCTTGCGACTCACAATGGCCTTTTCAAAAAAGAATCTGATGGTTGGCGGCGAATTGGTAATGATAAATCAGATCTAATGGGCTTCACAGTAAACAGAGCCAAAGATGGAGTCATGTATTCCAGCGGGCATCCGCCTTCAATGGGAGGTAATCTTGGTTTTAGAAAAAGCATGGATGGAGGAAACTCGTGGCAATTGCTTTCTGCAGTAAAGGACACACCAGTTGATTTTCATGCAATGGCGGCAGGCTCGTCTGATCCAAACCTGATTTATGGCTCTCCGGGCGGAGGGTTTGAGCTGTTTGTTTCTCACGATGAGGGGACATCTTGGGTACAACTCTCGCCGCCTGACAGAATACTGGCGCTTGCAGCCGATCCGTTGGATTCAAACATAGTTTATGCAGGCACAATTTCGGGGCTCTTTATAAGCATAGATCAAGGAAAAAATTGGGACAAGCTGGACCATGAGCAGATACGTGAGACTATTGTGACTGGGCTTGGATTCTCAATGGATGGAAAAACCATGTATGCCTTCAAAGTTCTTCAGCATGAAGAAGGCTTTATTGCAAAATCCACTGATGGCGGCAAGACATGGGCCAATACCTTGGGTCAGATCCCTGACGCAAAAGGAGTGTGGAATTTTGCACCTGGCAGAAATGGTGAAATGTATGCAATAACCAGTCAGCAAACACAATCTGGCATAGCAGCAAGTGTTTACAAAAGTAGTGATGATGGTGCAAGCTGGACGCTAGAAGGAACAAACAATAAGGAACTTGCAAAGAGCAATGCATCGTAACTATCTCTTTATAATTATCATACTTGTTGCAAGTTTGATAGCGTATTTTGTACTGATGTATGGGGTTGCATATCTTGTACTGATAAATGACAATAATACTACACAAGAAAAAGCGTTAATTGAAAACCAAGTGCTTAACCCAAATGAATCAGTAACCGCATTAAAAGATCTAGAAACAGGACAACAAGCACAGCTTATCGTACACTATCCGATATTTGGAATACCGCTCACTGCAAGTGTGACGGATCCAAACGGCATTATGGTAATCAATGTCAATTCTACTTCATATGACAGAGAGTTATATGCTGTGTTTGAACCTGTTTTGGATGGAGAATACACTCTTACAGTTACTAATCACGGAATACAGGATACTCCAATACACGTAATTTTTAGCAATGTTGCAAATTTGTCTACGAAAAATCCCTATGAGTAAAATACATTTTACATTTGTAAACACCTCATTTAAAATATGTATGGAAATATAACATACTATGATTACATTGAAAAGAAAACCATTAGTGGCAGTTTTTGTTGCTCTTGGAGTAATCTTCGCTGCTTCGATATACGCACAAGCAGCACCAGCATTTGCTGCAGAGGATCAAAATTCAATGTCTTCAATGATGGGCATGTGCAGTACCATGATGAATAAGACACCAAAAGATGTCATGATAAAAACCACCTCATCTCAAATTGTAGAAGCAGGTAAAGAAACGCAAGTCACGATATTTGTTACAGATAAAACAAACAAAAAACCGCTGCTTGATGCCGACATTCCTATAATGATAGAGCGTGGACCATCAATGAGCTCAATGGAGATGGTGGGACAGATGTTTTCAGCAGAAGAAATCGGTAAAGGAAAATACCTTGTTAAATTCACGCCTGACAAAAAAGGCATTTACACAATTCACACGCATGTAATTCCACCTGGAAAATCCATGATGAGCATGATGCAAAACCACATGGACATTGGAATTATTGCTAAATAAGTTGAGGAATTGGTAAAATGCTCAAATACAATTTTCATAAAGTGATTTTATAGAATGACCAAGAGTTCAAAGAAACTAATTGGAGTTGGGATTGCAGCTGCAATTATAATTGGTATCATAGCAATTGCATCACAAAACAATCCTGATATTCCTTCAGAAACCACATCATCTGATCCAAGAACGGTATTTTGGAGACACATACACGGTCTTGGGGTCGATCCTTCAGACAGAAATGTTCTATACATAGCAACGCATGGTGATTTCTACCAAAGCATAAACGGCGGCCCTCCAGTCAAAGTAGATCAGCAAAGAGCAGATTACATGGCATTTAATGCACCAGCGACTGCTGGAATTCCACTATATGCGAGTGGACATCCAGCAACTGGTGGAAACACTGGACTGATCAAAAGCATAGATGGCGGAAAAACTTGGCAGCAGGTTGCAACCATACTAGAACCACCAGTCGACTTCCATGCAATGGCAATAGGAAAAAACGATCCAAATGTCATTATTGGATATGACAGTGCCGGAAGGGGGCTGTTCAGAACTACCGACGCTGGAATCACATGGGATAAGCTACCGGATCCAGATTATATTACATCTCTTGCAATTGATCCGGCAAACTCCAATACCATATTTGCAGGCTTTGCTGGAGCTCAAAAAGGATTGGGAATATCAAACGACGGTGGTACAAGCTGGACAATGCTTGACTCACTCAAAGGACTTACCATCTATACGCTGGCAATCGATGAGGAAGGTGCACTGTATGCATATACATCAGAAAATGGACTTTCCAAGTCATCTGATCGTGGGCAGACATGGGAAAAAATCAACACTCCGCAGTTTACTGTGATGACCATGTATGTTGATTCTCAAAATGACATTATCTATATCGGAGGATATGTGCCTGATGGATACCAAGAGATTTACAAGAGCTCAGATAGTGGAGCTAATTGGGATCTTGTAGGCACAAATAAAGAACTCTGATTGCACTGATCATGCAGAACAATAGTGATTAGTGATGATTTTACCAAAACTTGTAGTCATACCGATAGCAATAGCGGTGAGTGTTTTCATATTATTTTATGCTAGTGTAACAACAGAACAACCAGCTCAAAACAATGCTGTCATAAAAACACAGAATCAATACATCAAAGAATATTCATTACCTGCAGGCACTGCCCCAAATGCCATCTTGGCAGATCACAACGGAATAATCTGGATCGTAGGTTCGAATTCCAACCTTGTCAAATTTGATTCAAAAAAAGAACAGATCGAATCAATTTACAAAATCAAGGAAGGCCCTGAGGCAGAAAAAGGATCCCTCATGGCATGGACAATCCTAAAAGACAGTGATGACTTTCTCTGGTTTTCAAGGCTAGGGGAGAGCAGTTTGTGGCGTTTTGATCCACAAAAAGAAGAGTTTAGGACGTTTTCCACTAGTGCGCCAGCATTTCAGATGAAACTTGATTCACAAACAAATGATATTTGGTTTGTTACGCTTTCTGGCAGTACTGTGGGTGTAGCACAAAAAAATGCCGACGGTACCGAACCGGAATACATCATCTCTGAATTTTGGCTTGGCAACAATACCAACCCAGCAGGTCTTTTTGCAAATAATGATGCGTTATGGGTAGCCAAGATTTCTTCTTCCAATGAACATGGTGGTGCAGGTAAGCTTTCAGAATATGCAATAACAAGAAATGAAAACGGTATGATTACAAATGTAAAGGAAACATCAAGCATACCATATTTTGTTTTTGAGCCTACTGATGTTTTTGTCGCAAACGATACCGTCTGGTTCTCAGAGCACGGTTCTAGTGCCATTGTAAAATACGACAAAATCACAAAGAATTTGAAACGATTTCCTACATCCCAAAATCAATACCAAACTAAGACATTACCACTCTGGCTGAAAGAAACTTCTGATGGGATGGGTTTTTGGTTCAATGAGCATGGTGGAAATCGGATTGGTTTTTTCAATATAACAAGCACAAAGCTTACCGAATATGAGATACCTAGCAAACCATCTGACGGATTTGTAGTTTATCCGCTCAACCTATCGATAGATCCTCAACAAAACAAGGTCTGGTTTTCAGAGTGGAATACGGATAAAATTGGTGTTGTTGATGGGTCAATTCCAGTACCGTTTGATATTGAAACTGACAAAAATGAGATCATTCGTGATGGCAACAAGATAACTCAAACAGATACTGTCAAAGTCACAATTCTACCCAAGCAGGACTTGAATAACGCAATAGTTTTGCTTAATTCAACAACTAGTTGGAATCTTTTAGGAATGGATTACATTCGAACAGATCTTGTTCCAAATGTAATAAACCTCAGGGATGGAAATACTGCAGAAATGACAATATATCATTCTGTTTTTGCAACTCTGAATTACACTATAGCTACAAGTGTAAGTGACAAAATAGTAACTAGAACTACATTTGTGGAATTAAATGAGAACTAAATTTCATCTAATTTCGTATCTTTTGTTTTATTTTTAGAATTACAATGGTTGGTACAACAAAGTAGATTCCTATGTTGAGCAACAGAATCCCAATTCCGTATCCTAGCATTTCCTGCTCCGAGTCGATATTGACATAATTCAGAATAGATAATGTGGAAAGCATCGGTGTTATCGTGGTCTTTATTATCTCTCTAAACAGTGGATTCTGTCTTTCCAAATCTGCCACTTTGGGACTAAATGAATAGTAAAATTCATTGAATCCAGACATAAATGTAGTTCCCATACTCGTATTGTACAAGACGACATCTCTGATCTCTCGTAGTCGCTGCACTTGTGGTGATAACTCCGTTCCAAAAGTAGATGTTGCAATCAAACACCCTCCACCATCTTTAGCCTCGTTTGTGGTTTGAGCGGCAGCCATTCCAATCGTTTTGGTAAAAGTAACTGTTTCGATCGGAATTGGTTTGAACAAAATGCCCTCTATTTCTATGGTGATCTTATGTGCTCCGTTTTCTTTAAACTCAACAGGCAGGGTAGCTGAACCTGTAGATGTATGAGTTAGAGGAATTGGCCCAAAAATTGCACTATTGTCTTTAACAACAGTAGCTCTGTAGTCTACATGTTCTTGTATTTTCTTTGTTACTGGATTTATGAAATCAATCTTTAATTTAGATTGTTGATCAGTTGTTGGGTTTGCAGGTTCTGTGGATATGTCTACAAGTAACGTGCCCTTATCGGTTGATAATTGCTGAAATTCCTGTGCAAAAGCTGGTAACAAACAAACTGAAAATAGCACTAACAAAAATTTCATAGAATGAGAAACATTTGCAATGTATTAATACTTAGATTCAATACTGGTAAAATCGATAAAGTGGTTTGGTTTCTCTACCAGAAATATTTTAAGAAAAACTAGGATTCTTTTCACAATGAATAAACAACTCGGATTGTTGACCGTAGCAATACTAGCTGTCAGTCTACTAGGCAGTGCTTATGCACACAAAGGGCAAATTGTAGGTGATTACAAAATTGATGCTGGTTGGAAAAATGAACCACCAATAGCTGGCAAATCCAATGCCATCGAAGTAATAATCACTAAAGCATCAATGGTTGAAAAGAAACCTACCAATAAAGACGAACACAAAGACGACGGCCACAAAGACGATCACAAAAAAACCAATGCCAAAAAATCAACACATGATGAGAAATCAACGAAACCATGAAAGACAAATTTGGCATCAACCATTGCACAATTCAGATAGAGCATGATCTTATCAGCCCAGATAAGAAAAAGACCTGATTGTGTAAAGAATCACGAGTAAATCAGCGTGGAAAATAGAAGATTATCGCAACCCCAATCAAAACTATGATTGATCCTATGATCTCAAATCTGTCTGGTTTTTTCCTGTCAACCCAATAACCCCATAATACCGACGAAACGACAAATATTCCGCCATACGTCGCATACACACGTCCAAACTCGGCGGGTTGCAGTGTTGGAATTATGCCATACACAAACAGAACTAGACCTCCAATCAAACCAAATATTTTTCCCCTGTGTTCTCGCAACCACTTCCAAACCAAATATCCACCTCCAATCTCCAACAATGCGGCTAAAAAGAAAACTACCAATGTGGTGACTATGATTTCCAAACTTTTTCCTCCTTTCTTGGATAATAGTATATGATCAAAACGCCAACTACAGCAATCAGTGTTCCAATCACATCATAGTTGTCAGGTGGTACACCATCAATTAACCACCCCCATAAAATCGACATGACTACAAAAACTCCCCCGTATGCCGCATAGGTTCTATGAAAATTGGTCTTTTGAAATGTTGGAACAATCCCATACAAAAACAAGACAAAGCCACCAACAGCACCAACCCACCATGCAAAACTATCTCGCAACCATAACCAGACCAAGTAACCTCCGCCTATCTCACATAATCCAGCAACAAAAAAGAGAAAGATAGATACCGATAGTTGTCTAAAGTTCAATGAGTTTTGAGGATCAAGCCGTTATTTTAAATCAGATAATCAAATAATCGCAGAAGGCATTGAACTAAAAGACGTTTACACAGAAGCCATGAAAAAGGCCATAGTGAGGACTCGCCCTTTAAACGAATTTCGGAAAAAACGAAACACTTCTGTTATAATTCGCAGATTTGTTTTGTGGCAGAAAATTCGAGAAGCTTCATTACAAATACTATGATGATCACGGAAAAGATCCGGAGACCCATCAAACTGGATTACCAACTTGTCTTGCCTGATTGGAGGCAACACATGACTAGTGATGTTTTTGACTAATCAATCACAATAAAGCTATCCAGTTATTTATCAAAAATCCTACAAATCCAATGCTAGTTTAGGCATGACTATTACTTTACAAATAATAAACTCAACGAAAAGCAAGCATAAAATACAGATTTTACGAGGCGTAATTTAGGTTGAAGTTAGGTCTTGTCTTTGCATT
>CAZYLF010000006.1:0-17753 GCA_964648765.1 uncultured Candidatus Saccharibacteria bacterium
CGCATTCGCCGTTGCGTTCCGGCCGCGTCGTCGTCGAATCCGGGTGTCCGTGATCTTCGCTCGTTGACATTGCGTTCCCCAGGGTTTTCGTTGTCGATAGAGATCAGATGATCGCGAACTGCTTGGCCCGTACATAGGCGGTGTAGCCGGACCCGTAGGAGTTGGCCCCGTAGCCGACAGTCGTTGCGGTCAGGTGGGTGGTTCTCGCGTGGGTAAACACCGTCATCCAGTCGATTCCGTTGTTGGACAACTCGTAGTACCGGGTCGTGCCGTCGTCGCGGATGCTGATGAACCGCGAGTTAGCCAGGGGCACAATTGAAGATGTGCCGTTCTCAAACGGATTCGATGCTATCGACGTTGAGGTGTTCCACAATTGAACTTGCAAAAATAGCGGGGTACCTCCCCGGACCTGGAATCCGAAGAACACGTACTTCGTTCCATCGGAGAGGATCAGGCCATAGCCCGGGCCGTTGACGATGGGGATCTGGGATTCCAGCTCCATCACAACCCGGTAGTTCGATCCGGGCGAGAGTGCTCGGACTTCACCACGCAACGCATCAGCGGCACCGGAACCTACAAAGGTCAGCAGCCGATGCCCCTTCGATGCAGTGACGGACCCCGATCCGACTGCCGTCCAGCCGGATTGCGGGATAGCACCGAAAGTGGGGCCGGGTCCGACCAGTACCCAGGCCGCGCCGGTGGATCGGTACACCGAGTCGACATCGGAACACACGTACAGGTAGCCCTCGGAGACGGTGTTCGCCCCAGGAATGGCCGAGTAGGGGCCGAATCCGCTGCCGCCGCCACTGCCACCAGCCGAGGCCGCCCACTTCACGCCGCCCGCCTGTGACGAGTCGACTGTGAGCACCTGGCCGTTCGTGCCGACCGGCAGGCGGGCGACGTTGTTGTCGGCGGTACCGACGATCAGGTCGCCCTTCGCGTCAACGAGCGCCTTCGCGACGCTCGCGTTCGCCACCGCGGCGTCGGCGGTGGCCTGCGCTGTCGACACAGGCTTGTTGACGTCGGACGTGTTGTCGACAGCGCTGAGCCCGACGTGCGCCTTCGTGATGCCAGTGGGGGTGCCGGTGAAAGCCGGGGAGTTGGCGCGCACCAGGCCGCCGGTGCCCGTCGCCGGGGCCGCAGCGATCCGGGCGTCAGCGCGGGCGTTCGTGTAGTACAGGTTCGCCGCGCCCTCGGGCACCGCATCTGTCGACCCCGGGGACGGGCTGATCTCCCAGTAGGCCGAGCCCGACCAGCGGTAGATCTTGGACGGGTCGGCCGGCGTGCCGGCGTTCAGTGCGGTGTAGATCTTGCCCGTCTCGCCGACCGCAGGGAACCCGGCCACCGTGGCGGCTTCGACGACGTCGTCGACGTATGACGGCAGGTAGATCGCCGGGATCTGTGAGTTGCCGTCGAGCGGTGCGACGCCGTTCGCGGCGCCCACCAGCGATGCGGCGAGCGCGCCGAGCAGGGTTCGCGCGGCGGCGGCGTCGACGGTGTCGACGAGGCTGCGGCCGAAGGCCTGCGTCCGGTAGTTCTGCCAGCTCACGCCGTTGTCGGCGGTGAAGAATGCGCGCGATCCGGCCGCGGCGCCGCCGACCGCGGTCACCAACGAGGCGAGCGCCGTGCTGTAGGCCTGGACGTTGGTGCCGATGACCAGGCCGGCTAGGACGCGCAGCGCGGGCCCGTCCGCGAGCGCCACCACAGAGCGGCCGAACGGGCTGAACTCTGTCAGCGACCACGCGCTGGGCCCGGTCGCGTACGGCAGCCGGTTCGCCGTCGACGGCAGCGCGGCGATCGCCGTCAGATCCGGGTCGCCCGGTTGAAGGGTGCCGGCCATGGCCGAGATGGCGTCAGTGAGCTCTGTGCCGCCGATCGCGCCGATCGCTGTGCGCGCCGCGTCAGGCGTTGCGCCGGCGCCGATGGCGACCGGCTTGCCGCTGATATCAGCCCACGCGACCGACGATCCGCCGCCACTCACTTCGAGCGCGAGCGGTGCGCCGAGCGCAATCCCGTTCGACCAGAACTGCACCTTCCCGTCGACGAGCGTCACGTCGTCGGGGATCATCCGAAGGATGAGCTGGTTGCCGCTGCTCGGCGGCAGGTTGATGCGCTCGACGGTCGTCAGGTGGATTCGGGTCGCCGACGTCGGTGCAGCGAAGTCGAAATCGTCGTACTGGTAGGTGCCGCCCTGAATCTTCATCGGCCCGAACTTGACCCGGTAGATCAGGTGCACGCCGGGCGGCAGTTCAAGCGCCGGCGTTTCGGCGGTGAGCGGGACACCGATCGATTCCTCTTGTAGTTCCCACTCGCCCGCGGTAGGCGTCTCCTGTGGTGGCGCGGGCGCCCGAACCGCCTTGAGGACACCATTCTCGAGGCGCGCCGGAACCGGGATCAGCAGCAGCGTCATTTTCGGTGTCTGCGCGGTGATCTGGACCTCTTGCGAGTCCTGCCCGATCAGCACCGGCGTGAACAGCACGTCGCACCACGGGTTGAAAGCGTCAGGGCCAAACCCGGGATCCCAGGTGTCGCCGGTGATGCCTCGGGCATTCCAGTCGGCGAAGAACGTTGTGAGATAGGACAGATCAGCCATCGGACTGTTCCCTTTCCTCGGCCCGCCTACGGGCCCGCTGCCGATCGCCTCGCTGCTCGCGCCACAACTGGATCAGCATCGGCACGTAGCACCACGCGCCGACCGTGTAGATGATGAAGCGAACCTCCTGCCGGAATGGGTATTCGGTGTCCCACCATGTCGACAACACGATCTGCCACAGCACCGCGGCCAGCACGACGCTCTTGACCAGGAACACTCGGCCTACACGATTTTTCTGCCATCTCGACCGGATCCCATACAGCGCGGTGAATATCGTGACGAGCGCGGCGAGGTAGATCAGTGAGATGTTCGCGTCGACACGGTAGTCGATGGTCAGCCAGATATCGGCGATGAAAGTTCCGATGATCGCGATCAGTCCAGCTATGTACAGCCAGCGCATCAGGTGGTGCCTTTCTGCATCGCTGCTGCGAGTAGCTCGGTGAACCCGTTCTTCTCGATCTCCTGTCGCAACCGGGTGTTGACGCGGCGAGACTGTTGCACGAGCTCGTCGACGCCACGCTTGCGTTCCTCGGCCTCGGCGAGCCCGCGTTCTGCTTCGGCGGCCCGGCGCCGCCACGGCCACATCACGGGCTGTCCTTGGCAGCAACCGATTCCCGCAGCGCGGTGAGGATCTGGGCGGCGAGCAGTTCGCCGCCGTTCTTCTTCGCCATCTCCAAGGACAGCTTGCGCACTGAGTCCGCGTCGATCTCGGCTTTCGCGACGACAGCGTCGTGCTGCTTGCCGGTGACCAGGCGCCCGGTCGTGAGGGCCCACACGAACACTGCCGCCACGATGACGGCGAGGGTTGGCCCGGTGATGCCGGACCAAAATTCGGGGTTCCAGATTCCGCTATTCACTTCGCGGGATCCTCGGCTGCCTTCGTTGTGCGACGGCGCCGCCGTGGTGTCGCCTTCGGCTTCGGTGCGGCCGGCAGCGACACGAAGCTCGCGGTGCCTTGTGCGCCGACCTTGATCGCGGTCAGGCACTTCGCGAACGTCATCGCGGCCATGCCGCCGGCGGTGCTGAACGCGGCGATCCACGGCAGATAGCGTGCGTCGACAGCCTCGGTGACCTCCGCGCCGACACCGAGGCCGCCGCCGACGAGGAATCCCTGTGCGGCCGAGCTCACGGTCCGCTCGAACGTGTCGCGCCAGAACTGCCGGGTGAACAAAGACATTTCGTCCCCTTCGTTATTGGAGTCGCGCAGCGACGTCGAACTGAAATCCGAAGTTCCACTGCGCCCACGATCCGGGGAACAGCAGCAGGGTGGCGCCGTCCGGGCAGCGCTCGCGGATCGTCTTCACTGCGTGGTCGACGGCGGTCAGCCCGTCCCAGTTCGCCTCGGTCGGGTCAAGGTACTTGCCGTGCGCCGAGTTGGCGGCGAACCGGATCGCGTCGACGAGCAGCGCGATCAGGTCGGGCAGCATCGCGAGGATCGCGAATGGGTTCATCAGAATGCCGATGACGTTGTCTGGGCCGGATGTGATCGCGCCGGCCAGGCCTTTCAGGACGCCGGCCAGCATGTCCCCGGATTCGACCTGTCCGGTTATCTGCTTGAACGGCAGCGTCGGGAACTGCGTGAACAGCCACGTCGCGAACTCGAGGGTCAGCTCGGCGCGCGAGATGATCTCGAACAGGTAGAACAGCAACGACGCTTGCGCCTGCGGATACCAGTCGCCGTCAATCGAATAGCTGTAGAGCCGATCCCGAACCCAGTCGGGGTGCGGCTGCCGCGATATCCCCTGCCCGGGCCGGTCACCGAGCAGGCTGCCATCGGCCGGCATCGACGGGTCACCGAACTGCACGGACAGCTTCACTGATGAGCGCAGTTCGGCCGGCAGCATCACTTCGTAGTCGCGCGCACTCTTGGCGCCCATCGAGTAGCCGATCGGGACCACCGGGCCGCCGCCGAGCTCGCGCGTCAGCCGCACACCTTCGCGCGCGAATCCCGCTGTCGCACGGTTGAAACACGGCGCATCGGGCGGCATCAGGTAGGCGTCGCTGCGGACACCGCCGACGCCTTGAATGCGGTATTTCGATCCGAGTTGCGGCGGAATGTAGGCCTTCATCCGCACGCGGGTCGCGTAGTCGGCGACGCCGCGGCGCTCGCCCTGGCCGAGCAGAACATTGTTCAGCCCGTTGTCGTTGACGTACTGCTGGAAGTTCCACACCGCGTCGGCGGTGGCCTGGTCGAAGTTGCCGGACTCGGTCACGCCGAGCTTGATCGCCTTCGATGCGACCGGGTAGGCGTGCACGAGCCGGCGTTGCACCTTCGCGACCTCGGGCCCGGAATCGCCGAGCCCGTAGCCGATGAACTTCCCGTCTGCACCGTTCATCGGCCCAGCCCACGGAACAGATCGCCTAGCCGGGCGGTGACGTCGCGGACGATCGGATCGATGATCTGATCGTCGAGCTCGCCGGGGATGATGTCGGTCAGCTTGTCGATGCCCTTGTCGGCCAGCTTGATCGACGACTCGGTGATGGTGCGCACGATCACTTCGACGATCAGCGGCAGGTAGCGATCCATCTGCGACTTGATCTCTGCCTGCACTGCTTTGATGATCGGCGGTAGCAGTACGCGGCCGACGAGATCCATCAGCGCCTTCATCATTTCGGCGCCGCCGGCCGTGTCAGGCTCGCACCAGTCTTGCCGGCGTTCTGCGTGCCGAGCAGCTTGTCGAGGATGACGGCGAGCGCTTCGGTCTGCGTGCGCCATCCGAGCATCTCCCAATACGCGGCGGTGGCGAAATAGGCGATGTTGTCGGCGTCGGCAGGTGGCGTTCCTGGGCCGGTCTGCGGTGGTGGCGGCGTAGATGTCAGCGGTTCGCCGGGGAACACGAAGCCGTCGAGATCCTTCTGCACTTCGCCACGGAACCAATCCATCGACATATTGCCGGGGTCGATCTTGCGGCCGGCCGGCTTCGCGTATTCCTTGTGCCCGCAGACGGAATCGTCGGCGCGCTTGCCGATCTTCTTCGATATCGCGGCGGTCGCGTCGCGCATCGTGATGATCTGTTTCTGCGGCCAGGGTCCGGAACCGGAGTAGGCGCACTCGAAGCCGATCGCGTCGCGGTTGCCGTTCTTCAGCGTCCCGTACTCGCCGCCGCCGGCGTGGTTGCACGGTCCGATCGCGATCAGGTGGCACTTGCCGTCCGGGGTGATGAGGCACTGCGACAGCGGCCCGGGTAGCCATCCGCTGGGCTGCTGCACACCGTCGCGGATCACTTCGACCCGCTCGTTGACGTTGCCGGTGTGGTGGATCATCGTGCCCCAGATCTCGCCCATGACACCGCCGGCGCCCCGTTCCTGCCAGCCTTCGTGCACGACGAGCCGGTCGCCGAGCGCTTCGCGCAGAACGTCTTCCAGCCAGATCGGATCGCCCTTGACTGCCACGGTGTTCTCCTCGGGTTCGGTCGGTGTCGGTTGCTCGGTGAGCGCCCGGCGCAGCACTGCCCAGGCGTCGTTCCATCGCGTCGCGTACCGCTCGGGGTGCGCGGATCCCTGGACCTGCTGCGCGAACTGTCCCGCGCGCACTGGGTTATTCGCCGCATCGCGGTAGTTGTCCGGCAGCGCAGCGAGGAACATGTCGGCGGCATCGTCGAGCGTCATCCGCTTGCGGGCACCGTTCAGGTCGCCGAACAGTCCGCCCCATCCCCACGGCTTGCCGGGCGCACCGGGCCGCGAAACCTGCTGCTGGAAGTACCCGGACGACAGCCCGTCATCAGACTCGGAATCGTGCGCGAACTGTTCGGTCTGCGGATCCTTCGCGTTCCACGGGCACCACCACTGCCGTTCGCCGTTCTCGTCGTTGGCGCCGGCCTCGACATCGATCGTCATCAGCGCTAGAGCGGTTGCGAGCTCGTCGAGATCGCGGCGAAGGCTCACTGCGTGCACGCGGCGGGCAATCGCCTCGCGCGTCAGCAGCGGTTTTGCGTCGAACCGGAGGAAGCTCACGCCGCCCAGCACAACACCGCAAAGGGGTTCTGAGCGAACCGATCAGCCGGACGCGTCGATGACTTCGGCCATGTCAGGCCAATCAGCGACGAGGTCTTCCGGCCAGTAGTACGCGCCGCCGCCGAGCGGCATGATTCCCCACTGCCCCGACGTCTGCTTCGTCGCCGACGCGCCGGTGACCGGATCCTTCTTGATCGCTCCCGCTAGGTAACTCACGGTCGCACCTCCGTGTAGCCGAGCTCGGCGAGCGCCGCGGCGTGGCTGTCGACTTCATACGATTCGAGCGGCGTCATACCGTTCGCGGGGTCGCCGTCCGCGTCGAGCACGTTCGCGTCGGCATCCGACAGGAACACGTCGACTTCCGCTGGTAGCTGCGACACCGCAATAGGTATCCGGACACCGAAGTTCGACAGGGTTGCCGCACCCTCTATGCGTGCCACGGTCACCAGCACATACCGGCCATCAGATAGCCGGTAGTGGTTCGTCACCGGGCAGAATTGCGTCAGGTTCTCGGTGATGAGCTCGGCCGTCTCCATCAGGGTTCGCCCCTCCTACTTGTAGTAGATCCACACGATGCCCGGCGCTCCCGGCCCGCCCGGGCCTGGTGCGCCGCCGCTCCAGCCGGCGCCCCCGTTGCCGCCGGCGCCCCCGGGATATCCGCCCGGGCCGCCCGGCCCGCCGTTACCGAACAGTCCGTTGGCGCCGCCACCGCCGGCGCCGCCACCGCCGCCGCACTTGATCCGCGAGCCGCCCGACACACTGCCGCCCGCACCACCCGAGCCACCACTAGGGCCCTGCGCGCCCGGCGCGCCTCCGGCGGCGAGCGGCGTCGACTGCCCCGCTGTAGCCGGGATTCCGCTCGGCCCGCCCGTGCCGCCGATACCGCCGTTCCCGGGTAGCGACGTCGTTTCCGTGAGCTGCCCCAGCTGGTTGGAGATCCCGCCGGGCGAGCCGTGCAGCAGCGACTCGACGATCACCTCGCCGGTGTGCGGCGAGGTCGAAGCGGCACGCACATACGAGCGGTTCCCGGCCGTTCCCGGCATGATGTCGAGCGCATCGATGCCGGTCACCTCGACCAGTGACGACAGGAACGATCCGTGCAGCGGAACCGGGCCTCCACCCCCACCTACCCCGGTCTGGCCGCCGCCGGTCATCGCGATGTGCATCTCGGTATGGTCCGGAACGACCCAGCCGGCCGTGGCCGACGTGAACGTGATGACGTTGTAGCCGTTGAGAACTGCGTCCTTGATCTTCTCGATGATGTAGGTGACCTCGGCCGGGCTGCCGGTGCCATCCGTCCGGCCCAGCCACACATTCCAGAACGATTGCAGGATGGCCGGCAAGTGCAGGATCTTCGTCGGATCCAAGATCGGTATCTGTGCGCCGTTGATGAGTCCGCCGACGAGGCCGGCGAAGAACCCGCCGAGCCCGCCGATCAGGTCGACGGCGCCGGCGATAACCGAGCCAACACCATTCGCGACACCGACGATGATCTCTTCCGGAGTCGGCAACCCGAACAACGCGCCAATCGAACTGAACAGGTCGCGGAACCCGCCGCCGATACCCTGCATGTCGTGTCCGATCGCGGACAGCGGGTCTTCCCACGACGCGACACCGTTGCGGAGCGGGTTGTACAGCGCGTTGCCCGTTCCGCGTGATTGCGGGTGCTGATCTACGGCTTTGGGCATCAGCTCACCGGCAGCAGTTCGATCGACAGTTGTGCTTCCTCGCTGAAGATCAGGTAGTTACCCCAGCCGCCGGTGCGGACCGCCATCACATAGATGTCGATGGCCGTGTCTTTCGGGATGCGCCCGACTTCGGACTCCGGGCTGATCGCCCGCGACGGGTTCGCGGGCGTGGAGATGTGGGGCTGAATGATCGCCACCGTCTCCCAGTCCAGCGTCGCCGGGTCGTAGAGCGCTTTGCCGATCAGCTCGCCCGACTCGGCGGCCGACGTCGACCCGGCCGGCAAGTAGCGGACCTCGAACGCGACCTGCGCCGAGTTGAACAGCCCTTGCCGCTGCCAGCGGACATGCCCCCCCACCTTCACGTAGAACGCATTTGACTGTGCGGCGATCTGCGGTGCGGCGATGATGGTCCGCCCCGACGAGAACACACCGCCCGGGCCGAAACTGCCCTCTGGGATCGTGATCCACTTGACCGCCTGTTGTGTCGGATCGCCCGGCCGGAACCGGCCTTCCCCGTCATACGCGGCCGCATCCCAGATCAGGGTTTGCCCGTCCTGGATTTCGCCCTCGTAGTCCACTGATTCGAGGATCCGCGAGTTATCACCCTGCGGGCCGACGATGCCGGGGATCAGCAGGTGGAAGGTCGGGTTCTCGTCGGTGCCGCCTTCCTGCACGATGATCTCGCCGTAGGGCGTGCCGCCCGACATGACGACCTGCTCGGCGGTCATCTTGATATTCGGCGTGGGGCCGGGCGGTCCGGGGATCGATCCCAGGATCACCTGCCAGTTGTCGCCGTCCCATATGTGCCAGAACCCGGCGATGTACCACGCTCGGCCGGCGTCGGCTTCGAGCAGCCCGTCCGGCAGGTCGGCTGGGTTCGTGATCGTGGACTGCCATTCCGGCCGCCAGAACGGCGCCGGCAGACCACGCGGACCCTGCGGGCCGATCAGCGCATCCAGGGTCAGCGCCGACTCGTCGGGCATCAGCGTCAGCGTGCCGGCGATCATCTGCGGATCGCCCGGGTTGCGTGGCATCGCGTAGAACTTGATGTTGACGAAACGGGTGCCGATGTAGATCGGCTCTAGTGGGATCGTCACAGTTCGCCCCTTTCACGGAGTCGGGTTGCCTGCTCGCGCATTTCGCGGGCCTCGTCTGTCTCGTCGGTGGCGCGTTCGAGGTAATCGGCGTGCTGCTGACCGCCAAGCTCGAAGGCCTGCCGTGCCGCCGGCTCGAACATCCGCCGGTAGGCGTCCTGGGCCTCGGGTGTCATCTGTGCCTTCACCACTTCGACCGCGGCGTGTCGGCGGCGGGCCTCTTCCTCGGCGTCGGCCTGGCGGGCCGCCTCGGTGTCGAACCGCTTCACGATCCATTCGTGCGAGTCGGCTAGCCGGCCTTCCTCGTCGGGCAGCACCTTCGGCCGGATCAGCGCGAGCTCGTCGTCCTGCGTCCCGCCGGCGAGCACGAAGTGCAGCACGAGCAGTTGCAGTGTCGCGTCGTCGATCCCGATGATCGTTCCGTCCGTGACCTTCACCGCATCACGGAAGTAGCGCATCAGCCGGTCTTTGCGCGCGACCGCTTCCTCCCACTCGGCGGTAGTGAAAGCGTCGGCATACGGCGAGTCGCGGATCCCGGGTATCGACGGGCGCCGCGTTCGTTTCTTCAGCCGAGATGCTTTGCCCATTAGAAAAGATCACCGCTTCCTGCTAGTAGTGCCGCGAAGCTCGCGACGTTGCCGATGGTTCGGAACCCGCGGGCGATCGGGTTTTCCTCGCGGGCGTCATCGCCGAAGCTGACGAGGATTTCGCCGGCGAGCTCGCGGGTGCCTTCGCCGCGGGCCGCGAGGATCTGGTCGGTGTAGAGGATCCCGCGCAGCTCGGCGGCGACGCGGTCGCCGAGCGCGTAGTCCTGCCCCCACACATACGGGCCGTCGCCGACGTCGAACTTCATCGTCGAGTAGGCCTTGACCTCTTCGTCCGCGATCGCGATACCGGAGATCGCGTTCAGGACGTAGGCGGTTCCGCTGTTCTGAGCGAAGTGCTCGCGGAACGCATAGGGCCCGGCTTGCGCTGAGCGCAAGGGGTTTACGAAGCGTTGGAAGGCCAGGAACACGTCGTCGAGCTGGCCCTGGTACAGGTTGTCGAGTCCGTTGACGCCGGGCGCCTGCTGTCCCATAACCACTTGCGCCAGTTGCGATATCGCATAACGGATCGCGAAAGTGATTGCTTGGTTTACCCATTGGGGACTCTTGCCGCCGATAATTATGTCGGTGGCCTGCGACTTGTGGATCGTTCTTCGTTTTCGGCGCACGTTGCCGTAGCCGATATCGCGGAACACGATCGGCGGCTGCTTCGGCGCGACGAGCAATAGCTTCCGGAAAAACGGGTCAGTCTCGCCGTCGCGGTCGGCGTCGAGCGGAATGACAGTCTCGGTGATGAGATCGTCCAGCGTGGCCGCCATCAGGTTCAGCGCGCCGTCGAGGATCGTGCCGGTCGGGCCACCGACGCCGGACTTGTCCTCGAACGACAGGATGATGCAGGCTCGGGTCGGCTTCAGCAGGTTCGCCAGCGGCCCGAAGCCGGTGTAGGGCGGCGGATCTCCGGGCAGCCACGTGTAGGCACGGCAGATGACCCCGGCGTCCTTCATCACCGGCGACAGCACGGTCTGCGCGTCCTTCCAACGCGAACCGATCGTGCACCAACGCGACTGGTCGGTGATCGGATTGATCGGCATCACCTGCACCGGCCAGTTCAGCGGCGAGATGTTCTCGAGCCACGTCTCCGGCGCGAACGGATTCCGCGGCAGCGGGAACCAACCATTGAGCGTGTACAGCCGGAACAGGTTGAAGAACACGCTGCTGGCGCACGTGAAAGCCGTTGGCCCGCCCCACAAATACATCTTCGGCAGCTGGACTTCCATCGGAAAAATGGGGTTCGCAGCCAGGTAGATCCCCCGCATATGGCGGCGGTTCGAGATGCACTTGATCGTCGTCTTCGGCGCCTCGCCGGTGATCTCGTCGTCTTCGAGCGTGACGACCTTGCCACCCCACCGGTTCTTGAAATCGGTCGGGTTGTCCGGATCCGGATCGATCGTGACGTGCAGATCGGCGCCGACCGGCGTGTCGACCATCAACAGATCACGCAACCAGTCCTGGTGATCGCCGGAGAACGTGATCTCGGCTTCGCCGTCGTCGGTGGCAAGTTCCTCCCACATCCACCGATCGACGTCTTCGATGCGGGTCAGGAACTTGAAATCCTTATCCCACAAACGGATCAGCGGCTTCTTGACCTTGCGCGACATGTAGGCATGCCGGCGTTCGAGCAGCTGCATGTAGACCTGATCGGTCAGCTCGCCGTCGAGCGTCTTCGTCTCTAGACCCTTGTCCAGCGTTGCGGTAGCCATTACGCGAGCGCCATCTCGAAGCGCTGCGGAACCTGCACGTACACCTTGCCGCCGCCGTTAGAGTGCCTGACTGGCAGCGTCGCGGTACTGCGCGGCGGAATCGGCGTCGTGAACCCCTGCCCTTTGAACCGGTGCAGCAGCGGGATACCGGAATCGCCGTACTCGCCGAGGATCCACGACAGCAGTTCGCTGTTGCGGATGAACTTCTTCACCAGCGTGTCGACCGGATCCTTCGCGGTGATCGCCATCCGGTGAGTCGGGTCGGTGTCGATGATCGCGTGCTCGCCCGGTTGCAGCTCCGGTACTTCGATCATTCGGGTATCGGTGCGCTGCCGCGTCATCGTCGCCCGGATCTCGTCGACGATCGGGATCCCGAACAGCCGGCCGAGCTGCGGCCAATCCGACAGGATGTCCGCCTCGATCACCGGGGTTGTGAATGCGTTCGGCCCGTCCGGCAGCCAGATCTTGCCCGGCGCCGAGATGACGTAGATCGGCCACGCCGGCTCGGTGCCTCGGTTGACGGCGCGCAACGTGCCCGCGTTCAGCGCCGCGCCGCTGCCCATCGGGCGGACGAACGGCATCGGGCGCACGTCCGGGCGCCGCCAGCACGGATCGCCGTCGACCGCGAGCACGATGTCGTGGATCGAAAGCCGCTGCCGCGCTGGGTCATCAGCGAGCGTGCACTTCGCCGATAGCATCTGCATCGGCAGCCACAGTTCGCCGAACCGGCGCGTCGTCACCGTGAAGAACCCGGTCGCGTCCTTCTTGCAGCCACGCCAGAA
Organism: uncultured Candidatus Saccharibacteria bacterium; assembly: GCA_964648765.1. Lineage (GTDB taxonomy): Bacteria > Patescibacteriota > Minisyncoccia > Phycocordibacterales > JACOZG01 > JBBTTN01. The sequence continues at coordinate 12,417 of CAZYLF010000006.1, forward strand.
CCGGGCGCCGGTGTCATACCAGCCCAGCGAGGTATCCGACATCAGGCCGAGCGGAAACGCGATCTCCTTGCGGCCGCGGATCGCCCGCTGGAAGCGGGGCGCCCCGTACGCCGGTTTCGTCCAGATCGAATCGAACGGGATGTGCACGAGGCCTTCGATGTCGCCGGCGATGAACGCGCCATCAGCGCCGCCTTCGACGCCGGCCAGCGGCCACACCGTGCCGTCGCTGCCGATCCACTTCAGCGTGACCGCTTCGTCGCGGATCTCGGCCGGCAGCGTCCACCACGGATGGTCATCGGACTGCGGGAACCCGGGTACTTGCAACGTCGCCATCAGCCGATCCCTGGGGGTGTGTAGGTGCCGAGACGCGGCGGGTTCTGAACGCTGCGGTCGATGGCCGCCGCTTCGCGCCGCCACTGATCGGGGTTCTCGACGCCGGTCACGTTGTAGTGCCGCGAGTTGTCGATGGGCCCGGGCGCCTGGCCGCCACCGATGCCGCTCGCCGGCGTTCCGGGCGGTGCCATGCCGGCAGTCGCTCGGCCGGCCGCGTCGATCGCCGCGGGGATCATCCCGAACGGCAGACCCGAAGTACTGCCGCCTTCACCGGGTGCGCCGGCTTGCGCGAACGGGTTGCCCGACCACGGTGTGCCGTCGCCTCCGGCGTAGCCGGTCTGCCAGGGGAACCCGACGCCTTCCTGCGGCTCGAAGCCGATGCCGAGGATCGCGTTCGCCATCTTCACGATGCCGAGCTGCGACAGGTCGGGGAACATCGATCCGTCGAGGCCGAGCGATTCCTTGAAGAACGATCCGAAGATGCCGCCCAGCGGGCTGAGATCGCCGGCGCCGCCGCCGCCGGCGCCGGTCTTCTGAGTCGCCTTGCGCGCCGCGGAGAATCGGCCTTGCCGCGCTTCGGCCGCGTCCTGCTGCGCCCAGACCGCGTCCTCGCGGGCACGTTCGGCCGACTTCTCTGCATCGGCGATCGCCCGGTCAGCGCGCGCGCGCTGCTCGGCCGTCGCTGTCAGATCGTCCTCGAGGTCGGCCCGGGCCGCCTTCGCCTCGGCGATCCGCGCATCGGCGTCGGCGATGTTGTCCTGTGCGTCCTGTGCACGCCGGTCGGCCTGCGCGATCGACCGCGGATCGGTCTGGTAGTAGCCGGGTTCGCCGAGCTCGTTGTAGCCGGGGGTTCCCTGCCCGGGCTGGAATCCGGCGCCGAACGCGCTCGCCTGTGCACCGCCCGGGCCGGCCGATGGCATGACGCCGGCCAGCGGCGAACTGCCCAGCGCCTGAACCTGTCCGGATCCGGCGCCGTCGACCGCGACGTGCACATGGTCGGTGTGGTCGCCGGCCTGCGCCATCGTGTAGAACTCACCGAACGGGCCCACTGCGCGGCCGTCTTTCACGTTCGACGACCAGCCTGGCGCGTCATAGATCAGCTCGGCGAGCTCACCGCCGAAGTTCGCCGCCATGTACTGCGCGAACGCGAGCATCTGCGGCGTGTTACCGCTGCCGTTGGACAGGTCGAGTGCCAGGCCGCGGCCGTGATATCCGCTGTCGCCCTGCCGAAGTGACGACGACACTTGCAGCCCGAACCCGGCCGCGATCCGCTTGACCTGTTCAAGCTCGGGAACCATGCCGCCCTGCTCGAACCGCGGCAGCACGAGCCCGTTGTTCATCGCTTCGAGCCACGGCAGGTTCGCGCGGGTCGCGTCGACGGTGTTGACCCATTCGCCGGCGGTCAGCCACGCGGGCACGTTGTCGATACCGCCCGGGCCGGTCGCCTTACCGCCGTGCCGGAATCCCTTGCCGCGGCCAATCTGATTCGGTGAGCCGTCCGGTCCGACGCCCCACTTCTTCGCGGTGTAGTGGATCGCTGCTGCGATCTGCCCGAACGGATCCATGTAGGGCAAGCCGGTCACGTTGTGCGAGTTGTAGGTCGACTCGAGGAAGTTCAGCAGCCCGGCGACGCGCTGCGTGCCGCCCTGCCCGTTGGAATCGTTGTCGTTGACCGAGCCCGGATTGCCGCCCGATTCGGTGTTGATCTGCCGGACTAGCGCGTCTTCCCACGCCTTCGCGTTCGTGACGCCGGCCGCGGGCCCATACGCCGCGAGCGCCTGCTGAACGAGCGGCCGCCACTGCTCGGCGCCACCACCGCCCGCAGCCTGATTCGCGAGTTGCAGGTTCATCAGCACGCCCCGGCCACCGCCACCCGGCGTCAGCCCGGGGAATAGCCCGGCCAGTCCGCCAGGCGCGCCACCGGGTCCGCTGCCCGGCGAGCCAGGCGCCAGTCCGCCGGCACCGGGGATTCCGCCACCGCCGCCGAGCGGGCCGAGCAAAGGGTTTGCCGGTGCAGTGCCGCCGCCCGTCAGCAGCGTCTCGTACCACGGCGGCATGTTGGCCGGCAGGTTGTCGATCGCGGTGCCGACCTCGCCGATCGACCTGCCGAGGGCCGATGTCGAATCCGCCGCGTTGCGGGCATCGGTGTCGGCGTCTTTGAAGGTGTTTCCCCACCAGTCGGTTTTCGGCCCGGTCGTGCCGGATTCGTTGCCGAGCTCACCGAGGCTGTCGGCGACGCCTTTGAATGACTGCGACAGATCGATGAGCTTGCCGCCGGCCTCCTGTGCGTCTTCGCCCCAGCCGAACATCGCGTCCGCCTCGCGATTCCACTGGTCGGCCGTCTCGGTGTCTCCGGTGAGCCGCTGTAGCGCCGATCCTGTTTTGAGGATCCCGCCGAGGACGTTGCCGATGCCGCCGGCGAACAGCCCGAAGGCCTGCGTGACGCCGCCGAGCATGCCGACTGTGATGCCGGCGAAGTGCGTAATTGCCTGCCCGCCGAGGACAAACCCATCGGTGATGAGGTCGGCGTTTTCGGTGACCTGCCCGGCCGCATCCTTCAAAATCGGCGCGAACTCCAGCGCAAGCTTGTCCTGAACCGTGTCCAAGCTGAGCTCGATCGACCGCTTCGCCGACTCGAAAGCTCCGGCGGTGTTGTCGCCCATCGTGTCGGCCGCGTCCTGCGCGGCGCCTTCGATCCGCCCGAAGCTGTCGACCGCCGCGGAGGGATCCCACTGCGCGAAGGCATCGATGAAATCGCCTGCGGTGTCGCCGAGTAGCGCCATCGCCGCCTGATTGCGGCGCGTCGGATCCTCGATCGCCCGGATCCGGTCGAAGACCTGGTCGAAGGCCTCGAACCCGGCGGGGCCGCCCTCCTTGAACTTGTCGAACATCGCTTCGCCGTCGAGCCCGATGTTGTTCAGGACGGTGACGATGTCTTCGCCGTTCTCCGATACGCGGCGACCGAACTCGCGTAGCGCATCGGCAGACCGGTCGGTGACGTCGACGCCGAGCTCTGAGCCCTGCTTGATAAGTGCGAGTGCCTGTGTCGCGGACAGGCCGGCGTTCTTCCAACCAGAGCTGTATTCGCCGATTGAATCGAGGAAGTCGCCGCCGAGGTCGCCGGTCATCGAATAGCCGGCCGCGATGATGTCGAACGCTTCTTCGGCGCTGCTCGCGAGCCCGGACCGCAGCAGGATCGACGCCGACTTCGTCGTCTGCGCGAGGTCGCCGTCGACGTACTGGCTGATTGCCTGAATCTTCGCGATGACGCCGTCGAGCTCGGGATCCGTTGCGCCCGCTACGAGGCCGCCCTGTATGGCGAGCTGGGCGGCGCTGAGGTTGCTCTGAACCGTGTCACCGAAGTTGTTGACGTAGGCCTTCGCCGCTTCCTGCCCGACGACAGCCATCGAAGCATCGTCGAGACGAAGCCGGGCCTGGATCAGGTCGCGGGCTGGCTCGCGTTCGATGCCGGCCAGCACGTTCTTTACGAGCGCACCGCCGGCAACGACGCCGACCGCGGCCAGCGCGATCCCGATCGGGCCGCCGCGAGCGCCGAGTGACAGCAGCGCCGACGATCCGGCGAACCCTTCCGCGAAGCTCGACGCCGCTTCCGATCCGACCGTGCCGGCGCCGGCGAGCTGCCCGCGCATGCCGGCCAGGAACCCCGCGCCCGACTGCGCACCGGCCCGGGCCGATTCGGACTGCGCATCGTTGAGCGATTCCTGTGCCCGCTCCAGCGATCGCGTCTGCGTTTCGATATCTCGCAGCGCGGCAAGCCGGGCCCGGTCCGCCGCGTTGCGCTGGGCCTCGGCACGTTTCAGCGCCGAACCGCCCTTTTCGCGAAGCTCCTCGACGCGCGCCTCGGCCGCGGCGAGCTTGTCGACCGCGGCGGCCTCTTTGTCGCGCAGCTTCGCGATCGACTCCGACGACTTCTTGATCGCCGCTTCGGCCTCGGCGATACCATCGCGGAACCCGCCGGCGAGCGCCTGCGATGCCTGCTTCTGGATGCTGCCGAACGCGCGCCCCATCTTCCGATCGATCTCGGGCCCGATGCCCTCGATCGACGGCATGATCGGCAGGACGTACTTGCCGACTTCTCTTGATGGGGAGGTCATTTAGATCGGGCCCGTCAGCCCTCGTCGCCGGCAGCGGCGGCGTCTTCGTCGTCGCCCTTGTCGGGGACGAGGCCGGCGTTCGCGACCGCGGTGAACGCGCCGAAGAACTCCCAGAAATCTGCCATCGTCGGCGCGACCTGATTGAGCGCGTCCCACTGCTGCGGGCCGAGCAGGTATTCGATGCCGTCAGCGTTGTTGCGGCGCTGGAAAGCCTGGTGCGCGCGGGTCGGCCACTTCGACCGGGACTTCGGGCACACGAACTTCAGGCCGCGGAACTCGACGACAATCTCGTCGTCACTCGTCTCGGTTGCCTTCGCCTTGCCGCGGGTGCGGGTTGTGGGTGCGGTTGCCATCAGCCGGCCTTTCGTTGGGGTTCGATTTCGCGGCGGCGGTTCGCCATCGCCTTATCCAGCGCCGAGATAGCCAGCGCGGGAGCTTCGTTGCCTCGGCCGGCGGCGGCCGGCGCTGCGGCGACACCGCTGGCCAGCGCAGCCTTTTTCGCCGCAGCAGCTTCAGCCCGGGCGCGACTCGCCTCCGGGCTGTAGTAGTCCTCTTTGTCGGCGAGCTTGGACATCTGCTCGTCATTCGCCCGCTTCTGCGCGACCGCGTCGTCCATCTCTTCGCGCGTCATCGGCCGGCCGACATAGGCCTTGCCCGACAGCCGTTCCCACACCTGCGCGGTGAGAATGGCTTGCTTCGTCCACACTTCGTGTCCGCCGTTGCGTGCCACAGCGAGCGCCGAGGTAGGCGGCAGTCGCCGGATGTAGACCCAGATCTGTCGCAGCGTCAGACCGCCGCGCCACCGATCCAGATAGTCGACGTTGCGGAATGTGCGGAGGTCTGAAGCGATGTCGTCTTCGTGGCGGTCGAGCAGGTCCAGCAGCGTCGG
>CAZYLF010000007.1:0-10407 GCA_964648765.1 uncultured Candidatus Saccharibacteria bacterium
GGAGGTCTGAAGCGATGTCGTCTTCGTGGCGGTCGAGCAGGTCCAGCAGCGTCGGAACAGCGCCGAAGGCGTGGATGCCGAAGTACTTGTCGGGCAGCGGCTTCGATTCGGGAAGCCGTGATACTCCGGCAGCTTCGGCCATCGCGTCAGACAGTGAGATCAGATCGCCGTAGAGCGGGACCGGTGCGGTCTGCCCGTCGAGCAGCGCACCAGCGGCATCGACGAACAGGCCGTTGCGGATCAGTTCGATCGGCCAGTCTTCGATCGCGCGCGGGATCGTGAGCGCATGGCCGCGCCAGGTGAACCGGACGTCCGGCTCACCGAGTGCTTCTAGCCGTGCGGCGTCACTGGTCACCTGTCGACATAGCTCCGAGCTTTCGCTTGTTTGCCGTGTCCTCGCTCCGGCCGCCAGCGGTAGCGACCGTGCCGATTAGGTCAGGTGCGACCGTAGATCGTCCGCGTTTCGTCTGCTGACGAACTACGCTCGGCGGCGTATCCCCCTACACACAGAACCGCCCGGGTAGCCGAAGCTGCCCGGGCGGTTTCGTGTTCGCGGCGGTATCTACTGCGTGGCTGGATCCGCGACATCTTCGGCGTCGTCGCCGTCACCGTCGTCACCGTCGCTGTCGTCGTCGGCCGGCGTGTTCGGGTTGTCCTCGTCGGCGACCTGCCGCGAGACGACGTTGCCGCGGCGCGCGGGCGCAGCTGCCGGCGGCGCGGCCGGCGGCTCGTCGACGTAAGTCGCGACCTTCTTCCCATCGACGAGCGACCTCGCCGACGCCGAATCGACATCGATGACCTCGCCGACCTGCCGGTTGCCGACCTGCTTGGTGAGCTTGACCTTCATGCTGCTGTCTCCGTTCGCGATTCGAGGCGGGCCTACGCGGCTTCGCCGTGCTGCCAGGTGAACAGCTCGCGCGCGCTGTTCGGGAAGATGCGCGCCGACAGCTCGGACGGGGTGCTGTCACCTTCGACGTCCTTATCGCCCGGAATCCACAGCCGCGACGGACGCTTCGTGATCTTGCGATCGACGTAGCCGTCCGCGGTGCGCTTCTCGAACGCGAAGAACATGTGCGCCGGGTCGGGCACGACGAGCGTCGTGTCGGACGAGCCCGGCCACTTGATCGACTGCACGACGGCGTTGTCCTCGCGTGCGTTGACGCGCACGGTCGCCTTGAAATCCTTCGACGCGACGAGGATCGTGCCGTAACCCCAGCCGGGGATATCGGTTTCGCTCCACTCGCGCTGGGTATCGATGCCGTCCGCGCCGACCAGGATGCCGAGGTAACCCCACTTCACGGTCGCCTGATCGGCGGCGTCCCACGCGACGGTCGTGTCGAGCGGCTCGGTCACATCCGCAGGCAGATCCGCGGGATCGAGTACCGGCTTCTTGTAGACGAAAACATCGGCCTCGGTGTAAAGCCGGACATTGCTCGGGTTGCCCGCCATCTTCGTATCTCCCTGTCGTTCAATCGATGATCTCGGTGCGTATCACCGCGGTCACGGTTCCGGACGCTATGTCCGCTCCGGTCGCTCGGTGCTTCGCCTCGGTCAGCGCTGTCCCGTTCTTCCGGATCACTGCTAGTCCTTCGGGCACATTAGCGAGAATGTGACCTAAGCACTTGCGAGCTATCCGGCGGCTGGTCGGCACGTCATCCGATCCGACCGAGATCCGTATCGTGTGATCCGATTTCACCGGATAGTCGAGCCCGCCGCCGTCGTCCGCGATCAGCACCATCGGGCCGCTATCCGGCGTCCACTTGGCCGGCCAATTGTGCGTAGCGATCTCCGGTGTGGTTGCCTCATCGGCGAGTAGCGCCACGATAGACGCCTTCACCGCGTCGACCGGCTCGCCCTGGACTCGGGTGCTCATGACAGCGTCAATCCCTGCGCGCCCAGCGCTTTCGTCGCGACACCGTTGACCGCTTGCTCGTCGGCGTCGACCTCGATCGAACGGACCTGCCGATCGGTCTTGTAGGCGCGGACCTCGCCGCCGGCGCTGGCGGCGGCCGGATCGGCGATCGCATCCAACGCGGCGCCCACGCCGGGATCGTCGCGCAAGATCGAACGAATCACCCTGCGGTTAGGGATGAATCCCTGTCGCTTCGCCATCAGCCGCCGCCGCTCCGGAATCGCGCCAGCACGACGTCTTCGTTGCGGTCGGGGTGCTGGCTGAACCGGCGCTGAACCCGCGCGACGCACTTGCGGCCGCGCACGGTGATCCAGTCGCCGTCATGAATGCCGCCCTGCGGCAACAACACCGTGAAGTCGGCTTCCTCGGTGACACCGTCGACGCCGTACTTCTCTGCGGTGTTCCCAGGATCCACCGCAGCCGCCGGCGTCTGAAATGGCACACCGTCCGGCAGCCGGTGCCCGTCGTTGTCTTGGCCGCCACGCGGCTGAATCGTCACCATTTCGACCGTGCCGGCGTATTCCTGCCGGGCGCAGAACGCGCGGACGTGGTGCACATCGCCTTCGATCAGCGTGCGCTTCGGCCGTGCGTCGCCGGTCATCTCGAACACCATGCCCTCGTGTTCGATCGCGTCGCGCCGGTTCAGCGCCAACGTGTCCGCGTCGACCGGCAGCGCGCACGTCGCCGCGTAGGTGGCAATCGTCGGCAGTGACTCCGATTCCGTGACGCTCGTGATCGTGAACTTCGCGTCGGTCTTCGTGATCCGCTGATCGACGTACATCGGCCGGTCGTCGTCGTCGAACATCGGCACGCCGGCCTCGTCGAGCGCTAGGTCGCGAACGATCAGCACGACGGTGTCGGATCCGAGCCACAGCGCCGACATCAGTAGTCGCACTCCGGGAAGTTGCCGAGCGGACCCACCGTCAGATCGATACCCAGCCGCTTCCACTGCGCATCGGTGATGTCGATCGCCGCGTTCGGGTTCGCGAACACGCGGGCCTCGGTCGAGTCGTCGGTCGTGATCGTCACCGACGAGTAGCCGGCGAACCGGCCTGGCCGCAGCACGGCGGTGACCACTTCCCAGATGACGAGATGCACGTCGTCGTCGTTCTCGTTGAGCGTGACGCCGGCCTCGCTGAAGCGGCGCCGAATCTGATTCGACGCCGCCATCAGCAGCTTGTCCGCGAGCGCGTCCTCGACTCCGACCAGCGGCCGGAACATGCTGACGAAATCCGCCTTCGACAGGATCGGCAGGACGGCGCCTGCCACGTCAGTCTGCCTTCGGGGCCTGCGCCTGAAGGTCGTCCTTGCCCATGCTGGCGACCTCGCCGGCGAGCTCAGGCTTCACGGCGGCAATGTAGGCGCGCCACACGTCAACCGATGCAGCCTTCGCGGGCCGCTTTGGCGGCTCAGGAACGGCCGGTGTGCTGTCTCCGGTGCTATCACCGCCGGAACCGCTGTCAGCGTCGCTCTGCGGCGCCTGGGCGGCCGCCGCGGTGCTGTCAGCGTCACCGGTGACCGTGTGCACGTGATCGGCGTGCTCGGCCGGTGCCGTCACGTCGTGATGCAACGGCAAATCGGCGTCGTCTCCGACCGCGATCGGCTCGACTGAGCGCGTTTCGACGCCGGCCAACGCGCGCTGGACGGCATCGGAAACGACGGCGGGCACCGGCGCCGGATCGAAGACGCCGGCGGCCGCGCCGCGCTTGGCCTCGTCCGCGGTCAGTTCGACCGTGTCACCGAACCGAGCGATGCGGCGCGAGCCGTGACGATCGGTGTAGCGCCAGAGCGCTGCCTTCACGACATATGTGTTCGCCATGCTGTAGACCAGCCTTCCGGTAGGTGAATCAGCCTGCGAGCCCGGTGATCTTCTTCACCGCGTAGGGATCGGTCACGCCCATGATGGGAAGCACCGAGGACTGAACCCAGTTCTTCTTGTTCTTCGGCTCGCGCCACGTCTCGGTGCTGAGCATCTGCTCGTAGCCGAGGAAGCCGACGCCCTGGCGCACCGCGGCGTAGGCGGTGCCCGCGGTGACGCGGTTCGACCGGAAGATCGTCACGCCGGCCTCGCGCAGCATCTCGTAGACGCCGGGCCCGTAGACGACGCGCAGGTTGAAGTACTCCTGCGGGTTCATCACCCACACGTTGTACTCGTAGCCGAGTTCCTCGACGTCGGCGGCGAGCTGCGCGGACAGCAGGTCCGCGAAGGGCCGGTCGGCCGAGGGGGTCGGGCTGGTGCCGGTGAGCTCGGCGGTCGACCAGTCGTTGCCCGGGATGACGCCGGCGCCACCGAGGGACGCGATGACAGCCTCGAGGACCGCCACGGTGCGCTGATTGACCTTGCGCACGATGGTGTTCGCGAGCTGATCGGTGAGCCGAGTCATCGCGACCGTGTCGTTGCGGCGGATGGCTTCGTCGCTCATCCAGAACTTGCCGCCCCAATCTTCGGACTTCGCGACCTTCGGCTCGCCGCGCTCACCCTGAACGATCGGGTACTCGTCGGTCGGCCCGCGCTGCTCGATGTCGTTCTTCGTGTACAGCTCGTTGATCGTGATGACGTCGTAGATGATCGCGCCGGCCGAAGTCGTGGTGCCCGCTTCGCCGAACAGCTCGGGCGCGATGAACTTCTGCTGAGTGCGATCGCTGAGCCGCTTCGTGATGCGTCCGGCCTGCCGGTACATCAGATCGACCGTGACCTTGCTGTCCTGAACGGTCGGCGCGCCCAGCGGGTATGCGACGGGGGAGATAGCCATTAGATCTCAGACCTTCCTAGTAGAGCGAGATTTCGGCGTCGGCACCGTCAGCCGCACCGGTCAGCGCGTAGCCGACCGCCTTGCCCGCGGCGATGGTCTTGGCTCGGCCGGCGGTGCCGACCTCGACTTCGGCGAAGGCGGCGATCGCGCCTTCAGCGGTCACTTCGACGACGCGCGAGTTGCCGCGCGCGACACCGACGATCTCCCCGCTGGGCGCGTCGTACTTCGCGACACCGCAGGCTCGGCCGGCGGCGTCTGCGTGCGCGACAGCGATGTTGCCTGCTGCGCCGCGGTTGCCGGAGATCTTCAGGAACCGCTTGCCGGTGACGTTCGCCGAGGCGCGGCCGGTGATGTCCTGGCCTGGCTCGTAGACGCCGATCAGTTCGTTCGCCATGTTCGCTTACTTCCCCTCGGAATCGTCGTCGTTCGGGCCGGATGTCGGTGCTCCGTCGAACCAGGACAGATCGTCGGGCGATGCCGACATCGACGCGCCCGGATCCGGGTTCATGCCGTGCCCGACTTCCTGCACCGGGAACACGGCTTCGAGGTCGTCGAGCGCCTTCGCGAGGCCGAGCTTGCCGCCGGAATCGCGGTCCAGCTTCAGGTTCTTCGACCACTTGTCGACGTCGGCGGGCCGGATCTTGCCGGCGCGCACGGCGTCTTCGATCTTGCGGGCATCGTTCTCGGTGGCGATCGCCTCGAATGCCTGCGATCCCAGCGCGGATTGGTGCTTCAGCGCGGCGAGCGTCTCGGCGTCCACCGATGCGACACCGAACTTCTTCAGTGTCGCCATCGCGGCGGCAAGCTCCGGCTCTGCGGCCGCCGGGTCGTCGGCCGGGGCCGGGTCACCGGCAGGGTCGCCGCCGGCATCGTCGGACAGGTGCGCTTCGAGCGCGGCGGTAAATGCGTCGTCGTCGAGCTCGGCATCGAGGCCGTACTTCTCGGCGAGCTGTTCCTTCACGCCCATTTTGGCGGCTACCTTTCCTCGGTCAATCGTCTTCCGCTTGCCCTGGTTCCGGATCTCTGGCGGTGGTGCCGCCTCGCGCCCGGCGTAGTTGAAAACGGATAAGTCGAATCGATTCTTAAGCGATTCTGTTTCGTCTGCTTCGGAACTCTCGTCGGCCGGCTCGATGATGCTGTCCGCCAGGCCGGCCGCGACCATCTCTTCGGCGGTAAACCATGTCTCGTTCTTCATCAGCTTGAGCCATTCCTTCAGCTCGCCTCCGGCCCGATCCTTGTAGACGCCTGCGATCGATTCGTTGTGCCGAATTAGCAGGTCAAACATCTCTTTCATGTCCTCGGCAGTGCCCGAAACATATGCGCGCGCTTCGTGAATCATCATCTCGGCGTACTTCGACGTATGGATCTCATCGCCGGCCATCGCGATAAAACTCGCGGCGCTCGCGGCCACGCCATCGATACGAGTGATGACGTTGGCCGGGTGACGCTTCAGCGCGTTCATGATGGCGATGCCGTCGAAGACGATCCCGCCAGGGCTGTTGATGCCGACGACGATCTCGTCGACATCGAGCGCGTTCAGCGCGTTCGCGAAGTCGCCGGCCGAGACGCCCCAGGGGTCGATGATGTCGTAGATCAGGATCTCGGCGGTCGTCTTCGTCTTGCCGGCCGCATTCGTCGCCTGCTTCGTGGTCTTGGCCGAGACGCGGAACCATTCGATCGGGTCGGCGTCGACGGGAATGCCGAGCGCCGCCCGGGCCGACTTGCGGGCAGCTTCATCGAGCATCGTCGGCGCCGCTGCGCTGTTGAAGATCTCGCGGTAGTTGTAGCGCCCGACGCTGTCGTTTCGGTGCTCGTACATCAGAACAACACCCCCTGCTTACCGGTGAGCGCCATCATTCCCAGATCCGTTTTCGTCTGCTTGCGAGCGACCGGCGCCGGCGGATCGGCCGGGTCGTCGGTGTCGGGCTCGTCGGCGAGATCCGGCTTCCAGCCAGGGTCTAGCGCCGGCGCGCCGAGCAGCTGCCGGATGAATGCCTTCATCTGCGGGTCGGCGTCAAGTAGACCGGCCTGCACCAACATCGCGAGCGCCGCGGCGGTCGCGTCCTGCCGAGATCCGATCTCGTCGCACACGATCAGCGGGCAACCGACGTCGACTGAATAGTTCGAGTCAAGCAGATCCTCGATGACGTGCTGATTGAAGACGTCGGCGATATCGTCGGCGATCGCCTGCACGGACTGAACGAACACGTCGGCCTGCACGCTGGCCAGCGCATAGCTGCCGCCGCGATCGAGGTTCAGGAAGTGCGCGAGGCCGGCCAACGCGATCTGCTTGTCGTGGTACTCGATCGCGAGCTGCATATCGGGCAAGTTGCCCTGCACGCCGAGGATTTCGATCTTCGACCCGAACGGCATCGCGGCGCCGGCTGACATGCCACCGCGGAACCGCATCGCAATCTTCTCGTACTCGGCGAACTTCTTCGGATCGCGCGAATCCGTTTCGTTCGCCGTCGCGACCGGGACACCGATGCCGTTGCGGCGGGCCGCGGCGGCTTGGATCCGCATCAGCTCGTCCTTCAGCAGCCAGTGCTTGTAACTCGGGCGCAGCAGCGATGTTCCGATCCAGACGCCGGGCTCGGGTTCGTTGCGGTAGACGACGAGCCGCGACACGTCGACGCGGCGGGCCTTCGATATGGTCGCCGGGCTGCCCATCGGCGGATCCTGTTCGATCCACAGCAGGCCGCCGTCCTCGGCGACACCGAACGCGCGGATCGTGAACTGCGGGCGCGGCGCGAGCTTTCGCAGGTGAAACTTCCCGTTGAACGGGCCGCCGGTGTCGTCGTAGCGGTAGACCTGCTCGAACACGCTGTGCCCGTAGCGCAGCGACGATAGCGAGTCGCGCAGGTGCGACTTCCAGCTGAACCGGTCGCGCTGACGTGCGATCGGCTTGTCGCCGCCGTTGTCGCCCTTGATCGGCAGGCCGGTGTCGTGCGCGATGTGCGCGACGACATGGTCTTCGGCACCGTTCGGATCGATGCGCCACTGGGTTCGCCGGATCGGCAGACCGATCGCCGACAGCAGCGACCAGCAGCGGGCATCTTCGCGGGGCATGCGGGACAGCGCGACGAGCGACAGCGGCCAGCGCAGGTCCGGAACCTGCTCGGTCAGTTCCCACCACCACATATCAGGGACCGAGCCGGGCATCCATGATTGCGGGTCCGTCGCGGACGGATTCACGTATCCGGATTCGGTTGTCAGCGCCGGCGGCCGAGCCATCCGTTTACACCTTCCGACGAGTTTCAGGGGTCGTCATCAGGTTCGCACTTATCAACGGTTAGCACCGGTGAGCTCGGCGGCGGCCGCGGTTAGAACGCTGCGCTGAACAGGTCCATCTCGTCGAGATCCTGCACATCCATCGACGACGACGGGCCCACCGTTTCGCCAACTTCCTCGGCGAACATCAGAACTCCCCAGTGCGCCAACGTGACTGCCGTCCACTGCGGCGCCCCGACCTCGTCATCGTTGAACACGAAATCCATCTTCGGCAGCTGACGTTTCTGCACCACGGCGAGCGCTTCCTCGAGGATCTGCTGCCCGGCGTGCGTGATCTCCGGATCCGGCTCGGCCAGAGCCGCATCGACGAAGCCGCCGCACGCGCGCGCCATATCCGGCGTCGACGCCTCGTACAGATCGAAGCCGAGATCCTTCATCTTCGCGACGAGCACGTTCGCCGTCCCCCGCGAGTCGACGATCACCGCGGCCGGGTCGAACAGCTCGATCAGAATCGACAGCCACACCGCCACCTGCGGCAGCGATGCCCGGCGCAGATAGCCGACCTCGAGGTGCACCTTGCCGGCCGCGGTGCGCTGCCCGGCTGCGATCGCCCACACCTTCCGATCCCTCGTCCGGTGGATCGCGATCACACGATCGCCGACCAGCTGCGGTGCAATATCGGTCATGTCGCGCCACGCTTCCCGCGGAATTACCGGCGTTATCTCCGTCTCATCCGGCGGGTACAAACCCCAGCCGAGGTAGTCAGCATCGAACAGCGCGAGCGCATCCGCCGTGTTCGCCGACCGCTGTTCGCGATCCATGTCGCGCTGCCGGTGGATCACACCGAACGACGGGTTCGCCATCCGCGCCGCGTCCGGGTGGTTCCGCGCTTCGGTCAGCAGTCGCCGGTACTGCTCGGGGTTGTTCTCGTCGGGCTCGGGCCGCGGCGCCATCCATTCGGCGAAGAACAGCGCTTCAGACTTCTGCCGGCCGAGGCGCCGCTGTCCGGCGAGCACATGACAGTTCGCGTACTTCGGATCGGTGTAAACCGGCGGTGTCGACAGGTAGATCGTCTGCGGGTTGAGCGATGCGATCTGCGCGCCGGTCAGGCCGGTCTTCTGCGCCGGCGTCAGCTTGTACGCCTCGTCGAAGATGACGAGATCCAGCTTCGTCATACCGACGCCGAGATCCTTGCCGCGCAGGCCGATCCTGATCTTCGCGCCGTTCGTCAGCTCGATCAGGCCGCGGTCTTTCTCCTTGGAGTAGCCGAGCGGCAGGCCTTTCCGCGGTGCGAGCCGAGCCTTCAGATCGTCCGATTCGAGGATCATCTCGATCAGGCGGTCGTAGATGTCTTCGGCGGTCGCCCATCGCTGCGCCGAGTAGATGATGTTCTCGCCGAGCACGAACATCCCGAAGATCATGCGGATGATCGCGATTTCGGACTTACCGTTCTGCCTGGGGATTACGAGGCAGACGTCGGGGTGTGTCCAGAGCCGGTAGCCGTCAGCGTCGGGTGGCAGCCGTGAGCAGATCTTGCGCAGCGACCACCATTGCCACGGCATGCAGCGGCGGGCACTGAACTCGTAGGCGATCTGTGCGGCGATGTCGCCGTCCGTCTCGTCGCCGGCGAAGCCGTGCCAGAACTCCGGCTCTTGCCGGCCACCGAGCCGCGGCCAATCACCGACGTACTTCGGCCACGGCTTCGGCAGGAAGTCGGGGCCGAGGTCAGCGCCGCCCCGACCGGCGCGCTGCTTTGTCAGATCAGCCACGGCGCCGCACGATCCGGTTGTCCTCGTCGAGCTCGAGGTTCTCAATCATCCATGCGATCCGCCGCTGCGCCGCGGGTTCGATCGCGACGACAGTCCACAGCGAAAGGTCGGTCACGAAGTCGGTGCGCGTGACGATCTCGCCGGCGCGGAACCGTGCCAGCGTGTCGACCGGGCCGCAATACGGCAGCAGCGCCGGCATCAGCCGGCGGCTTCCTCGGGGATATCGCAGTCCGCGTCAACCTCGTCGGCGATGAACGTCAGCGTCAACTTCGGAACGTCGTCGAAGTCATGGCGATAGACGACCTCGCCGACGATCACCCACGGAAACGGCCGGCCGCCAATCTCGCCAACATCGCCGTAGGTGTGCGAGAACGGCAACCATTCGTAGGTATCGGGGTGCATCGGGACGATATCGACCGTGACCATCACCGCATCGCCACGCCGGACGAACCGCGGGCCCGGCTCGGCGATCAACCAGGGGAACGGCTCGCCGTCGACGTCAAACCGGTGCTCTGCATGCTCGTCGTCCTGTAGCGGCCGGCTCGCAGTCGGGCATTCGCACGGATGCCGGAAGGCAACCGTCTTCGCGATCGTGGGTTCGGTCATGCTCGTTTCCTCCCGCCGTAGTGGCCAGCCACGATCTCGGCCAGCCGATCCACCTTCGGCCCAGCGGATTTCGGATCGTCACCGCCGAGCTTCTGAATGTCCATCATGAGCTTTCGCAGCACTTCCGACAGCTGAC
>CAZYLF010000008.1:0-8689 GCA_964648765.1 uncultured Candidatus Saccharibacteria bacterium
CCTTTGTGGAGGGTCCGCAGCGGTGTTCACGCCGCGCTAATAAGCTGGACAAAAGCCAGTTGCAACGATTTTCTACCTGAAACCACCAACCGAGATAGGCTGCAAAACTTCAGCCCAATACAATGTTAGACCGCTTTCACACATCATGAGCATTCCATGCCATCTCGCTGCGGTTGATCTGGGCGGACTACTGCCTGCTCTGGGCGGTCTGCTCTTTTTGATGTTCTGGATTGCGATGCTCGTCGACTGCGTGAACCACGAGACACGCGACAAGATTGGTTGGATTCTCGTGCTGGTTTTTCTCAGCATAATTGGCGCGCCACTCTATTTCTTTATCCGCAGACTGCCACGCAGGAGAGCCCAGCGACTTACGCCTACATCCCCGCTGTATCAGCCTTGGAAAAAGGATCAGGAGATTCGATGAACACACAGCGGTCTAACCATGCGCTGCAGCGAACCCGGCGTGGCGTCGCGGTTTGCAATCGTTGCGTCCCGTGCGCCGGGTCGCTGAGCTTGGGTCGTTAGGCGGCAGCGCGCGCCACACCGAATATGAAATCAATCAGTGCATCCATCATCGTTGTTGCGGGGAGTGCTCTTATCCTTGGCGGCTCTTACATTCCACACTCCGACACCAAGCTGTTCGTCCAGATTATTGGCTGCGGAGTTAGCGCATTCGGTTTGTGGGGCTGGTTTGTTAGCCTCAAGGAGAAGTAAGATGATGACGATTTTGCCGCCTAACCATGCGCTGCAGCGAACCCGGCATAGCGTCGTGGTTTGCAATCGGCGCGTCTCGTGCGCCGGGTCGCTGAGCTTGGGGCGTTAGGCGACTCCGCGCATCTCCCAATCATCATCCTATGAAAGCAACTGTGAAGGTCATCAACCCAAAGCGAGGCATGTATGGCGCCGAGACCGAAGACGGGGAGTTCGTCATCTTCGAGCTTCTCGACTCGGACGAGCCACAGCTTGGCGATATTGTCAGCCACTCAGACTTCCACTCGATGGGCAGCGAGGACTACCGCAACGCAACCCAGCAGGTAACCATTTCAGTTTACGTCCAGAACGTCGTCGGCAACCTCGAACAAGCAAAGAAGCAATGCTTTCTCCAATGAACCGTCGCCTAACCATGCGCTGCAGCGAACGGCCTCCCCGCCGTCCGTGCGAGCGTCGCGGGAGTTCGTGAGCGCACCGTGCGCTCCACCCGCCCCGCCGAGGCCGTCGTTGAGCTTGGGTCGTTAGGCGGCAGCACGCTATGAGACGAATACTCGGCATGATCTGTTTGTTGGTGGCGTTTGCACCGGGAGTTGTTTCCTTCACGCTCGGTAGGTCTTTCATCGTCCCGGTTGTTTTCCGAGGCGTCCCGGTCGGCTTGAGACAGGCGACTTTCATTGGTGGTCATCTTGTCCAGGACTGGGAGATTTGGGCGGCGTTTTTCATCAGCACGCTTGGCACTGCAGGGCTGACCATCGCCGGAGTTGTTCTGCTACTGTCGAGGTTACATGAAGCCGCCTAACCATGCGCTGCAGCGAACCCGGCGTGAGCGTCGCGGTTGCAATCGTTGCGTCCCGAGTGCCGGGTCGCTGAGCTTGGGTCGTTAGGCCACTGCACGCGCATGAGTAATCGAAAGCCACGCATCAAGAAAGAGGATGCCTCGATGATTGCGATTCGAGTTGCTGTCGAGCGCGGTGCGGATGTCGGACTTGCGGCAGAGGTGAGCGACCATGTCGGAGGCGATTACTGGTCAGTATTTGTTCCTGATCGTATTCCTGGCACTGACCCAGGCGGAGTGTTTGTGCGAGTTCACAAGCAGACAGGAGAGGCAGAGATGGAGATGAGTTTATGACGACACCGTGGCCTAACCATGCGCTGCAGCGAACCCGGCATGGCGTCGTGGTTAGCAATCATTGCGTCCCGTGTGCCGGGTCGCTGAGCTTGGGTCGTTAGGTGGCAAGCCACGCCATGTATTACCAGACACCATCAAGACGACAGCGAGTGTGGAGCGGAGCATTCTGGTTTGTCGGCTTGTTTGCTGCGATTGCGGCATTAGTTTGGTCGCCAAGTATTGAGCGTGTTGTTCACTCTCGTTGGGTGCTTGGGGCGGTTTGCATCTTGTGCTTTGTTTGGTCGGGGTGGCTCTGTGGATTTTGGGCTGCTGTTGCTGATGCGATTGAGGAATGGTTTAAGAATGATGATGATAATTTTGCCACCTAACCATGCGCTGCAGCGAACCCGGCATGGCGTCGCGGTTGGCAATCGGTGCGCCCCGTGCGCCGGGTCGCTGAGCTTGGGTCGTTAGGCGGCATTACGCGCTCATGAATTCCAAGGCACTATTCACTGAGGCAGTTCGAGCGATGGCGAGTTTGCCTGCGTCATTGCGCGAGCACGCAGGCGATGTCACGGCATTGGAGGAGCACACATTCGACGAGTCCTACATTGAGTTTCTCGACACACAGATTCACTTGAGTCCGCGAGGGCCAGGGTGGACAGCACGCCTCATCCGTCGCCGCGCAGCGTTGCTGCCGTTCTGCGGCGTTACGCTTTTGCGTGGCCGAGTGCATGTCGGCGACGCGGATTTCACGGTTGAGATTGACCCGAAGACCAGGGCCGTTATCCATTGGGAGGAGTATGAGTATGACCATGCCGCCTAACCATGCGCTGCAGCGAACCCGGCGAGAGCGTCGCGGTTGCAATCCATGCGTCCCGTGCGCCGGGTCGCTGAGCTCGGGTCGTTAGGCATCTCGACACCACCATGCCATCCACGCTCTCACCCGAAATCCGCCTCAAGACGGCATACGAGTTTGCATTCTCGCCAGACAGCAGACGCGTTGCGTTCATCGGTGGTCGTTACGTAACGATGTTGGACATTGGCACTCGCGAGTCACAGTTCGCAGTCCACCCGATTGCCAATCCGTCGAGTATTGATTTTTCTCCTGATGGAAGCCGCCTCGTCGTGAAGGGCACGTCTGGCCGCACGATTATCTTGGACGCGAAGACCGGAGAGTTGCTCTGCGATTTTCGCAACCAGAAGGAGGGAGAGGGAGATTCGGCGTTGTTTACTGCTTGTTCGCGTTTCGTTGCCTCGGTCTCTTGGAGTGGCTTGTTCAGCGTCCGTGACTGCGGCACAGCCGAGCTTGTATTTTCTCAGACCTACAGCGATTGCCAGCTCACTTGTTTGTCCACGACGGCCGACCGGAGCGTATTCGTGTATTCGGTAGGTGGTCGTCCGCACACACCAGACGGACTCACGCCTTGCATCGTTGCGCTCCACCGATGGCCGACGCGCGGGGCGAAAGCCGACGTATTACCGAGGGAGTGGCCTGCCATTGGCGGGTTGCAGATTAGTCCGTCAGGCCGCTACCTAGCGGTTGCCTTCGGGACGCCACCGAGCACCTTGGAGATTTTCGACATCTCGACTTCACGGACTGTTGCGCGTCGCGATTGGAGCGGTCCACACGGCTGTTCCATCGCGTGGTCACATGACGAGCGAGTGCTGGTTGTTACTGAGCGTGATGGTTTTCGCGCCTATGACTTGCCGAAGCTCACGGTGTCGCATGAGTTGCCAGTTGAGTATCCTTGTTACGTGCAGTTTTCTCCCTCCGAGGAGTTTGTCGGTTTTGGCTCATCGAAAAAGAGTTTCATCATTCCGACGGACTACTTGGCCGAGTTTGTGGAGAGGAAGAGAGATGCCTAACCATGCGCTGCAGCGAACCCGGCATGAACGTCGCGGTTGCAATCGGTGCGTCCCGTGCGCCGGGTCGCTGAGCTTGGGTCGTTAGGCCGCTCCACACGCATGAACATTTCTCGTCTCATTTTGCTTCTGGTGACTGCGCTCACGGTAAGCGGGTGCGTCTCGACCACTCGTCACCGGAATGCGCTCGACCATTGCGCCATGATTTCGACGGCGGCTTCGGGCGATGCCGCACTCTCAGCGCTGAACCGATTGCGCCGCGGTGATACGAATGCCGCAGTTCAATCGTTGGACAAGCATTTGGATGCGCAGATTACGATCTTGGAGAGCTTTCTCCGCGAGATTCCAGAACCTCAGCGAGACGCGCCCATCGTTCGTTTTCTTGAGCGAGCACGGGCATACAGAGCGGCACATCCTTCGGAGGGCGCGAAATGAACGGCACGCGGCCTAACCATGCGCTGCAGCGAACCCGGCGTGCGCGTCGCGGTTGCAATCGTTGCGTCCCGTGCGCCGGGCCGCTGAGCTCGGGTCGTTAGGCCACTGGTATGCGAAGAGGTGTCCACTTTCTTTTGACTTTGCTCGGCTGCATCGCGGTTTCGGCAGCCGAACGCGCCCAACAGACAGTCGTGATCACCGCGAAGCCACGGTTTGAGCAGCGAGGACAGTTCATTGACCTCGTCATCGGCGACACGAACCGCAGCTTTGACATTGGCTGGGGGATGCCACCAAATATTCAGTTCATCCCGGTGTCCCTAGACACGAATCGAGTTTATTCGTTCACGGTGGCGCAGAGACCGCTCCACAGCATTACTATCCCAGAGCTGCGCAGGGTTCAGTTGGATGGCAAGACGATTTACGACATCGAAGTTTGTGAGGTTCACAAGACCAAGATGGAGCACAAAGAGGTGCGCATTATTTATGGACTGATTATTCCCGGACCTGACGAGCCGTCCCGTGATACGGACCGACAGATGTTTCCACATCGGCGCGAAGTATCCTTCGGTGGATGCAGCATCACACCAGACAGCCCAAAGACCACGCGAGTTTATGTTTGCTCGGAGTGCAGAAAGGGTTATGACCAATGGAAGACAGAACACAAAAAAACCAAATGACGTGGCCTAACCATGCGCTGCAGCGAACCCGGCATAGCGTCGCGGTTGCACTCGTTGCGTCCCGTGCGCCGGGTCGCTGAGCTTGGGTCGTTAGGCATCTCCGCGCCATGAGCACCAAACGCACACTCTCTCTGATTTGGCTCATGGGCATCTTGTTGCCGTTGTTCATGTGGCTTTCCAAGAAGACCGGACGAGACATTTTCATCTTCTTTGCCGTCGCGTCTTCGTTCGTGAGCTTGGGATTCATGTTTTACGCTGCGTATCGGGAAAAGACCTACGGCGACAAGTCGGAGACTGTTTCACGACGAGCTTCCATGACGATTTTCTCGGTCATCACGCTTTGGGTCGTGTTCATTTTCTATCGCGCTCTGGCGCGTTGAGGTTCTGGTTTATGGGTTTGACGATGCCTAACCATGCGCTGCAGCGAACCCGGCGGGAGCGTCGCGGTTGCAATCGGTGCGTCCCGTGCGCCGGGTCGCTGAGCTTGGGTCGTTAGGTGTCATTCACGCCATGTCGCCCAATCCCCTCACCGAGACGATTTTCAAGGCCACGACGGAGGGCAATATGACGAACGTCACTCAGCAGCCTGACGGCTGCATTGACATCTGGCCCTACGTCAAGCTGGTGCAGCAGTCCGTCCAGTTGCCGCAGCAGGTTATCGACGGCCAGTTCGTCGAGTATGTTTACCGCAGCCAGTTCAATCACTACGACCATGTCCTCGTTCCAGCTGGACGCTTCAACGCCTTCCTCGTCGTTGTTGTAGATAGAGTTCACGGTTCGGTCTATGGTCATCGTGTTCTCGACTTGAACGCGGAGTATGGATTGAGCGAGACACAGAGACAAAACCATGTTGATGCCTCCTGAGAAACTAGACGCGCAAGTTGTTGATATGCAACAGTCGGTGCCCTTTGAGTTTCTTACGTCATTGCCCCGCCGCCGCGGCGGTTGGTTCGCTAACCATGCGCTGCAGCGAACCCGGCGGGAGCGTCGCGGTTGCAATCGTTGCGTCCCGTGCGCCGGGTCGCTGAGCTTGGGTCGTTAGCCGCACTATGCCTCAGCACTTTCAGATTGCACTTTCTGACAGCACCGCCACGCCAGAGCTTATTTCCCTTCTGCGTCGTGCATTGCATCAGCCAGTCGCGTCCCTGAAGCAGAAGATTGAGGATAGAGCACCGATCATTGACGAGAAGCCGCACCACAATGCTTACGACGAGTTCATCTGTTCGGTCACGGCGTTACTTCAAGACTTGGATGACCGAGGCATAGGATACACAATCACCATTGATGGTAGGCACGAGACCGTGGAGTATCTAAGGAACATCTTCGCCCGTTGGCACAAGATTGGTCGGGAGATTCAGGAGTATGATGACAGGATCACGCAATCTGAAGAAAGCGGCTAACCATGCGCTGCAGCGAACCCGGCATGGCGTCGCGGTTTACAATCGTTGCGTCCCGTGGGCAGGGTCGCTGAGCTTGGGTCGTTAGGCCACTCGACCACGCATGACTTCCGACACACAGCTCATCGGCTTCGAGAAGGACTCCGAGTTAGGGCCACTCCTCGCGCAGTTCGGCGTCTTTGAGGATTACAGAGCGACCTTGCCGGAGCACCTACTTGGTATTCTCCGGCAGCAGCACCCGACCATCATCATCGAGAGCATCGAGTTGCTCGACGCCCCGAAGTGCAACCTCGGAGGGATGCAGCAGCCAGACAGCGAGACACTCGTCAGAGTTCAGACATTGCGCGTTCCACTTGACCTGCGGCTCACACTTCGAGTCGGCGATGGCCGGTTTGGTTTGGATATTCAGCTCGTTATCATTTGCGAGGGACTCGACTCGACACCGACCATGAGGAGCGACATGTTCATCAAGGCACAGAGAGAGATTGCATGACGACGACGTGGCCTAACCATGCGCTGCAGCGAACCCGGCGGGAGCGTCGCGGTTGCCATCATTGCGTCCCGTGCGCCGGGTCGCTGAGCTTGGGTCGTTAGGCATCAGTATGCTCACAAAAGAAGATGCTCAAGACATAGCGTGGCGCTTGGCAGAGAGCGCCTCGAAGCATCTATCCTTCCCGCTCAAGCGTGAGCCGACGAGGGCTTCATTGGACAGTCACCAGTATGGGAGAGACGTGCTTGGTTGTGCATCGGAGTTTTGGGCTTTCATATTTCGTATGGAAGTTCCACCGAGAGCCCAAGTGCATCCTGATTTTGTGCATATCGTTGTTGATCCCCAGACGGGGAAGGCTGGCTTTCTTCCACTTAAATGATGATGCCTAACCATGCGCTGCAGCGAACCCGGCATGGCGTCGTGGTTTGCAATTGTTGCGTCCCGTGCGCCGGGTCGCTGAGCTTGGGTCGTTAGGCCACCTGCATGTCTGCCACCTTTGGACCACTCGACCAGATGATAGGCTGTCTCCTTGAGACTTGGGGACATCGCTACGCTTTTGAGTGCGACCGCGAGCGTCGCATCGCCACGTTCACACGCGCCGAGATGCAGGCCCGCGTTGACGAGTTACCGACTGGAAAGCTCTTGGTCACTTATCAGCACGCTCCCGACGAGACTGCTACGGAGTTCTGCACGCCTTCGGAAGCAGCGATGCTTGTCGAGGCCGTCTTGTTCCGACAGAATTTGTGCCGTGTTCCCCTGCCGACATTGCGCCAGCCGACGGTTCAGAGGCCGTGGTGGCGGAGGGCTTTTGGATTATGATTCGATGGTGGCCTAACCATGCGCTGCAGCGAACCCGGCGGGAGCGTCGCGGTGGCAATCGTTGCGTCCCGTGCGCCGGGTCGCTGAGCTTGGGTCGTTAGGCCACTTCGCACACCATCATGTCGAAGCCTCATTCCAACGACATCAGCATCGGGAAAGATCGGTGGATCACATTCATTGATGTTCTCGGTAGACAGGAGCGCGCCGTCTCAATCGATCATTTGATCTCCCCGCTTGAGTCCTTCTGGACTGCGCTGGAGACGAATTGCGTTGCGGGTTGCTGTGGCATTGATGCCTTCTCCTTGTGGCCTGAGAATGTTCGCCGCGCCGCTTCGACCGTTGACGCGGCATTGTTGGTGGACGGCCTCATGTCTCTGCGCGAGTTCGTGGACCGGAGCGGACCTGACATCTTTGTGAGCCAGAGACTGAACAATTTCTTCGACAGACAGGTTTTACTTCAGGTCATCGACCACATTCATGCACACTCTATTTCATCACCTGTGGGTCGTTAGGCCGCTTCACACGCCATGAGCCTTTCAGACATTCACGTGCAGGGTGCAGAGTTGGTTCGAGTGCTCGAAGATTTGGAGCAGGCGAAGCTCAAGCTGGTCGTTTCATTTCCGAGCGACAGGAGCAAGAAGACAAGCGGGCGCTTTCTGGTCTTCGATGGCGTTGCCCATTACCGCATTTTCGAGGAGCGAGGCGCTGGCTGCCCGACTATATTGAGCCTGTCGGCAGCCGAGGCTTCGGACGGTTCGCACTGCGTTCGTCTGGATACGAGTCGCGGTTATCGAGAGATTCATTGCACAGCAGTTAGAGATTGTTCCAATGAGACAGCGGCCTAACCATGCGCTGCAGCGAACCCGGCGGAGCGTCGCGGTTTGCAATCCAGGCGTCCCGTGGGCCGGGTCGCTGAGCTTGGGTCGTTAGGCGTCGCTACGCGCTCCACCTTTTCTGATACCCACCAATCATGTTTGGCGTGACTCACATGGATGCTTCCGGCGACGACGACCCGCCTATCGAGAGTCTTCCCGCCTTGTATGACGAGCTTACTACGTCCGGAATCATCGACGGCAACGTCGCCGTCATCAACGACGATGTTGGTTCGCTAACAGCCCGTTAAAGAATGGCCGGTTTCAGGATTTCGCTCCCTGGCGCGAAGCGGCGGCTGTGGGGCGCGCAAAAA
>CAZYLF010000009.1:0-8465 GCA_964648765.1 uncultured Candidatus Saccharibacteria bacterium
CGGGTGCGCACCTTCGTCGTGTTGGTGGCCTCGTCGTACCAGGATTCGGTGACTTCCTGCATGACGTCGTGCGCGTCGGGGCCGAGGCGGGTGCCCGGTGTCAGCTCGGCCGTCTTGTCTCCGCGGTAGGTCATGAGCGCTTCGCGAATCTGCCGCTTGCGTCACGGTTTCGGACGATCTCGGCGCGGGACCAGTGACCGGCGGCGAACATGGCGACCGGTCCGCAGCGGCCCGTCGACAGGATCAGCACGCCGCCGTCGACCATGTATTCGTCGGCGAGCGGGTACTTGTGCGGCTTATCCGGGCTGGTGTAGCCGGTGTGGACGTGGACAGCCATCACTCGCCGCCTTCCCATGGCATCGCGGCCCGGGTGACGTCGGGCAGTGCGGTGACGGTGAACGGGGCGTGGTGCTTCACGCCGAGCTCGACGAGCCACGCCACGATCTCGGCTTCGGTGGCAGGGTCGGCCGGGTCGTCGAACCCGTCCGGCAGCTGCTCGGCTGCGAGCTCGGGGAACAGTTCGGCCAGGTGCGCGGCGCACTTCGTGACCGCTTCACCGATGCTGTCGACACCGTCAATCTCGTTGCGGCGGTGGGACGGGACGGTGCCCGTCATGAACCCGAGGATCTCGTAGAACTGCTGAAGGGTGCAGTAGATCTTGTCGGGGTCGCCTTTGAGGACTGTGACGACGGGTCCGATTTCGAACTGTTTGGTGAGGGGTGTTGTCACGGTGTGACCTCCGGTGTGTGCGGTGGTTTGCCGGCTTCCGCGGCGGCGGCGCGGGCCTGGATTGCGGCGTTAACGCGGGCGTTGGCTTGGACTTCCACGCGGGTGTGGCGGGCGGGGATCTGTTGTTCGGATGCCCGGGCGACCACTTCGTTGGCGGCCGACACCAGCACCCCGAACGTGTTCGCGACGATCCGGCCGCCGAACGCGAACCCGACCACGAACGCCGGCAGGAT
Source organism: uncultured Candidatus Saccharibacteria bacterium (assembly GCA_964648765.1). Classification (GTDB taxonomy): domain Bacteria; phylum Patescibacteriota; class Minisyncoccia; order Phycocordibacterales; family JACOZG01; genus JBBTTN01. Next base: position 963 of record CAZYLF010000009.1, read on the forward strand.
CACCCAGTCGGGCAGCTGCACGGTCACGACGGCTGCGACCAGGGCGGCGAACACGATCAGCGTCAACCACAGGGCGCGACGGCCGGCGCGGCGGCGGGACTTCAGGTCGGCGGCCATCACACCCACCTGCCGAGGCAGGTCGCGTCGTGCCCGTCGTTCAGGCGGGCGTAGTCCGAGGCGATGACGCGGCCCGTCGTGGTGTTGGTGACGGTGCATGACACTGCGTCTGCGTCGCCGATGGCGGGGTCGGCGCCGAAGTAGCCGCCGGGGACGACGAACTGTGCGCTGTTCGCGGTGTCGTGGCAGCCGGTGACGACGAACGGCGCAAGGATCCGCGCGTCGTGTTCGCCGGGGTGCATGCCGGCGCGGGCCCAGCAGTTGCCGCCGGTCCATTGCACGGCGACTTGCAGTGAGGCGCCGAAGGTGAGTGCCTGCGCGCGCGGCGCCGCGGCGATCCCGGTCGTCATCATGATGATCGCGGCGGCCAGGACGGCGGCCCGGTTGATGCGGCGGCTCCGGGCAGCGACCTTGTTGCGGGCCCGGCGCTGCCGCACGATCTCCGGGTCCACGTCGCCCTGATAGACCGGCTTGAACTGCATGCCGTGCAGGACGCCGGCGGCGAACTCGGTGCCGTAGGGGTTGCCGTCGACGCGCGGCGGCTTCGGTGCGGGCTCGGCCGCGGGCGGCGCGGGCAGTTCGTTCATGTCCTCGTCGAAGTAGCGGACGATCGGGCGGCGGCTCGCTGCGGCGAGCCGGTGCTTGCGGCGGTGTCCCATCAGGCGTTCTCGCCGTCTTCGTCGCCGCCGGTGTCGACGTCGTCGTTGTCGCTGAACTCCGGCGCCGGCGCCCCGTTGACCGGGTCGGTCGGGTAGAGCTCGCCCTGATTCCGGTCTTTCGCCGCAGGCTTCTTGCCGGCCGGCCAACCTTCGAGGATCGTCAGGTCACGGCGCGGGTAGAGCTCGCCCTTTGCGTTCTTCTTGTTGCCGTCGCCGTTCACCTGAACCTTCAGGGTGATTGCGAAGACGTCGCCCATCTCGGGGATCTTGTCGACGCGGATGTTGCGCGAGCCGAAGGAGAACTTCACTTCGGTTTCGCCGGTGTCGACGTCGTCGAGCGCGTTGGTGGACGGGTGGTCGCTGGCCTTCGTGGTGTCTTTACCCATGCTGCTGTTCTCCTTCGGTGTTGGTGTCCTGCTGCGGTGCAGCAGTGTTCGTGGGGTGCCACCGGTCGCTGGTGACGGTGAGGGTGACGCACTGCCGGTTGGTCATCGGCGTGAAGACCTCGACGATCTGGTCGTCGTCGCCGGTCGCGTCGCGGGCGATGCCGCGGATATCGCCGAGCGTCAGCGGCGCGTTCGCGTCCGGCGTGAATGCCTGGCCGCGCTTCACTGTTCGGATCCTTCGGGCTTCGCTGCGGCGGCCGCGGCGCGCTCGTCAGCGGCCATCAGAATGTCGCGGACCTTCGCGTCTAGCTCGCCGTCCTGCTGCCACTGGTACAGCTGGTCGCCGACCTTGCTCACTTCGACGTTGTCGAGATCGTCGGTTGAGCTGATATCGGTGCGGCCGATGATCGCCCGGTAGATGTCGAGCCGGTCATCGCGGGATGGTTCCGGCGTGATCTTGCCGATCAGTCCGAAGGTGCGCTTCTCCACTGCGCGGCGCATACCGGACTTCTCTGTCTTCGCGGGTTCCGGGCCTGCCTCGGCCGGCGCCAGGTCTTCGACCTGCTCGGGTTCCGGTTTCGCGCCCGAATCTGAGGCGGGTTCTTCTGAGATCACTTCGCCGTCGATGACGTCCGCCTGGCGCTGCCGCTGCCGGCGCTCACGCTCGGCCCGCACTGCGTTGATACCGGATCCGCCAGCCGGGCGGCGCTTCTCGGCGGCCGCCGCCGGGCCTGATTCGACGTTGCCGTCCTGGTCGATCACGGTCGGCTGCGCAGCGTCGTCGAGGATCAGCCCGGAGAAATCATCCGGGTATGCGCGTCGATAAGCGAGGGCTTCGGCGCACTTCCCGATCTGATTGCGTGGCATCTTGCGCCACATGCTGTTCGGCTCGCCACCGGCGCCGGTCTGCACGAACTCGTCGTAATGCGCGATACCCTCGAACGATTCGCCGTTGCGGTACACCACGAACCGCGCGGCGTGCGGCGGCGTCTTTGACGGCCAGACCTTGCGCCAGTGCTGAATCACTTCGCCGTCGTCGGTGATATGAAAATCGTTCTCGCCGGTAAACCAGGGTCCATCGAAGCCGAGATCGTCGCCGAGCCGCTTTGCCGCTTCCCGGCCGTTTCGCCGGTATCCGTCGATGCCAGTCTGGATGGTGTACTTCGTGACCCACTTCTCGACGCGGCGCCGGCCGTTCTGCGCGCGATCGTCTTCGACCCACTCGGTGACCTTTGTGTTGCGGCCGATCATGTAGATCTGCCTGCGGAACGGGTCTAAACCGGTTGTGCGGCAGACATGGAAGAACAGGTCGAGGTCGCCCTGAGTTGCGTCTTCGACGCCGAGCTGCCGCAGGATCGCCTTCTGATTGTCGTCGAACCGCTGCTGCTCGGGACGGATCACCGCGAGCGACGCCGATTCGGCTTCCTCGGCGGCCCGGGCCGCAGCGCCGAGCAGATCCTCGGCCGCGGTGTCGGTGCGATCCTGGGTCGTCGTCTCGGTCATGCGTTGTTCCTCGCTTCAGCTAGTGCCTTCAGTTCCAATGCTTTTGCCGGCGTGATCGACTTCGACGGGACGAACGACACGCCCGTCTTATTCGGCTGCCGGCGGGCGATCTGCACGCCTTCCAGCTCGGCGTAGCGGGCCTGTTCCATCCGCTTCAGCAGCCGGTTATTTTCGAGCTGCAACGCTTCCTCGGCCGCAGTGAACGCGACGCGGGCCTCGGCGTAGTTGACGACGTCGTCCGCATCTAGTTCGACTGTGCTGCCGTCAATCTCGGGGTGCTGCTGCTTGATGCACTCGTAGGTGGCTTTCGACTTGTCGAGCTCGGGCGGCTCGTCGGCCGACAGCGACGTGTAGAACCGCCGGCATTCGTCGATGATGAACGCGGCTTCCTCGCGGGCATCGGTGTTGTACTCGACCTGGTAGAGCTTTTCGTCACCGATCCGCGGGCCGAGGCAGAGCAACTGGCCGGGCAGGTCGGTCCAACCGGTGAACAGCATCGCGGTCAGCACCTGGGTCCAATAGTCAGGCGGCAGAACACCGGATCCGTCGTCGCCCCACTTCTCAGCGTCATTCTGATCGCGCGCCATCTTGAACTCGACGACCCTGCGCAGTGCGCCCCGGACCGCTCGGCGATCGAGGGTGACCATCGCGGGAAAGCCGAAGTGCTCGGGGTCGACGACGAACTGCACTTCGTCGGGTGACAGCAACCAGCCTTCGTTGCGCCGGCGCCAACGACGGGCGGCCATCGGTTCGACGTCGTGACCGAGGTCGAACGCGTCCTTCGGTTCCTCCGGCGGCAGCTCGCCGCGCATGCGGTACCAGAGCGAGTACGGCGATTCCCACCGCGACAGCCCCATGATGGCGCCGACCTTGCTCGGCGAGATCATCGAACGGTGCTCGGGGGATCCGGGCTGTATCCAGTCCCGGTCGCGCGGCGTGTTCACCGCAATGTGCTTGATGCTCACCAGGTGCCGCCGATCCGGACGAACAGATCCCAGGTCCATTCGACGTCTCCCATTGCGGTGTGGCGCTCGTAGTCGGCCGGGTCGATATCGCATGCCGCGGATACGGCGTCGGACTTCCACGGCCGGCGCATCGGCCGGCCCTGCCCGGCGAGCCACCCGACCGCCATCGTCGGCACGTCGTGCGGGTGGTGGTGCCAGCCCGGGGTGATGCCGTAGCGGTCGAGCAGGTCGCCGAGCCGTTCCATGTCGAAAGCCGGGTTACTGCCGGCGATCACGGCATCGTTCTGCACGATTTCGGCGATCACCGCGGCCGCCTGGCTGGCCGGGACTGCGTCGCCCTCGTCGTACCGGTTGAGGTAGTCGCGGGCGAACCGGTCGGGCAACGATTCGACCCAGTCGACGCCGTCGAGGTAGGGGTCGTGCTGGATCTGGAAGTGCTCGCGCTGCGACATCGTGCCGTCGCTTTCGATGCGCACACCGGCGAACTCCCAGATGGGTGCACGCCGCGCGAGGCCTAATGTCTCGCAATCCAAAAATACGGTGGCCATCAGGCGGCAGCCTTTCTCGTCTTTGCTTCCGACTTCGCGCGGATAGCGCGCCGGCACTTGCTGCATGCCCGGTAGGTTGTGCCGTTGGATCTGCGCAGCGTCAGGTCGTACGGATGCTTCTGTGGGCATTGGGTTTTGCGGGTGTTTCCGTGCCGTCCGTTACGAACGGCGTCGAGCTGATTGACGCGGCGCGTCTCCCATCGAAGGTTGGTCAGATGGTTGTTCGTCGGGTCGTCATCCCAGTGCAGCCCCTCGAGTCCTTCCGGGCACTTACCAACGAACGCTTCGAGTACCAGGCGGTGCACGAGGATGTCGCGACGGCGGCCGCTTGAGTGAAGAGCCACGACGAGATGGCCGCCGCGTTTCTGCGCCTTCAACTTCCGGATCTGGCCGGACCTGTGGCTCACCGATCCCGGTCGGTTCCCGGGTATTGCGCGCGTAAGAGATCGGACGCGGCCGTGGTCGCTGACCTCGTAGTGACCTTCGTAGCCGACGATCGGCAGCCATCGTTCGGCGCTCATCAGTAGGTCCGCCCGCGCACCGCGACGTAGATGCCCCAGCGCCAGAAGATCAGCCGGAACGTGTGGATGTCGTACTTCGCGTGTGGCTGGTCAGGTAGGTAGAACTCGGGAATGTCTTCCTGTGCGAGCTCGACGCTGACCTCGAAGTGCAGCCCGGCGTGGCCGCCGGCGTCGTGTTCCATGTCGGCGAGCAGGTCGCCGACGATGACGCGCAGCCGCGTGCCGTGGTGCTCGAAGGCGTGATTCCATAGCGGCCAATCGGCCTCGCTGTCTTCGTCTTCGGGGTGGATCGAGAACAGTTGCTTCAGCATGTGATGGATTCCTTTGTGCGGATGGTTGGTTCGGCGCCGGGTACGGGTTCGCCGGACATCGGGCAGAACCCGTAATCGCCGGCGTCGGTGGTGCGGTGCAACGTGAATCGGCCGACCTTCGTCAGCGGCGAGTCCTGAAAGCAGACCGGGCACTTCATGAGGCGGCCCGGCTCTGCTGCATCGGGATCTTCAGCCGCGACAGTCGCGAGCCGAGCAGGTCGGTAGTGATGCCGAGCCGTTCGGCGATCGCCGCGTCGGACAGCCGCAGTTCGTCGCGCAGCTCTAGGTATTCGACGTGGAAGTCTTCGAGCACCGCGGCGGGTTTCGGCGGGCGGATCGCTTCGACGAGCGGCCGCGCGGCCGGGTCGTCGATGGTTTCGAGATCCCACGCGAGCGCCGGCAGCCAGCCGTACCGGGCTGCGCGGCGGCGGGCACGGTCCGCGACCCAGCCGGTCGGCGGCGGCTGCACCGACAACGTCTGAAACGCTGCGTCAATGCGGTCATGTGTCTCGGGCCGAATCCATCCGGCCTTGTCGCGCTCGTATCGCCACAGGTTGCATTCGCGGACCTGCGTCGCCGCGGCGACCTGCGTCTCGGTGTAGCCGACCGCGATCAGTGCGCGGACCCGCCTGCCCGCGCCGACTGGGGACATCACCGCGCCGCGATCAGCGTCCGGGTTGACGGCCATGATGGCGCGGGCAGTCGGCGCGTAGGTCGTCGATCGGCGGTGCACGACGTCCCAGACGGTGCTCTGCCCGATGCCGGCGAGCTTCGCGATCTGCCGGTAACCCATACCGGCGGCTCGCAACCGGGCGATGTGCTCGCGCACGATCTCGCTGTCGACGGGCCGGTTAACGGCGGTCCACGCGGTGTGGTGCTTGTTGCACATCCCGCGCTTGCCCTTGCCGGCGCGGTTCTGGCAGCGCACCGATGCGCCGCACTTCTTGCCGGTCACAGGACCATTCCGTTACCGATCATCACCACGCCGGCGTAGAGCTTGACGAGCTCGGCCAGGTCGGGTTGCTCGGCGGCCGGCAGTTGGTGCGGGCCGGGGCCGGTGGTGTCGTTTACGCTGGTGATTGCAGACAATTCATGTGCCCTTTCGTGAGTTGTCGTGGCGATCCGGCGCCGGTCCTGTTGTGCGGCAGGACCGGCGTTCGCGTCAGTCAGACCAAGTCAGGCCGCAGAGGCAGCGGTGCCGGTGCCCTTCGGCCGCCTCGTAGCACTCGTGGAATCCGCCGACCTCGTCCTCGTGTAGCTGGCCGCAGTGATCGGTCGTGGAGTACCGGCCGGCGTGGTCGTCGGGTCGCGCCGGGCCGGGGTCGGTCACCGGCCCGGCGCTAGCGGTTCCGACGTCCCCTTCGGAACCGCTTGTCTCACCGATGCCGCCGAACAGAGCTCGGCGCATTTCGTCCATGTCGGCGCGCAGCTTCGCGACCTCGTCGGGGTTACCGTGCTGAACGGTGACCTGGCCGGACTCTGCGTCGAGGGTGTAGATCGGCTGCATGTTGTCCGCGAGCCGCTTCAGCGAGCCCGCGATATCGGTCAGCACGTCGATGGCGCGGCGCTCGAACTGCGACAGCTTCGCCCGCAGCTGCGCCTCGAGCGCGGCGTCCTGCTGCGCGCGAGCCTCGGCGATCTCTTCTGGCGTCTCGTACGGCGCGCCCCACGCCATCAGCGGATGCCCGTCGCGCGATCGAGGAACGCTCGCGTCGCGCGACGCGAGTCGGCGGCTTCCTGCTGCTGGCGCTCGGCGTTCTGACAGCGCAGATCGAACCGCCGGAGCACCTTCATGTGCAGGTCGAACTTCCAGACCGCATCGAAGTAGCGGCCGCAGTGCGGGCACCGCGGCGCTTCGATCGCGAACCCTGGGCATCCGCACGGCCGGCCGTGGTGGAACGACTTGCAGCCACAGAGCAGATGCGCGCCTTCCGGGTCGCCGCAGCCGGGCTGCGCGCACGGCTCGGTGAGGTCCGGATCCGGCGCAGCGAGGTACCCGCGGCGCGTCATCGGGCATCGCCTTCGATGGCCAGCCGGTAGGTGCCGGTGTAGATGTCCCACCGGGCCGCCCACTTCCGCGCCTCTTCGATGGCCCGCGCGAACCCGGCCGGGATGTCGGCTGCTTGTTCGGGCGTGAGCCGACCGGACCAGCCGTCCGCCATGTTCAGTTCGACCAGGCCGCCGTTGACGTAGACGGTCAGATCGCTGGCTTCGTCGCGCCAGATCGGTACGGGCGGCGCATCTACGCCGGATATCGCGGCGGCGGTCACCGGCCGGCCTTCCGTGCCTCGCGGACGGTGCGGACGGTGCGCGCTTCCTTGACGGTGCGCGGGCTGTTGAACGGCTCGTAGCGCAGCACCGGGCGGGTGGTGTCGACGGTCGGGTCTACGGCGGGCGCGGCGTGGACTTCGCCAGGGTCGGCGAGCAGCGCGGCGGCGACGGCGGCCACGGCGCCAACGAATGCGACCACGCGATCGGTGCGGCTCATGCGCT
>CAZYLF010000010.1:0-3042 GCA_964648765.1 uncultured Candidatus Saccharibacteria bacterium
TCGGGGAACAGCACCTCGGTGAACCCAAAACGGGTGAAGTCGCGCACCCGCATGGTATAGGTGATAAAAAAACGCTAGCACCGAAAAGTCATTCTATATCAATGACTTAGCGGTGTCTAGCGTGATCTACAGCCAATCAATTGCGCGTTATTCTGCGTTTTATTTAAGGGGCGTCACCGATTCCGGTTGCGCCCTTCTTCTTTCGATCATCCTTCTTGCCTACCCAAAACTCTGCAAAGTCATTCTTGAATGCAGGGCTTGAGAGATAGGCGTTAGCCATGCCGTAGCCAGCCCCAAGGATCGCGCCGCCAGGCAGCGTGCCGGTGGCATACGCCAGCATTGGCTGGGCTAGCAGCTCATACATTCCCTTGATGCCGTTGAACTCGGCGCTATTCGTCTTGTCGCTGTTCTTCACAAAGAACTTGGTGATCTTCTCTATCGATGAGCCGATGAAGGCAGCCGTCGCGCCCACAAAGATGTTGGCAATGTCGCGCTCGTACTTCACGCTGGTGAAGGCGTTGAGCGGTACATCCAAGAGGCCGGTGAAACCGGAGCGGGATAGCGCTAAGGTGAGCAAGTAGGCTTCCAGTCGACCCTTCTTACGCTCGTCTTCCAGCTTGTCAGGGTTTAGCATCGCCTCGCGTGCGATCGTCACCAGCAGATGTCCAAAGTACAGGGCGGCGAATGGCGCTGCCACCTGGCTAAAGGCCACATACGCTGCGCGTTTCTTGCCACCGGCCTCGGCTTCCCTGGCGATCTTCAAGAAGCTCTTAGCCATCGCATTGCGATAGAAAGCCATATTGAAGGACAGGAGGCCATAGGTCATGCGGCCTACGGTAGTGTTGGCTGCCCACGGACGGTCAATGATCTTGGGGTTCTGAATCGACTGGTTGACTAGGCGGCCAATCGCTACGGATGCCCTTGTCTTTAGCGATGACGGCCAACATCACGATGGTGTCCATCGGTATGCGACCCCGTAAACGCCACTTCTCTACAGCCTTCGGGCTGATCGAGTGACCATAGGCGGTGAGCAACTTGGAAGTGGCTGTCATGCCACCAAAGTGCTTAACCAGTAAGTACGGATCAAGTTTGTATTTTTTTATTATCGTCATCATGATGGTGACTATAACCGACATCATGTCTGTTTGCAACTAATCGTAAATCTACAAGACTGTAGACATCTTGTCGGTAGTCTGGTAGCATCTACTCCGCCACGGTATCGTGGAATACAGGAGAAGCACACATGGCGAGGAAATCCGTTCATCTAACAGCACCGGTAGCTGCAGAAAACATCGACAGCACCGCTAAGCACCTAAGCAAGCAGGAGTTCGGCAAGCGCCTCTATACGCACATGCTGAACAAGGGGTGGAATCAGAGCCAGCTAGCCCGTTACGCCGGACTAGGCCGCGATTCGATCAGCCAATATGTCCGTGGGCGCAGCTACCCCACACCACAAAATCTACAGGCACTCGCCAAGTGTTTGTCGGTTGAGCCGGACGACATCCTGCCGAACTACTACGAGTCTGCAGTAGACCGGGAGCAGCCTGAGATTGAGCTAAAGGGAGTACATGGCGATCCGCAAAATATGTGGGTGCGGATCAACATGAAGATGAACCGCATCAAAGCCCTCAAGGTGATGAACTTGATTCATGGAGATGAGGATTGATAGCGCTTATCACCGCCGCTGAAGCCGCTCAGCGCCTGGGCTGCAGCGAGAGAACGCTACGCCGCTTGCGACATGCTGGAGAGATTCAGTACCTGCCAGGCAAGGGGCGCGGCAAGGTGATGGTGTTGGAGCAGGACTTAGATCGTTACATAAAGGAGAAAGCAGAATGGGTAGAAAAGCAAAACCGCCAAGACTCGAAAAGAACGGCGACGGCATTTGGTATGTCCATTGGAGTGAGTCGGGGAGAACTTTCCGACAGAGCCTACGGACAGATGATCTTCAGAAAGCGCAAACCCGATTCGCTGGGTGGCTAGACGCGCAGCGCGTTGTCGAGAACACCGACACGCCGACCATGGCCTTTTGTTGGAACTTGTACCTGGAGCATTGCAGAGCTACGGTAGGAGCGCCGCAAACCACGGAGAAGCAGGGCAACAACCTGCTGGTGTTCTTCGGCAAGATGCGCGTCAATGAGATTACGGCAACCGATGTGGCTAAGTATGTGAAGCTGCGCCGTGAAGGATCGATCGGCTTTAAGCCAGCCGCTCCAGCTACGGTACGCGCTGAGATGGTCAAGATGCGTGCGTGCTTTAACTACATGGTGCGCAAGGTCACGCCGCTCACGCTCAGGCTGCCCAACACCGTCATCCCGTACCTCACCCTGCCACCGGACTCACCTCCCCGCAGCCGCGTTGTCCTGGCGGACGAACAGGCGCGCATGCTGGAGCTGGTCAAGACCCCTGAAGGTAAACGGATGTCCCGCCTGGAGCGCTTGCTGTGGATCGGTTTTGAAACCGGCGCACGCCGTCAAGCCATCGGTGATCTGACCTGGGATCGCGTGGACTTTGAGCGCGGCACGATCAACTTCTTGCCTGAAGGTGTGACGCAAACGACTAAGCGCCGTCCGCTTGTTCCTATCTCTGACCGGCTGCGTCCGATCTTGGAGCGTGCCTACAAGGAGCGCATCAACGACCTAGTGATGGACTCCAGTCGTGAGATGCGGGCGACGATGGAGCGCTTCTGCAGCAAGCATGGATTCCATGGGGTTTCGGCTCACACCATGCGGCATAGCGTGGCTACGCAGATGGCGATGGCAGGTGTTCCGATGCATGTGATTGCAGCCATCTTGGGCGACACGGTTTACACCGTGACCAAGACCTACATGCACCTGCAGCCGGACTGGTTAAAGGATGCGATGTCGATGCGCTATGTTGCGCAAAATGCGCAAAAAGTAACCCCTTCCAATCAACACTTGGCCGGACATGACCATTCTAAGTCATTGATCTAATTGTGTCGATTGTAGATTTTCACGACCTACACGAATCCGCATGGGGTACAGCTTGCCGATCAGGTGGTCGCATTCGTGTTGGACCACGCGG
>CAZYLF010000011.1:0-2756 GCA_964648765.1 uncultured Candidatus Saccharibacteria bacterium
CCTTGATGACGAGACAAGTGTTCGGCGGCGATGTCGGAGACGGAAGTGAGACCGGAAAGATGGAGAGTACCTTCAAGACCACTCAACTGATGAGCAATTTGGGAAGTGAGGTAGGTGAGATCATCGTAATGACTAAAATCCCCGGCTTTAATCTCTTCCCAGATTTCCACATTCTTTTCCAAATCAGGGATCTGACGCATTTCTCCGACCGTCATTTCATCACCACCGACAACAACTTTCATTGAGTCCAGAGACTTTTCTAAATTTAACACCTGTTCGATTCTCACCGGTTGATCGTGTAAAAGTGCTGACTCAAATTGTTTTAAATTTTCCACAACTCCCGAGCTATCTTGAGCCTTTACAATTTCCACACCAAAACTACCATCTCCTTTTTCTTTCTCCGGTGAATCGGTGTCATTAATCACTTCGTTAATTTTTAGGTTTTCCATCTTATTTTCTAAATTTAGCCACCTGGGCGTTAAGTCTCAGTCCAATCGGTGATCCAAAGCCGGGAAAATAGGGTGTACGACCTTCCGCAAAGTATCTTGCGGCGGTATCAGACATTTCCTCAAGACCAGAGAGTGAAACATTTCTGTGTTTACTTAATGATCTGGCGGCCTCGTCAGTTATAGATTTTAGTTTATCTAAACCCAAAAGTCCCTTAAAGTGAGAAAGGTGCTCTATGGCCGCATCAGATATTGAAGTAAGACTAGAAAGGTGTAAATTTCCTGCATCAACTTTGCTCAAAGCCTCGGCGGCTTCGTCTGATAGAGAAGTTAATCCAAGACCGAGGTTACCTTTATGTTTAGATAACTTTTTGATGCCTTCGTCAGAAATTATTGCCACATTTCTTAAATCCAATTCCCCTTCATGCTCTCCCAAACATTCAGCAACGGAATCAGAAATTGATTTTAAACCACTTAAACCAAGACGACCCTTAAATTTGGCGAGGTTCTTGGCGGCGGTATCGGAAATCATTGCCACATTTCTTAAATCCAAGCGTTTGCCACAATATTTACTAAGGTATTCTGATGCGTCATCCGTCAAAGATGTCAGTCCCAAAATCAACTCTTTCTCACCTTCTAATGTAGACAAATGCCTGATTGCCATATCAGACAAAGAGGCAAGCTCGGGAAGTGAGACGTATTCTCCCCTATATTTACTCAAAATTTCGGCCTGTTTATCGGACAAGAAAGTAAGTTTGTGGAGTAGCAACCAATCAGTATTGCCTAACAAACATTCGGCTATCTCATTTGTAATATAAGTCAGTTCTGTTATGTGCTTATAATTTTCGTTTTTCACCTCTTCCCAAATTTCTTTATTCTCCTCCACCACTTTTTGCATCTTTTCAATCGTCATATCCTCGCCACAAAAATTGACCTTTATAGATTCCAATGCTTTTTCTGCCTCTAATATCTTCCCAATAGTTACGGGCTGGTCGTGCGAAAGGACCGACTCAAGTTGTTGTAAACTTTCTACAACCACAGAGTTATCTTGACCCTTCACAATCTCCACACCATAACCACCTTCACTCTCCTTTTTCTCGGGAGAATCGGTATCTCGTACCACTTCATTAATTTTTAGATTTTCCGATGTCATGATTGTGGTTTTTTAAATGAACTAACTTTTTGGCGAACAGCACCAGAAAGAGAGAGGTAATCTTGGTGGTGAGACAAGTGCTCGGCCGCGGTGTCAGAGATGGAAGTGAGGCCATGAAGAAAGAGATCACTTCGATGGTGAGAAAGATGTTTGGCGGCGGTGTCGGAGACGGAAGCGAGACCGTCAAGATAGAGACGCCCTTGAAGACGAGACAGATGTTCGGCGGCGGTGTCAGAGATGGTGGTGAGGCCATGAAGATAGAGAGTACGTTCAAGACCACTCAACTGATGAGCAATTTGAGAAGTGAGGTAGGTGAGATTTTCGTGATGACTAAAATCCCCGGCTTTAATCTCCTCCCAGATTTTTGCATTTTTTTCCAAATCTGGAATCTGACGCATCTCTCCGATTGTCATTTCATCACCACCAACCACTACCTTCATTGAGTCTAGAGACTTCTCAACTTCTAGGATTTGCTCAGCGCTGACGGGTGTATCATGTGAAAGGGCTGACTCAAGTTGCTGTAAATCATTTACCAATTCAGTATTCCCCGGACTTTTTACAATCTCCACACCATAACCTCCCTCCCCTCCTTTTTTCTCGGGAGAATCGGTGTCTCTTATCACCTCGTTAAATTTTAGGTTTTCCGGTGTCATGATTTTGGTTTTTTGAATGAATTGATTTTTTGTTGAACGGCTCTGGAAAGTTCGAGAGTACCTTGGGAGTGAGACAAGTGTTCAGCGGCGATGTCGGAGATGTTGGTGATGTTAAAAAGATAAAGTTTACCTTGATGACGTGATAAGTGTTTGGCGGCAGCGTCAGAGATGGTGGTGAGGCTGCTAAGATAGAGATCACCTTGATGGTGAGAAAAATGTTCGGCGGCGATGTCAGAGATGTTGGTAAGGCTGGAAAGAGAGAGGCTATCTTGATGGTGCGACAGATGTTCGGCGGCGATGTCAGAGATAGAAGTGAGGCTGGAAAGTCCGAGATAGCCTTGATGATGAGACAGGTGTTCAGCAGCGACTTCAGAGATGGCGGTGAGGCCACCAAGAGAAAGAGGGTCTTGATGGTGAGACAAATGTTCGGCGGTGGCATCAGAGATGGTGGTGAGGCCACCAAGAGAAAGAGGGTCTTGATGGTGAGACAAATGTTCGGCGGTG
>CAZYLF010000012.1:0-2505 GCA_964648765.1 uncultured Candidatus Saccharibacteria bacterium
ACGGCGGCCACGGCGCCAACGAATGCGACCACGCGATCGGTGCGGCTCATGCGCTCGCCTCGGTCGCGATCCGAGGCTCGCCGACCAGTTCGGAGACGCTGATGCCAAGGAATGCGGCGACGACGATCAGCTCGTTGGCGTCGAATGGTGAGTGGCCAGACAGTCGCCGGCCGAGCGTGGCGCGAGAAATGCCGAGTCGCTGCTGAAGGTCTTGCTGGGATTTGCGCTGGCGTGCAAGTTCCGCTCGTACGGCTCCTGCGATATCCGGACGGTTCATATTTGAAACCCTGCACTCATTAGGCGGGATCTGTCAAGCGCTGTGCGGGTCTTTTATGAACCTATTCGGTCAGGGCGACGCTTCACGTGTCACATGTGTTGCATAACGATCAGCGGTGACGCATCATGGTCAACATGACGCAACCTGATGCAGTAGCGGGGTCGCTGACCGAAGACGTCGCCGACCGCCTCCGAGGCCGCTTGGCCGAGCGACGGATCAAGCAGACAGAGGTAATGCTTGCCACAGGGTGGAGCAAAGCCACGGCCTACCGGAAGACAAACGGCAAGTCCGCGATCGACGTCGACGAGTTCGAGCGCCTATGGCGGGCCTTCGGGATATCGCCGATTTACCTGATGACCGGCGAGTCCGACAACCGACCTTGGCCCGGTCCCGCAGGAAACGGCGGCTATGCTCCCTCCCAACCGACCGGTTATGAGGATGACCTTGCGGCTAGGCGCCGCCGCCGACTGCCTGCCTCAAATCGTCACGGGCTCAAAGACGTTGGATAACGAATTAGCACAGCAAACACAAACCAGCGGAAGCCCTGCGTGCGCGACCGTAGCCTCCTTTGCTATGTCAAATACCGCCGCTGCAATGCCGCAGCAATGGGCCACCCTCATCGAGTTGTACGCCGAATCCATGAGGGCCATAGGGCGCCCGCCAACCACAATCGGGCTTCGGAAAGCTCAGCTGTCGCAGATGGCTCGATCGCTAGACTGCCCGCCCGCGGGGGTGACCGAAGACCACATCGTGCGGTGGTTCGGTAGCAAAACGTGGGAGAAAGAGACCCGGCGCAGCTATCGGTCCACGGTGCGGGGGTTCTTCGCCTACCTATACGAACACGGCGATATTGAGTCTGACCCGGCCGTGAAGCTGAAGCCAATTGCGATCGACACTCCCCAACCACGGCCGGCGCCCGACTACGCCTGGGATGTCGCTATCCGCAACGCGACAGCGCGCGTCGACCTCATGGCGCGGCTAGCAGGCGAAGCGGGGTTACGGCGCGGCGAGGTAGCTCGCGTGCGCACCGAAGACCTCGACTATTCCGGCTCAGGCGCACGGCTACTCGTGCACGGCAAGGGCGCGAAAGACCGGCTCATCCCCATCAGCACAACGCTGGCTGATCGAATCCGTGACGGTGCAGCAGGCCACACCCCCGGCGCCCCGACTGAGGGCTGGCTGTTCCCGACAGTTCGGCTCACCGGCGACCATCTGTCTCCTGCCGCGGTCGGTGACCTCGTTTCCGAAGTACTGCCGGATGGCTGGACGATGCACACGCTGCGGCACCGGTTCGCGACGCGCGCTTACCGGGCGACCCGGAATCTGCGTGCGGTACAGATCTTGCTCGGGCATGCTTCGGTAGCTACCACTCAGCGATATCTCGCGGTTGATGACGACGAGATGCGCGCGGCCATGCTCGGCGCCGCAGCTTGATTCTCAGCACGAACGGCGCGTGATCTCGGCGGTCGTCTTGTATTGTGCCGACGCATGGGGGAATCGCCAGCAAAGCCAGCCATCCGCAAGGACGTGAAGATCGGCATCGGCATCATCGTCGCCGTAGTCGTTTTCGTGCTAGTCGGGCAGTGCAGCAGCGGTGACCGATCGAGCGATGACGCGCGTGAATCAAGCAGCAGTTCGCAGACCTCACCGGCTGCGCCCTCGACGCCGGCGCATGCCCAGATCACGTTCAACCCTGCCGGTGTGGGTGTAGCGACCGCTCGGTTCACCCTGAAAGACGGCGCCAGCACCGGCAATATCCGCAGGCAGGCGCAGCGCGATACGGTCGAAATCCTCGCCTACATCAACCGGAAATACCCGCAGGCAGGCCGGGCGATCATCGAGGGCACCTTCACGACGACAGACAAGTACGGGAACTCCCGGCCCAACACGGTCGTGAACCTGTACTACGAGAAAGCCACGCTCGACAAGATCAATTACGCCGGCGTCGACCCGGACAAGATCTGGGATCTCCGCGATGCGGGCACCGTACTGCCCGACCTCGCCAACGGCTAGGGCAGCGGTTCACCGACCTGCGCGGCTTCGATCGACGCCGGGGTCGGGTTCGGGTCGTGCGGGTTGGTCATCCAGTCGGCGCGGTTCAGGTGTGACCAGGCGCCCGGGCCGGGCCCGCCGGCCGGCGGCGGGTAGTGCCGGATCTGTCCGTGGCAGTCGCCGCATTCGCCGTTGCGTTCCGGCCGCGTCGTCGTCGAATCCGGGTGTCCGTGATC
>CAZYLF010000013.1:0-2354 GCA_964648765.1 uncultured Candidatus Saccharibacteria bacterium
TCGTTCCGAGCGGCTGGTAGCCGCTCGGCACAGGCTGGTAGCCTGTGCTACCCGGTGGCTGCGCCACCGGTCGCGCCAGCGGTGGCCCGCGCGACAACTACGAAACCGCTCTGATCGCTGACGGCGACTTGTCGCCGTCGTATGGGTAGCACAGGCTACCAGCCTGTGCCGTCCGGCCACTGGCCGGACGGAATGACGGAGCGGTCACGTTGCACCGCACCGCTCCGATCCATCCGCACGCCCTCGTCGTTCCGAGCGGCTGGTAGCCGCTCGGCACAGGCTGGTAGCCTGTGCTACCCGGTGGCTGCGCCACCGGTCGCGCCAGCGGTGGCCCGCGCGACAACTACGAAACCGCTCTGATCGCTGACGGCGACTTGTCGCCGTCGTATGGGTAGCACAGGCTACCAGCCTGTGCCGTCCGGCCACTGGCCGGACGGAATGACGGAGCGGTCACGTTGCACCGCACCGCTCCGATCCATCCGCACGCCCTCGTCGTTCCGAGCGGCTGGTAGCCGCTCGGCACAGGCTGGTAGCCTGTGCTACCCGGCGGCTGCGCCACCGCTCGCGCCAGCGGTGGCCCGCGCGACAACTACGCAACCGCTCTGGTCGCTGACGGCGACGAGTCGCCTGTGGAAAGCAACGAGCACTCGGCGCGCTCCGGGGCACCACCCGCGCACCACGGATTCCCTCCGATATAGCTCGCTATCGGCAGGCGGCACGTCAGGTTGGCGCCGCATGGAAAGATCCAACTCCACTGTCATCCCCATCGTCACTTCCACCAAGCTCCCTTGGGAGACGCCGCTCTGCCGGTCCCTCGATGCTGAAGAGGGGACGCAAAAAATGGCAAACCCAAATGAGACGCCGGTCAGTTTCGGCCCCGCCTCGTAGTCCAAGCAGGTCTTGTCGGCCCCTTCAGCCTGCGGGTCTGGGGTCCGGATTCACGGTAGGACGGGTTCTCCTCTCCGCTGCCAAGGGAGCGCGGACGCCCCCGTCTCCTAGCACTGCCGCTGCCCGCCCCCCGTTTGGAGTCCCGGCTTTAGCCGGTAGCGCGCACGAGTGGCGCAGGTGAATCGGACGGCTCCACCGGCTGAAGCCGGGACTCCGAGCCAGACCCCGCCTGCGGACGTAGGCGTCCGCGCTCCGGGTGGGGAGCGAGCCTCAGCCGGTAGGGCGGCGTGTCCTCACCCCGCCGTCGGCTACCTCGACAGGTAGGGCGCGTCTGTCCCCAGCGCGCCGTCGGCCACCCACACCTCCCCTTGCCTCGGCGGCGCGGTGAGGACACCGCACCCTACCCATGCTCGTTCTCGGAGCGCGGGTCTGCGACCCGCAGCAACGGTCGAACTTGCCCACCTCGCTCAAACCGAGTCCGGCAGCCCCAGCCCTCCCCAGCCGCTGCGGGACACAGTCCCGCGCTCCGGGCGGTTGACAACCGTCCCGCTTCCTTGCTTATCCTTGCCGCCATGCAATCAGAACCTTCATCCAACATCTCGCAATCGCCCGCCAAGCTCCCGTGGGAGCCCCCGCTCTGCCAGCCCCTCGAAGTCGCCGAAGGGACGGAGAAGATTTTTCCGAATCCCACCGAAAACTCCCCTGCTTCGGGCCCCGCCTCGTAGCCCCACGACCGCTGCCCCCGATGCGCGGGCCGCTACAACCACGACCAGGTAGGACTGGGTGGCCTCACCCCGCCGCCGACCACCCAGACGCAACGACCACTCGGCGGCGCGGTGAGGACACCGCGCCCTACCCATGCTCGTTCCCGGAGCGCGGTCTGCGACCCGCAGCAACGGTCGAACTTGCCCACCTCGCTCAAACCGAGTCCGGCAGCCCCAGCTCTCCCCAGCCGCTGTGGGACACAGTCCCGCGCTCCGGGCGGTTGACAACCGTCCCGCTTCTTTGATTATCCTTTCCGCCATGCAATCAGAACCTGCATCCAACATCTCGCAATCGCCCGCCAAGCTCCCGTGGGAAACCCCGCGCTGCCAGCCCCTCGAAGTCGCCGAAGGGACGGAGAAGACTTATTTGATTCCCTTCGAAAACACCCCTAATTCGGGCCCCGCCTCGTAGCCCCACGACCGCTGCCCCCGATGCGCGGGCCGCTACAACCACGACCAGGTAGGACTGGGTGGCCTCACCCCGCCGCCGACCACCCAGACGCAACGGCCGCTCGGCGGCACGGTGAGGACACCGCGCCCTACCCATGCTCGTTCCCGGAGCGCGGGTCTGCGACCCGCAGCAACGGTCGAACTTGCCCACTTCGCTCAAACCGAGTCCGGCAGCCCCAGCCCTCCCCAGCCGCTGCGGGACACAGTCCCGCGCTCCGGGCGGTTGACAACCGTCCCGCTTCTTTGATTATC
>CAZYLF010000014.1:0-2020 GCA_964648765.1 uncultured Candidatus Saccharibacteria bacterium
TCCTATTCCTAAGGTACACTGATAATTCATACGTAATTGTTTTATTGCAAAAAACCACACATCATACCATTAGGGCACATGGACCCTAAACCATATCTGTACCAAACTTGGGGTGAGTAATTCCCCCAAGTATCAAAATTATTCAATAAAAAGAAACAATGGTTGTTGATACCAGCACATAGATGATATATTTAGACACAGTAAATGGATGACTGACGAATTTCCCATATCACAAACAATATGTTTCAGACATATTTCCAAGACATGTTGAAAGGAAAAACATCGTCCACATATCTAATTCCAGTCATTATTGGAATTCTGATCTTGTGTTCCACTCTTGTGATTTCTTATCAGTTTTTGCAATATAAAAATGAGATAAGAGAATCCAACAAGGAAAAATTTGAATCTTTGATTGAAAACACCATCTCTAGAAGAGAGGGAAGAATAGAAACCATAGCATCAAGCGTAGTGGCATTTTATGCAAACTCTCAGCTAGTCGAACCAGATGAATTTAATAATTTTATCAGTGCGGTGCTTGGAGAAAATCAGGAAATCGTTAACATATTTACATTGAGCGGCAATACTGTGACACAATCTTTTCCGATAAAAGAATACAACGGTAAAGACTTTGAGAATACATTTTCCACATATCCCACAATCATTAATGGAAAAAAAGTCATGGCAGTAGAATTTCCAGTCAATAAGGAAATTCTTCTCATCATAGCAATACCATTTGATTATTTCATCCAAGAGGGGATAATTACAAGTGAAAACTACAAAATTGTACTTCTCAGTCCAATAGACAACAATGTCAGATTATATCAAATAGGTAAGATCAACGGTGAAATCACCCATGAGGTAGAATTTAGTGAGCATGAACTACTTGACTCGATATCAATCGAGCATCAAACCGCATTGTTTGGTCACAAGATCAAACAGAATTACAATCTAAAGTACACCGTGTGGGATGCTGGTTTTGGCGAGCAGATCTTTGAGCAAGTCGCAATAACTAGCGTTGGAGTCATTTTATCCATACTCATACCAATCCTATTGATAAGATCAAACCTACTGAAGGCTCAGCTTCAAGAGAAATCAGACATGTTGGAGAAAATGAACGAGGATCTAAACAAGATTGAGAAATCCAAAGACGAATTTGTCACAATGATTGTACATGATCTGAAAAACCCACTAGTTCCAATCCAATCACTTGTGGAGATATTACTAACGCAGGTATTTGGTAGTCTAAATGAACAGCAAGTTAAGAGATTACAATCAATAAAAAACAACGTACATTTGTTGCATAAAATGATTCAGGATCTCCTAGATGCAAACAAGCTAGAATTAGGTAGACTCAAACTAGACATTCATCCACACAACCTAACAGAGATTATCAAAAATGAAATTGCGGGTCTTAGTCCTGAATTTCAAAAAAAGGAAATCAGTGTGACATTAAAGTCACCCAATGAGATCATATGTGAATGCGATGAATCACGAATCAAACAAGTTCTCAACAATGTTCTTCTTAATGCAGTTGACTTTGTAAGTGAAAAAACAGGTAAAATTGAAATTTCTCTGAAAAGCGATCAGAATATTGCCAAATTACTGATCAAAGATAATGGAGTTGGTATACCAAAAGACAAACTGGAAAATATTTTTGTCAAGTTTTATCAAATTCAGCCAAATCAACAGCGCAAGTATGGTGGAACTGGACTCGGGTTGGCTGTCTGCAAAGGCATAATTGAGAATCACCATGGTAGAATCTGGGTAGAGTCACAGGGTGAAAGTAAAGGCACTGAGGTTCATGTCGAGATTCCCACTAGACAGCCCAGTTGACAATTTCATTTTATAATTTCGTAAACGATTGATCTAATTTGTGTTAATATTTAGAACCAATCAAATCACGGAATTAGTTTTGGTACGATCACGTAAAGCAACAAAATTATCTCAATTCTTCCCAAGATCATCAAAAATGAGAATATCATTATTGAAAAAGAGTCAAGGTTTACAGTCACAGTTCCTG
>CAZYLF010000015.1:0-1601 GCA_964648765.1 uncultured Candidatus Saccharibacteria bacterium
ATTCATCTACCATACCGTAAGGTACGGTACTAGTACTTTATAAAGATAATGGTTTTAGGTGCTGTCAAGTTATCGGGTGCTAGAATGAAATTTTATTCGTGTAAAGGATCGGGACATTGGATTTTAGTTAATCAATTTTAAAATATCTGTTGCCAGTTCGTTCTTGGCAAATACACTTTTGTTTGCCAGATCTACAACAAATTCATACTTCTTTACACCGTCAGATGTTTTAGCACTAACAGTAATAGGATATTCCGTAGAGAAAGCATCTTGTGTGTAAGAGACTTCCCAAGTAGGTTCTTCCAACACTAGTCCATTCACTGACGTGACCTGAATTATTGTTTGAAATAATGTTTGCCCAGTATTGTCTTTTCCTGCGTAGTTTTTAAGATAATTAAGGGCATCAACTGGTTGATTTTGTAGTTGTGTCTTCGGTTCGCCATAAAAATTGGAATTTGCCGACGCAGCAAAAAAGCCTATTCCGATAATAAGTGATCCAACAACCCCAATCAGGATTAATTTTGACTTTAATTTCATAGTTCAATATCTCTGACTATGTTAATTAAATTGGTGATTTGTTTAATGGGAATAAAATTTTGGTAATCTAAAGCCAAAAAACCCATACAAACAAACCCTATGGGCCTTAGATCTACCGCGTGCTTTTTACTGATTAGCATTTCGGCAGAGAAAAAAGAAAAAGGAAGTTACTGACGTTCATCGTCAGTAAACTTTTTCTGATATTCGTCTTCAACAGATTCTGATTTTGATTCCTTTGTGGATTTGATCGTCTTCATGTTGTAATAGGTAGATCTCCCTCGTTTCTCACTGACTAGCCATTTTTTGTCTATAAAGACATCAAACGCCGCTTTTGATGGGAGTCTGTTATTGCCACATGCTTTCTGTTCTATGTCTTCTACCTGTTTTCTTCTAAACCATCCCTCATCTGTAATTGAGGCAACCGTTTTGGTTGCTTGCCAGATTCGATAAATCCTTGAACTCGGATCTTTCAACGAGCCAAGAATTATCTTACTTGCTTTCTCATGTGGTTTGGTCTTTATCAGGCAGATCCAATAGGAATCATCCTCTTCTTTTACGTAGTATGTGCTCTGTTTTGGATATTCTCGATAACTTTTTGTTGTGAAGATGTGTTTCAAACCTGCTGTTTCTGATTCATCAGGTTTCATCACCTCTCCTCTCACCTTTAGATGAGCTAAAAACGGCGTTCTGAATCAAGGTCTGCCATTTGTTGTCACCTTGAATCTCAATACCACAAACTTCAGCTGGAGTTTTTCCATCCAAAGCCATATGTGGTCTTAGGTAATTGTGATACATTTGGTAGCCACCAATAATGATAGAATCGTCTTTTTTGATTCCACGCATTACCTTCTCCCTATCCCTAAATTCTCCATTGAATCTCTCCATTTTGTTATTGTTATGGTCACCTTTGAGTCAGGTAAATTAATGAAATAGTAGACTAGTCAGCGTTTTTCCGCCAAAAATAGCTCCTACTGACAACCCAACATTAGCAAGAATGTTGACTGTCATTAAGCCAAGTTTTGCATTGTTAAGCATATCGTGTGTATCATAAGCCAAAGCAGACA
>CAZYLF010000016.1:0-1529 GCA_964648765.1 uncultured Candidatus Saccharibacteria bacterium
CCCGAACTCCGAAATGGAAAAAGGGTCGCTTTGCGGAAAGGGTTGTGGGCATGGGGATTGATGCTTAAACAACCCGGCCCGGCCCCGCACAAAACGACCCGCACCGAAATTACCTCCCTCTTTGGCGATGCCAAGCTGGTTCTGGAGGAGACACCCAAGGCCATCTCCCCCTTCGGCGGGCTGGCCAGTTTCATCTCCTTCCTGGGCCAGATCGGTTTCGCCCAAGCGGTGCAGCGCCACCTGCCCTTTGCTCCACCGGCTTCCAACAACGCCATCCCACTGGCCCACTCCCTCACCGCCTTCCTGATGTCCGTCGTGGTCGGGGCCCAGCGCTTCGCTCACTGCGAGTGGCTGCGGGCCGACCGCGTCCTGCACGCCCTGCTGGGGCTGGAGCGCTTTCCCAGCGATGACACCATCCGAAACTTCTTCCTGCGCTTCTCCCAGTCCCACATCGAGACGTTCTGGCGTCCCCTCTGGCGCTGGCTGCTGGCGCTGCTCAAGTGTCCCAAGCCGGGCTTCGCGCTGGACTTGGATTCGACGGTGTTCTGCCGGGAAGGAAAGCAGGAGGGCGCGCGCAAGGGCTTCAATCCCCGGCGCAAGGGGCGCAACAGCCATCATCCCCTCCTGGCGGTGCTGGCCGAGGCGCAGTTCATCCTGCACGGCTGGCTGCGCAGCGGGAACACCGGCGCGGCGCGGGGCGTCGTGCCCTTCCTCCAGGAGGCGCTGGCGCTCCTGCCCGAGGGGACGTGGCTGCGCACGGTGCGGGCCGACAGCGGCTTCTTCGACGGGGCGTTCCTGGATTTCCTGGAGGAGCGCGAGCTGCCCTATGTGGTGGTGGCGCGCCTGACCAAGAACCTCAAGCGGGAGTGCGCCGGGATCAAGGTGTGGCGTGCCATCGATGAGCACCACGAGGCGGGCGAGTTCACGGTGCAGCTCTTTGGCTGGGCCAAGGCGCGGCGCTTTGTGGTCGTGCGCGAACGCCTGCGGGAAACCAGGGCGGCGGTGGGCCGCCAGTTGATTGATGTGCCGGGCTACACCTTCCGGGTCTGGGTGACCAATCGCCGTGAAGGCGCACCGGAGCTGTGGCGCGACTACAACGGGCGGGCCTGCGTGGAGCAGCGGATCGAGGAGCTCAAGCACGACCTGGCGGCCGACGGGTTCTGCCTGCAATCCTTCTACGCGACGGAGGCGGCGTTCCTGGCGGTGCTCTTCACGTTCAACCTGTTGAGCCTCTATCAGCACCAGACGACGCCGGAGGCGCCGTATCGGCAGCCCGGGACGTTGCGCGTGGCGGTGTTCCTGTGCGGCGCGGTGCTGGGGGTGATGGGCCGCGACGTGGTGATCAAGCTCTCGGCGGCGTGGGGTGGCCTGGGCAAACACAAACCGCTGGTGGACGCGACCTTGGACTGGCTCAACTGCGCTTCGCCGAAGTTGGTTCCGCCAGAAGATCGGCTGCCCATGGGCGGCGGTTTGAT
Source organism: uncultured Candidatus Saccharibacteria bacterium (assembly GCA_964648765.1). Lineage (GTDB taxonomy): Bacteria > Patescibacteriota > Minisyncoccia > Phycocordibacterales > JACOZG01 > JBBTTN01. Next base: position 1,476 of record CAZYLF010000016.1, read on the forward strand.
CTGAGGCCAACGACACGATCCCTCCAAAACTATCCAGCTACTTCGGAGTTCGGG
>CAZYLF010000017.1:0-1507 GCA_964648765.1 uncultured Candidatus Saccharibacteria bacterium
TGGCGGTGAACTTCGCCTTCGCGTTGAGCCACACCGGCAGGCTCGCGCCGAAGTGATGACGGGAGACTGCGGGGTCGCCAAGGTTTTGGGCCGGGGCGGCGAGCGGCAGGGCACAGGTGCCGGCCAGCAGCAGGGAGGCATGCTTCATAGGGTGCGGGGGAATCTCAGTTGCCCGTGACGATGCGGTAGAACCGGGCGGCGGTCGGCGGCGAGTCCGTGTTGGGCGCGCCTTCGTCCAGCCAGTTGAGCCGGTTGCCTGTGCCGGGGATGATCACCGGCGAGGTCTTCCACGGATCGCCCACGGCATCCTGATACTGCACATAGTAGGTCAGGCCCACCACCGTCGGGAACTCGATGTAGAAGCGCACCCGCCCGTCCGGCGCGTAGCCGCGCCGCGCGAGCACGGCCGTCATCACCGGGTTGGTCGGCGGGGGGATTACCCGTGAGGAGTTGAGCAGTTCCAGCTTCAGGCCCGGCGTGAAGGCCCCGGCCCGGTTCGCGTTGTAATACTCCAGCGTCAGCGTGACGTTGCTCCCGGAGCGCACCGCCAGGTTGTATTCGATGTAGGGCAGCCCGCCGTTGGTCACGCTCGCGTTGCGCAGGGTCACGCCGGCCGGCAGGTTCGTCGCCGTGATGCGGAGCGCGGTGAAGTCGAATGGCGTGTTGTTCACCACGCTGACCTTCTGCTCATAGAGGCTGGTCTGCGGATTAAAGATCGGCGTGCCGAAGGTCGCGTTGTAGGCCCCTTCGTTGGTCGTGCTGGTCAGCAGCGGCTGGTAGATGATCACCGGCACCACCACGTCCTGCTCCGTCCCGTCGCTGAACTTCACCTTCACCGTGATGGTCGAGCGGTTCGTCGAGCCGTCCTGCCCGCCCACGGCCAGCACGTTCACCTCGCTGTTGGTCGGGTTGAAGGTGATCTCCTTCACCAGGTTCGTGTCCGAGGCGATCATCGTCACGTTGGTGATCATCCGGCCCGTCAGCGGGTCGTTCAGGTTGTCCAAGGACACCTTGGGCACGCCGCCCAGCGCCGGAATTTCCACCAGGATCGGCACCAGGCTGTGGCCTCGGTTGGTCCGGCCGCCTTCATCCATCGAGACGATCACCAGCGTGTCGTCGCCGAAGTAGTTGGTCTTCGAGAGGTAGGTCAGGCCTTCCAGCGCGGCGTTGAGTTCGGCCAGGGTGCCGGTGAACACCAGGTTGGTGCCGTTGGTGGTGCCGTCCACGAAGGTCAGCGCGCCGAGGTTGGTGACTGTCAGCGTGCCGTTGGTGACCAGCAGCGAGACGGTGAGCACGGTGCTGTCCGGGTCGCCCACGCGGAGGGGGTTGGCGTCGGGCGTGTTGGTCGCCGAGAAACGCAGGACCGTGCTGGAGAAGACCTGCTGCAGCGGCGGCACGGCGTTGGTGGGCCGGGCATAAACGAGGATGCTCACCGTGGCCGGATTCGAATTCGAGGAGGCGTCCGAGGCGCGATACGTGAAGGTGTCGGGGCCGAAGAAGTTCGTGT
>CAZYLF010000018.1:0-1411 GCA_964648765.1 uncultured Candidatus Saccharibacteria bacterium
TTCTTCTCTCGGTGTCTCTGGCCTCTCAACCTTGAGTGGGGGAATCTTGGCCAACTCTAGTTCTTCCACCATCACTAACTTGACGATGGTTAACTCCACTTCAACCAATGCCACCACTTCAAACATTACAATCTCTGGCCTGGCCACCGCCGCCGGCACCTTCCTCGCCGTTGATGCCACTGGCCGAGTGATTGCCACCACCACACCAAGTGGTGCCGATGGTGCTTCCAACTGGACAGACGCCGGCCTCTACTTAACACCACTCACATCCACAGATGGCATCCTACTTACCGGCTCCTCAACAATTTCTAACTTAACAGCTTTAAATTCAACCACCACCTCCGCTACCACCACCAATCAATACGTTAGCGGCAATCTCAATTTAGCTTCTGGCCTCGCTCTCAACATCAATGGAGTCAACACTCTTTCAGCCACAGCACTTGGTTCTGCTGTTGTCTCTTCATCACTCACTTCAGTTGGTATTCTCAACGGCGGTTCTATCACCAACGGTTTCGGCTCCATCGACATCGGAGCTGACGCTCTCACTGCCGGCGCCGCTTCCTTCACCACCATTGCTGGTTCAGGATTAGCAACTATCACCGGCGGCATTCTCGTCAACAATTCCACTTCAACAATTACTAACCTGACGATGGTGAATTCAACGAGCACTTCCGCCACGACGACTAACTTGGCGATTTCTAACTTGGCCACTCCTGCTGGCACCTTCCTCGCAGTTAATCCTAATGGTCAAGTCATCGCTACCACCACACCCGCTGCCGCTGCTGGTACTTTGACCGGCAGCACTTTGGCGGCTGGCGTCACCGCTTCCTCACTTACAAGTGTCGGAGCACTTTCATCTGGCTCACTCGCTTCTGGCTTCGGCACGATCTTGATCAACCAATCTACTTCAACTATCACTAATTTAACGATGGTGAATTCAACGAGCACCAACGCCACTACCACCAATCTATATGTTTCTGGTTCGGCCACAACCACATTTGGTGGAGGAGTTAATTTGGCAACTGGCAATGTTAATCTAGCCACCAATGGTGTCTTCTTAATCAACAACGCTAACATTCTTTCTGCCACCGCGCTTGGTTCATCAGTTACCACCGCTTCTGGTCTCACCACCGCCTCAAACTTAGTCACCACTGGCGCTCTTTCATCCGGCTCCATTGCTTCCGGCTTCGGCACGATCGCCACCGCCAACACTATCACCGGCACAACCCTCAACGGCACTACCGGCATCAACACTGGCGCTGGTGCCGGCACCCAACGCATTGATGTTAACGGCGCCGCTTCCTTCACCACCATCGCTGGTTCAGGATTAGCAACTATCACTGGCGGTATTCTCGTCAACAGTTCTACTTCAACTATCACTAACTTAACAATGGTGAACTCAACTTCCACC
>CAZYLF010000019.1:0-1353 GCA_964648765.1 uncultured Candidatus Saccharibacteria bacterium
TCCATGCCTGCCGACTCAGAATCCTTCGGCGTCTTTTTTCCATGAGGCAACGTGCACGCGTGCTGCGGGCCGGGACCCGGTCAGTAGGGCGAAACCGCTTCGTGAAAGAGCACCGTATTGCCCAGGCTGCGGAACACCCGCACTTCCGCCGCGAAGTCGGCCGGGCTGACCAGCATCCCTTCCTGCACCAACCGGAGATAGTCCACCACCTCGGGCGTTGGCTCGCCATCCTTGAACGCCTCGCGCAGGGCGTTGGCCATCACGCATCGGCGCTGGGCGGGGAGCAGCATTTCGCCGAGCACGGTTACCAATCCCTCCGGGCCGAGCTGGTCCAGGTAGGTCTGCCCGGCGTTGATGGCGTCCGTGGACTGGATGCGCCGTTCCAGTGCCTTGATGCGCCGTTCCCGGGTTTCCGGCCGATGCTGGATCACGCCGAGGACGGCGGCGCACAGCAGATTCACCGGCGTCCAGTCGGGACCGGACGGACTCTCGTTCACAAGCGAGCCCAGCGAGGCGGCCGCCAGCAGCGCGTCGTAGCAGCGCTTATACTGCTCCTCCGAAAGCCCGGCGGCCAGCCGCCACTCCTCCAGCATGGTGATCTCCTCATGCGAGAGTTTGTTGTCGCAAAAGCCGAGGTCAATCAGGTTCACGAGCACGCTTTCCAACTGCGCCGCGGTGAGCCGGTTCGGGGCTTCCGTGAGCAGCTTGGCGAAGCCGTGCTTCACCACCCAGGCGCCGCCCCGGCGAAAAGTGTTCAGGCTGCCGAAGCGCGCCACGACCCAGTCCAGTTCCTCCTTGGCATTGGCCCCGTCCGCCTGGGTCATCGCATACACCGCCGCACCGCAGACCAGGCCCGGGGTGAGGTTCGCCGGGGCGCGCACGACATCCACCGAGTCGGCGGGCGGCTGGAGCGCGGCCAGCTTGTTCAGGTTTACCACTTCACCCGGTGGAAATCGCAGCTCGAACTCCGCCTCGGGCAGGCGTGCTTTGAAGTAGGCATGTGTCCCGTCCTCCCGCACTTCCAGCGCGCTGGCTTCGGCGAGATGGTAGTCGAGCCGGGAGAATTCACCGCCGGCAGGGCGCGAATAGCACACCAGCATGGAGCCGTCGCAGGCCAGCCAGGTCAGGCCTTCCTCGCCGGTGATGTCGCACACGGCGCGGGCCACGATGTTCGGCTCGCGCTTGAACTCGGCCACGAAATCGTCATGCAGTTGTGTGGGCAAACCCATGTCCGGGCGCGGAGCATACGCCAACGCCCGCCGGGTTTGCACAGCGAAAAATGCGGCCTCGCTCCGAGCCGAGTTGACTCAAATTAAAAGACGACGAAGGGGACGCGCTGGGTTGGGGCAGAAG
>CAZYLF010000020.1:0-1320 GCA_964648765.1 uncultured Candidatus Saccharibacteria bacterium
TGAAGGTCGCGGGTTCAATTCCCGCACTCCGCATCACATTTCCTTTATAGCTTGTTTCCTCAATGTTACTGTTTTCAGTAACAATGTTACTAAATTTAGTAACACTCGAGCTGTTAAGTAGCGGTAATTCTAGCATGAAAAATGTATCAAGTTTTTTTCTGATTCGATGATCTAGTACCCGTTTGTGGTCAGATTTTGGCGCATATGCCCCAGACAGGTAATCACGTTCAGTTTTACTTAGCATTATTCATAGAAACTACCATTTGACGATTTTTTATTGGCTGGGTCAACAAATATGATCAGTTTTGGACTTTGTTTTTTAGTAATAAGAGTGGTTTGTCGATGTGTTTCGAATTATAGTTTACACCTTTCTAACAATACATCATCTAGAACAATTCGCTCATCCATTGATTCAAGAAAGCGTTTGTTTACTTTTGAATTTGGAAAATATGCTAAACTGACTTTGATTCCAGCCTCTTGAGCCTTTTCTACTGCATATTCAAAGTCACTGTCTGCTGTAACAATTATGGCTTTATCAATAATTTTATTCATGCTCATTTGGACAAGATCCACCCCTAATCTCATATCTACTCCCTTTTGGACATATCTTCCATTGATTTCCTGCAATCTACCAAGTTTTACTTCAAATTTGTCTAGTTTTCTGATTTTGTCATGAAATCTTTGGGTTTTGGAAAAAAGATCAATACCTCTTGTGGAATTCGGTATTGGTAATGTGTCGTAAAAAAGTGTCTTGATGCGTTCTGTATTACTTGTTAATTCATTAGATAGTTTTAGAAAATTCAGTTTTTTATTTTTAATACGACAAAGCTCGATCAGATATCCAGCATCAACAAACACGGCAGATTTTGACATGATTTACAATGTTATACCCAGAATGGATTTAAGTTGCATGTTTGATGTTGTTGATTTGTCTATTCAGCACAATCCACTGGATTAGGTTTATAATCTATCAATACCATAATTATAATGAAAGCGTCAGCGTTGTCTTGCAGGACTTTGGTCTGAAGCAAGGTCTACAATGCTGACACTCGTTTTCTATTATCTTAACAGATTGTTGAATCTATTTTTTATTTTGACTATGATTATTGCGGGCGCGACAAAATACATTCCCACATTCAACAGTATGACGCCTACTCCATAACTTAACATTTTTTGTATTCTTTAGATGTTGCAAGTTCAATCAAATGATTTTCTGGAATTTTATCGATCTGCGCGGTGTTAGTCCGAGTCAGGCTTCCAAAGGATGAAGGTCGCGGGTTCAATTCCCGCACTCCGCATCACATTTCCTTTATAGCTTGT
>CAZYLF010000021.1:0-1265 GCA_964648765.1 uncultured Candidatus Saccharibacteria bacterium
TGAGCCTGTATCGATTTGGCGGACACCGTTGGGTAAGGTGGCACGGCTGGTTTAGTTGAGTTGCTGTTCGAAGTCCACAGGTGACTGGAAGCCGAGAGCGCTGTGGCGCCGCTGCCGGTTGTAAAACACTTCGAGGTAGTCAAAGACCAGCGCCTCCGTCGCGGCGGGGCTGGTCACGGGGGCCGACGCCAGGCATTCGGTCTTGAGCGTGCTGTAGCAGCTCTCCATCACCGCGTTGTCATAGGGGTTGCCCGCGCGGCTCATGCTGGCGACCAGCCCGTGCGCGGCCAGTTCCGCCCGGTAGGCCGCGCTGGCGTATTGGCTGCCCCGGTCACTGTGGTGGATCAGCCCGGCGGGCGGGCGGCGGTGCCGCACCGCCATCCGCAGGGCGGCCAGGGCCAGGGCCGTGTTCAGGGCCGGGCTGAAGGCCCAGCCCACGACGCGGCGGCTGTAACGGTCCAGCACCACGGCCAGATAGCGCCAGCCAGCGGTGGTGGGCAGGTAGGTGAAGTCGGTCACCCAGACTTCATTGGGGCGCGTGGGGGCGGGCCGTTGGGCCAGGCGGTTGGGCGCGATGGGGTCCGGGTGCCGGCTGTCGGTGGTCTGCGGGCGGAAGCGGCGGCGCGGGCGGGCGCACAGGCCTTGGGCGCGCAGGAGCCGGCCCACGCGGCGCTCGCTGCAGGCGTGGCCGCGCGCCTTGAGCTCGCGGGTCAGGCGCACCCGGCCGTAGGCGCGGCGGGTGGCGGCGAAGACTTCGGCCACGAGGGGGGCCAGGCGGGCATCCTCCTGCTGGCGGGGGCTGGGGCCGCGCCCGCGCCAGGCGTAGTAGCCGCTCCGCCGCACGGCCAGCAGGGCGCAGAGTCCGGTGACCGGATGCTCGGCGGCCAGGCGCTGGATGAGGGCGTAGCGGTCGTTCACGCCAGGGAGAGGATGCCCAACGATTTTTTTAGGATGTCGCGCTGTTCGGTGACACGGGCCAGGTCGGCGCGCAGACGGGCGACCTCGGCCTCGGCCTCGGCCAAAGAGCGGGCGGGGGCGGGTGGCACTGCGGGCCGCCGGGCGGCGGCCACCCAGTCGCGGAGGCTCCAGGGGTTGACGCCCAGTTCCTGGGCGGTGCGGGCGACGTCGCCGTCGTAGCGGAGACAGTGTTCGACGGCGGACTTTTTGAAGGCCGCGTCATAGGTGCGCCGCGTGCGTTTGGCCGGCGGGCTGGCCGGTGGTGGGGTGGGGGTGGTTTGATTCATGATGGGCGGACGCCGGCCACC
>CAZYLF010000022.1:0-1260 GCA_964648765.1 uncultured Candidatus Saccharibacteria bacterium
GGGCATAGACATGGGTGACACTTTTCATTTTGCTGGTTGGTTCTTTGGCGGCACTCATGCCGTGGAAAACCTCCTCTGTCCTTGGAGAGCGCATCCGGTTTGTGCGGGCCGCTCTGAAACAGCTCCAACCCTTCGGCCGTCTGTGCCGGGCGTTTGGCGTCAGCCGCCAGTGTGGCTGCCGGTGGTTGCGCCGGTTCCAGCAGGCGGGCCGGGCCGGCCTGCGGCCGCGTTCGCGCCGCCCACGCCGTTCGCCGCGCCGCACGCCCTGGCGGTGGCGGCAAGCCGTGCAGCGGCTGCGCCGCCGCTTTCCCCATTGGGGTGCCAAGAAGCTGCACGCCCGCCTGCGGCGCCAGTTCCCCCGCAGCCGCTTGCCCGCCGTCCGCACCATCACCAAATGGCTGCCCCGGCTGTGTGTCATGCCCCGCCGCCACCGGCATACGCGGCGCGGGCCGCGCCTGCGGTTGCCCCCGCTGACGCAGCCCACCGCGCCCAACGACGTGTGGACCGTGGACTTCAAAGGGGCCTTCCGCACCACCGACGGCACCCGGTGCGATCCGCTGACCGTGCGCGACCTCTTCAGCCGTTACCTCTTGGCGGTGCGGATTCTGCCGCATCAGCGCCAGACCGCCGTGCGCCGCGTGTTTGTCGGTCTGTTCCGCCGCTACGGGCTGCCCAAGGTGCTGCGCATGGACAATGGGGCGCCCTTCGGCAGCACGGGGGCGCGGGGCCTCTCGGCCTTGAGCGTGTGGTGGCTGACCCTGGGCATCCAGGTCGAGTTCATCCGGCCCGGCCACCCGGAGGAAAACGGCGCGCATGAGCAGATGCATCGGGAACTCAAACGCGACACCGCGCGGCCGCCCGCGGCGCACCCGCCCGGCCAGCAGCGCCGCAGTGACCGCTGGCGGCGGTATTACAACACTGCGCGGCCGCATGAAGCTTTGGGCGGCGGTTATCCCGCCGACTACTATCGGCGCAGCCGGCGACGCTATCGGGGCCCGCACCGCCTCCGCTACCCGCGCGGCTGGGTGGTGCGGCACGTCCGCCACAACGGCCAGATCAAATGGCAGGGCCGACTGCGCTCCATTGGCGAAGCGTTTGCGCGCCACCCGGTGGCGTTGCGGCCGCGCGCCGGCGGCTTCGCCGAGGTCTATTTTCAGCGCCTCCTGCTGGGCACGCTCCACGACCGCGACCGCGGCGGACTCCGGCCCGTCAAACCCCACCGCCTCAAACCGGAACGAACTTAAAGTGTCACCCATGTCT
>CAZYLF010000023.1:0-1229 GCA_964648765.1 uncultured Candidatus Saccharibacteria bacterium
ACTACACGAACCGCCCGGTACTCGCGTGACCGCTGGGGGCCCTGCCCCCGCGCTCCGGGGGCAGTGCCGAGATGCGCCCAGGGCTGACAGCGCGGCGCACTGAACAATTGGAATTTGGCGTTTGGGATTTCTTTGGAGCTTGGAATTTGACCCTTGGAATTTCTCACCGCTCCTGCCACCGCTTCCACGCCAATCCCGGCCGGTCCGTCCGGAACGCCACCAGCCGCGTGTGCTCCACCTCCGTGACATACACCGTCCGCCCGTCCGGGCCGCCGAAGCACACATTGCTCGGGCGCGGACCCAGCACCGGCACCTTGCGGAGAATCTCGCCCTTGGGTGACACCACGGCCACCACGCCCTCGCCGTAGCGCGCGATGTAGAGATTCCCGTCCGCATCGCAGCGGTGGCCATCGAAGCCGTGGTCCTCGAACTTCCGCAGGAGCCGCTTGTTCGTCAGCGACTTGTCCGGCGCGATGTCGAACACCCACAAGTCCCGCTGCTTGCTCTCGTTCACGTAGAGCTTCGTCCCGTCCGGGCTGACCTCGATGCCGTTGGTCGTCCCCATGCCGGTCGCGAGGCGCGTGGTCTTGCCGTCGAGGTCAATGCGCCAGAGCTGGCCCGTGCCGGCGGTCCAGTTGGGATCGCTGGCGTAGAGCGTGCCGTCGGGCCCGATGGCGAGGTCGTTCGGCTGGTTCATCTGCGGGTTGTGCGCGAAGACGGAGATCTGCTTCGTCTTCATGTCCACGCGCAGGACGTTGTGCCCCACGTAGTCCGCGATGAACATCGTGCCGGCGCGGTTGAAGACGATGCCGTTGCCCGTGCTCTTGCCGGGCAGCGTGAGGAAGACTTCCGAGCGCCCGTCCGGCGTGGTGCGTCCGATGGTCTGCTGCCTGGCGAAGTTGACCGCGTAGATGTTCCCCTCGCGGTCGCAGGCGGGGCCCTCGATGCCGGGGGTGAATTCGCCGGGCTTCGTAAGCGCGCGGGGGGTCCAGAGCGGCTCGCCCTCGCCCAACGAGGCGCAGCCGGAGAAGACCGCCGGGGCGGCCATGGAAACGGAAAGCGTCTGCACGAACTTGCGGGTGGTCATCATGCCGCGAGGCTACCAGCCGACGCGCCAATGGCAAGGCGGCGGGCGACGTTTCCGGAGCGCGGCTGTGTCGCGGAGACCAGCCGCAGCAACATGCCCCCGCCCGAAGGCATTCCGAACTCCCAGCCCCGCTCGCCACTCA
>CAZYLF010000024.1:0-1205 GCA_964648765.1 uncultured Candidatus Saccharibacteria bacterium
GTGGACCGGAACACGAGCGCGTTCCTGTCGGCGAACGTGGGCAAGGTGCTCATCGGGGGCACGTTCACGAACGTGGGCGGGCTGACGCGGGGGCGGATCGCGCGGCTCAACACGGACGGGACGCTGGACAATGCGTTCCTCAACGGGCTGGCCGGGGCGGACAACGCGGTGGACGCGGTGGCGGTGCAGACCGACGGCAAGGTGCTGATCGTGGGCTCGTTCTCGAGCGTGAACGGGGTGTCGCGCGGGGGCGTGGCGCGGCTGAACGCGGACGGGACGCTGGACACGACGTTCCTGAACGGGCTGTCCGGGGCGGACGCAGAGGTGCGGGCGGTGCTGGTGGACGAGGCGAGTTCGACGGTGCCCGCGGGCGGCTATGTTTACGTCGCGGGCGACTTCACGAGTGTCAACGGCACGTCGCGCAGCCGGGTGGCGCGGCTGTTCCTGGCGACGGGTGCGCTGGACACGGGCTTCAGCCTGGGAGGCGGAACGATCAATGGCGCGGTGCGGGCGCTGGCCTTGGCGGGGAACGGGGATCTGCTGCTGGGCGGCGACTTCACCACGGTGGGCGGGAGCGGCCGGAACCGGCTGGCGCGGCTTAACAGCAGCGGCACCTTGCAGGCCTTCCTGAACGGGGGCAGCGCCGGGGCGGACAACTTTGTGACGACGCTGCTGGTGAGCGGGGGCAAGATCCTAGTGGGCGGAGCGTTCACGACCATCAACAGCCAGGGGCGGGCGGGGCTGGCGCGGCTGAATGACGACGGCACCCTGGACGCGACGATCAACTTTGGCACCGGTGCGAACGGGCAGGTCAATGCCGTGGGGGTGCAGCCGGACGGGCGGCTGGTGGCGGCGGGTGCGTTCACGACGTTCAACGGGACGGCGGCGGGGCGGGTGGTCCGGCTGGACGGCGGGCAGAACGCGGACAACGGCACCTTTGCCTTCAGCAGCGCGACCTACACGACGACGGAGAGCGCGGGGACGACGACGATCACGGTGGTGCGCACCGGCGGTCTCAACGGCTCGGTGAACGTGAGCTTCACGGCGGTGGGCGGCGGGGTGACGCCGTCGGCGAGCCCGCTGGTGTTTGCGACGGGCCAGGTGACCAACAGCTTCACGCTGACGCTCGCGGCGGACAATACGGCGGTGGCGGCGGACGTGACAGTGGCGCTGACCTTGACTTCCGCATCCGGCGGGGCCGTGAA
>CAZYLF010000025.1:0-1057 GCA_964648765.1 uncultured Candidatus Saccharibacteria bacterium
GGGTAGATCGTCTCGGGTTCGGGCGGTGGTGTGTGGACGGTGGCGAAGATGGTCAGCGCGTCGGCGTGCACGGCAACCTTCGTGATGATGCCGCCGAGTCTGCGCTTCGAGTCGTGTAGGTGTTCGGGGTCGGGGTCGACGGTGACGTGGAGGTTCGGGATCAGTCCGCCGTCTTGCACGACGGCGCGCACTGCCTGCAAGAGTGGTCCGTCGCCCTGGTGTCGGATGGTCAGTCGCATGTCGCTGTTGGTCGGTGGTTCTACTTCGCGGGCCGGGCAGCGTTCGGTGGCGAGGTGGTTGAACTCGCTGTCCCAGAGTCGGATGGTGTTGTGTGTCATGCGTCGCCGTCCTGTAGTTCGTGGTTTTGGATGATGGTGCGGTCGTAGATGTGCTCTCGCTGATCGCCTTCGGTGCGGCTGGGCGGCCGGATAGTGATGGCGGCCTGGCGCGCTGCGTACTTGGCGCGGATCAGCTCGGCGCCCTGCTGTCGTGTGCTGACGCCGACGATGCAGCCGGCGATCGGCGCCATCGTGTCGACGGCGATGTAGATATCGCCGATCGGTGGGCCGAGTAGGCGGCGGATCAGTCTGCGTATCACTGTGTTTGTCCTTCGGTTGTGGTGAACCATTCGGCGGGGTCGAACGGGTTATCGGGGAGATCCCAGAGTGGTTTCTTTGCGGCGATGCCTTTCAGGTGTTCGCAGCAGCCGACGAGTGCTTCGCGGCGGTCGGCGTTCTCGGGTCGGTTGAGCCAGTACATGTGTTCGGCGATGACGGCGTCGGCGTCGAAGGGTCGGCCGAAGCTGTGAGCGATCCAGGCTTGCCGGCAGAGCCAGGCGTTCGGGCCGGGGATCGGGTTGTCGGGCTGGCAGAGCAGCGCGACGATCAGCACGTCGGCGTGCGTCTGCCGGTCTTCGGTGTCGGTCACGTGTAGCTCCAATTCGCCAGGCGTGCAGCGGTTGACAGGATGGTGTCTCGGTCGTGTTCGGTGATGGTGCTCGGGTCGATCTGGAACGCGATCGTGGCGCGGCCGGCGTCGCCGAGGTCGCAGGTGAACG
>CAZYLF010000026.1:0-1044 GCA_964648765.1 uncultured Candidatus Saccharibacteria bacterium
GCATCTCTGAGCGAGCCGAGCGGATCGAGCCCTTTTGGGTGATGGAGGTGGCCAAGGCCGCTTCGCAAAAAGCCCGCGAGGTCGCGCACACCGACCGGCCCGTGGTGTTCCTGAACATTGGCGAGCCCGACTTCACCGCCCCGCCCCGTGTGCAAGCCGCCGCGCAGGCCGTCATCGTCTCCGGCCACACCCAATACACCCCCGCTCTGGGCTTGGACGCCCTGCGCCAGGCCATCAGCGGCTGGTACGCGCAGCGCTTTGGCGTGCAGGTGCCCGCCAGCCGCATCGTGGTCACCGCAGGCGCATCGGCGGCTTTGCAACTGGCCTGCCTGGCACTGATCGACCAGGGCGATGAAATCCTCATGCCCGACCCAAGCTACCCGTGCAACCGCCACTTCGTGAGCGCGGCCGAGGGCACGGCGGTCTTGCTGCCCACCACGGCCGAAGAACGCTTTCAGTTGAGCGCCGCCAAAGTGGCCGCTGCTTGGGGCCCCAAAACCCGTGGTGTTTTGCTGGCGTCGCCCTCCAACCCCACTGGGACGTCCATTGACCCGGCCGAACTGGCCCGCATCTTGGAATTTGTTCGCACCAAAGGCGGCATCACCCTGATCGACGAGATTTATCTGGGCCTGAGCCACGACGACCAGTTCGGCCAAAGCGCTCTGGCCCTGGGCGACGACGTCATCAGCATCAACAGCTTCAGCAAATACTTCAACATGACCGGCTGGCGCTTGGGCTGGCTGGTGGTGCCCGAGCAGCTCACGCCCGTGCTGGAGCGCCTGGCACAAAACCTGTTCATCTGTGCCAGCACCGTGGCGCAGCAAGCTGCCCTGGCCTGCTTTGAGGCTGAGAGCCTGGCCGAATACGAACGCCGCCGCGCCGAGTTCAAGGCGCGGCGCGACTACTTCATCCCGGCCCTGAACGCGCTGGGCCTGACCGTGCCCGTGGCCCCCGATGGCGCGTTTTACGCCTGGGCCGACTGCACAGCGGCCTGCCAAAAGCTGGGCCTGAAAGACAGCTGGGACTTTGCCTTTGCCGCGCTGG
>CAZYLF010000027.1:0-1028 GCA_964648765.1 uncultured Candidatus Saccharibacteria bacterium
TTTTGGGGATGTATTTTGATATTATACTAACTGCACGCGATTTTCCGCCTGGATATCTGAGTGGTGATCTTACAATCATAATTCTACACAAAAGATATGAGTTATTGATTTTATTGATACGCTTATGTCTGGATCTTACAAAGGAAGGTCGTAGTATTCTGAAAGATATTAGTTAATCTTATGTTAGCTTTTATTGCATAATTGATAGTATTTCTCAAAAGTTTCATTCATTATTGTTTTTGATCTTATTCCTTGAGGTTGTGATTGAACAAAATACTCAATACCAATTCTATTTAATTTGTATTTCAGAATATTGAAAACTCCCTTTCCTATGACAATAATTTTTTTAGGGTTGACTTCCTGAATTATCTTTGATACATATTGATCCCAGGAAATCTCTATGATTTTTTCCATTGTAATTGGTGAGGGTTTGATAGTGTTGTTGTATAATGCCACTATACTTGCATCAACTAGCCATATGCCTCTTTTCTTTAATTCCTCTAGAAGTAATATTTTGTTTTGTATTCGCTGATTTGAGTGTGGGTTTTTTGAAACAGATATTTTTTCAAATTCTAAATTGACGTCTTTATTTATACAAGATGCAAATATTTTCCAAAATTGAGGTGTGCCTGGATTATCATCAACACTTACTAGTTTTCTCTCTCCATATCCTAAACAATACACTAGTCTTACGTAGTTATTTGGGCATCCATTTAGCTGTGTAAAGCTATCATAATTCATTGTATTATTATGGTCAGAAATGGTAGTGTAGACATGTGATTCTGCCAATAATATCACATTGACATTCTTTGGTCTCCAATACTCTCTATGATCATTTACTGTTTTAATAATAGAAAATGGTTCTAATTCCCAATTATTGCCATATTTTGTTTTGATATTTTGATATGCGTCTTCTAGATGCAAATTCTATGCACAATCATGTTTACATGATTTATGTATAATTTTTCTTATGTCTAAATCGTTTTATCTGCTGATATAGTATATCATTTACCTTTGATTGAAAATGA